>NZ_BPRG01000086.1:0-32699 GCF_036984265.1 Pseudonocardia sp. D17 | reverse complement strand
CGGCTCCGCCGCCGACGAGACCGACCGGTTGGTGCAGCGGGCGGTCTCCGTCGTCGCCACCGAGCACGCCAAGGCGCAGGCGGCACGCGACCGGCTCGCCGAACGCGTCGCGGAGGCGGCCAGGCTGCGTGCCGACCGTGCCGCGGCCGAGGAGAACCAGCAGGTCGCCCGCATGCTCGGGCAGCTGCTGCGCTCGGATCAGTTCCCGCGCTGGCTGGTCGCCTCCGCGCTCGACGTCCTCGTCGCCGACGCCTCCGAGAGCCTCGCGGAGCTGTCCGGGGGCCAGTTCGAGTTGACCCACGACCACGGCGAGTTCGTCGTCGTCGACCATGCCGACGCCGACGCGCACCGCCCGGTGAAGACCCTCTCCGGCGGCGAGACGTTCCAGGCCAGCCTTGCGCTTGCGCTGGCGTTGTCGGCGCAGATGTCCTCGCTCGCCGCCGACGGCGCCGCGCGGCTCGACTCGATCTTCCTCGACGAGGGCTTCGGAACGCTCGACGAGGCGAACCTCGAGATCGTCGCGAGCACGCTGGAGAACCTCGCGGGACGCGGCGACCGGATGGTCGGGGTGATCACGCACGTCGCGGCGCTGGCCGAACGGGTGCCGGTCCGGTTCCAGGTCAGCCGCGACCAGCGCAGCGCGACGGTCGTGCGCGAGGGCCCCTGACCCGGTGCCGGGCCGGGGCCCCCGCGG
Source organism: Pseudonocardia sp. D17 (assembly GCF_036984265.1). Classification (NCBI taxonomy): domain Bacteria; kingdom Bacillati; phylum Actinomycetota; class Actinomycetes; order Pseudonocardiales; family Pseudonocardiaceae; genus Pseudonocardia; species Pseudonocardia sp. D17. The sequence continues at coordinate 32,005 of NZ_BPRG01000086.1, read as the reverse complement.
CGCTCACCCGGTGACCTCCCCGTGCAGGCAGAACGGGGCGCCGAACGGGTCGGCGACGATCCCCATGCGGCCGAACGGTGTGTTCTGCGGAGCCATCATCACCGAACCGCCGTTCGCCTGGACCTGCGCGACCGCCGCGTCGACGTCGGCGGCGCCGAAGTAGGCGATCCAGTGACTGGGCGTGCCGTCGGGCGCACCCATCAGCCCGCCCATGCCGCCCTTGATCTCACCGTCGAGCGCGAACGTCGTGTAGTCCTCCGGAGCGCCGTCGACGGCGTCGTAGGTGTAGCCGAACACCGCCGCGTAGAACGCGCGCGCCGTCTCCGGGTCGGTGAGCCGGGCGTCCTCCCACACCAGCCCGCCCGGTTCGTTGACGACCTCGGCACCGTTCATGCCCAGCGTCTGCCACACCCCGAACACCGCGCCGGCGGTGTCGGTGGCGATCACCATCCGGCCGCTGCCCGGGATGTCCATCGGGCCGGCGATGAGGCTCCCGCCGTTGTCGGTGACGAGCTTGGCGGTCGCGTCGGCATCGTCGCTGGCCAGGTACAGCGTCCAGAACGACGGCTGGCCCTCCTGCATGATCGGCCCGATGCCGGCCGCGGCCCTGCCGTCGACCTGCGCGATCTGGTAGTTGCCGAACTCGGCGCCCGTGTCGACGAACGACCATCCCAGCACCGCGGAGTAGAACGCGGTGGCAGTGGGGACGTCGGGAACGTTGAGGTCGACCCAGCACGGCGTGCCGGCTTTCCACTGCCCCTCGTGAGTGGCCATCTCACACCTCCGTGAGTGTCGGGCCCGGTCGGGCTGTTGCGGTGTGGCCGAGCCTGGCACCACCCACCGACAGTTCGCGCCCGCGGATCGGTGAACGGCGGGTGGCGGGCCCGTGCGGCAGACGCGACGCGCCGAACCGGGGGTGGTGCACCGCCGCGGCACGCGGATCCGCGACGATCGCCGCAGCCCCCGACGGACGGAGACACGCGTGCCCGACACGGTGACCACGACGCGGATGCGCTTCACCGTCGATCCCTGGGACCCGTCGTACGGCACCGGGCTCGACGCGGAGTCCGGCGACGAGGGCGCCGTCTCGGAGGCGACGGTCGACGCGACGGTGGAGCTCGCCCCCGACCGCTGGGCGCCCGTCCCGCCCGACCCCGCGGTGCGCCCGCCCGCCGCCACGCTGTTCGTCGACGGCGTGCGCCGCATCGACGCGCAGGCCTGGGTCGAGTCGGGTGACGGGACCGCGGCGGCGCTCTGCGCGTCGTACGCGGCCGGTGTCGTCTGCTGCGCGGGGGAGCGGGCGGAGCCGACGGCCGTCAGGGTGGCGCGCTCGCTGCTGACCACGGCGCCGGAGGCGGTCGACGTCGAGACCCCGGCCGGGCGCTACGACGCGGTCGTCGTGCCGCCGCGGGCCGACCTGGCGCCCGCGCAGACCCTCGGGCTGGCCCTGCAGCACCGCCTCGGCGAGATCGAGGTCGAGGCGGCCACCCGGGCCCGTGAGGCGGGTGGTCTCCCCGAGGACGACCTGCTCGTCGTCGACGGTCCGCTGCGCGGCCGCCAGCACCTGCCCCGGGCGCTGGGCTACATCAAGACCCACCGCACGCGGTACCTGCCGCCCGCGCTGGACCCGGTCGTCGCGGCGCTGGCGCCGGGCGAGCGGACCCCGGTGTTCCTGCTGGGCACGTCGTGGCGGCGCCACACCTGGTACCTGCGGCTGCCCACCGCGCCAGGGTCGCCGTGGGCCGGTGTGGTGCGGCTGGAGTGCAGTGCCGCCCTGGCCGCGGGAGAGGCCGCCGCGATGGCGGCGCTGAGCCAGGCGACGTTGGCGCGCTATGCCTCCCACGGCTACAAGGACTCCCGCGCGCCGCAGAACCTCTACCCGATCGGCGGGCTGGAGCGGCTGCTGCGCCGTCGGCTCGGCGACGCGGGCGTCGTGTACCGGGCGCTGCGCCGCGCGGCCTGGCGCCCCGTCTCCTGACCGGCGGCCGTCCTGACCGGCGGCCGTCCTGACCGGCGGCGCTGCGGGTCAGGGAGGCGGGCCGAACTCCGCGCGCACCCCGAGCAGCCGCACCGGACGCTGCCGGTTCCGCTCCTCGAACAGGTCGAGCACGGCGAGCGCGGCGGCGACGAGGTCGTCAGGGTCGGAGGTCGGGGCCGGCAACGTCGCGCTCCGGCCCCGCGTCGTGAACGGCGCGAACCGCACCTTGACCCCCACCCGCAGCGCAGGCCTGCCCTCGGCCCGGACGTCGTCGGCGACCCGCAGCGCGAGCGCCGCGACCTCCTCGCGCACGGCCGCCCAGCTCTCGAGGTTCTGCTGGAACGTCGTCTCCCGGCTGCGCGAGCGCGCGACGTGCGGCGCGTCGGACACCTCCTCGCGACCGATGCCACGGGCCAGCTGTACGTAGTACGGCCCCATCGCGGGACCGATGCGCTCGGCGAGGTCGGAGGGGCGGGCCTCGGCCAGCTCGGTGACGGTCGTGTACCCGAGCTCGGTGAGCCGGCGCGCGGTGCGGGTGCCGATGCCCCACAGCGCGGTCGTCGGCCGGTCGCCCATCGTCGCGAACCAGTTGAAGCGGGTCAGCCGGAACGTCCCCGCCGGCTTGCCGAACTCCGTGGCGATCTTGGCGCGCAGGGTGTTGTCCCCGATCCCGACGGTGCAGGAGAGCCCGGTCCGCTCGGTGACGGCCCGCTGCACGTCGTGGGCGAGCGCCTCGGGGTCGTCGGTGACGGCGCCGAGGAACGCCTCGTCCCATCCCAGCACCTCGACGACGACGGGGAACGAGCGCAGCACGGCCATGACCCGCTCGGACGCCTCCTCGTAGGCGGGGCCGTCGGAGGGCAGGAAGACGGCGTCGGGACACCGCCGGGCCGCGACCCGCAGGGGCATCCCCGAACGCACCCCGAACTCGCGCGCCTCGTAGGACGCGGTGGCGACGACCGCCCGTTCCGAGGGGTCCCCGTTGCCCCCGACGACGACGGGCCGCCCGGCGAGCTCCGGACGGCGCTGCACCTCGACCGCGGCGATGAACTGGTCGAGGTCGACGTGCAGCACCCAGCGGGTCGGCGACACCCGACCAGTGTGGCCGGTCAGACCCCGCCGACCTGCGAACGGTGCCGTGGCCGCGGCGACGGCGCGACCGGCCGGACGACCGGGGTGGCCGCGAGCGCCGAGGCCACCCAGCGCAGGGTCGTCGCGTCGATGCAGGTCGCGAGCATCTCGGCCTGCTCGACCGGGGCGGGGTCGGGTGGCACGGTGACCGCCGCGCGGCGGTGCAGGGTCGCCGCGTCCGGCACCGGTCCGGGCTCACCGGGCAGCGCCTCGGCGGGCACGTCGAAACCCAGCTCGCCGGCGGCGAGCCGCAGCGCACACCACCCGACGACGCGCACGCCCGGCGCGAGGGCGCCCGGCCGGCTGTGCGGGTGCAGCCGGAGGACGCCCCCGTCGAGCACCCCCCAGGCGTCGACGGCGGGTGCGCCGACCTCGCGCGTCGCGACGGCCGGGAGGCCACGACGGACGGCCCAGTCGACGACGGCGCCGCGGTGTGCGGGCGCCACGGCGAACACGCCGGGGCCTTCCCCGGTCGCGTCGAAGGCGTCCGTCCAGTGCACGCGAGCCCCTCCCGCATCCGGGCGCGGAACGGGGGACGTCGATCCCCCCGTTCGCCCCGAGTCGTGACGACCTCCTCCGAACATAGGGCCCCCGGCGTCGGGTCGTCGTGTGCTGACCCGTCCGGACCGCACGATCGCGCAGGCACGCGTGACCCGTCGTCGACGTGCTGTTCACCTGCGGTGATCCGGACGGTCGGCGCAGCAGCGTCCGATCCGGTGGTCATGGCGCACGGACGGCGGCCTGACATGACGTTCGGTGACCGATAGTCGCCGTGTCACACGAACGAGCGAAGCGGCGGCGCGAGCGCTAACGACACGCCGGGGAATCCGCGATGCTCGGTCAACGGCGATCGGAGGACGACATGGACCGGGACACCGACCGGAACATCGAGGGCGACGCGACCCGCGCGGCGGAGGCCCGCCGCCCGGAGCAGGACGCGGTCGTCGGCGCCCCTGGGTCCTCCGCCGACCGCGCGGGCGGCACCGTCGTCCCGTTCATCCCCGCGCAGGCCGACCGGAGCTCTGACCAGCAGCCCACGGGCGCACCGGCGACGCCGCTCATCCCGGCCCAGCGCAGGCCCGTCCGCGACCCGGCCCGCGCCGCGGTCGTGCTGCGGCACGCGCGGCTGCGTTCCGACGGCGGGCCGCAGTTCTGCCAGCCCAGCCGCGCAGAGCTGTCGGGGGCGGTCGCCAGGCGGCAGGGGACCCGTGGCGACGGGAAGGTCATCTACCCCGACCGCGAGTCGGCGGAGCAGGCCGCTCGCGAGTTCGAGTCGCTGGGCGCGCTGCCGATGCGGTCGTACCGCTGCAACCGCTCCCACCACGGGCACTACCACCTCACCCGCGACACGGCGACCCTGGCCCGCAGGGCCGACCTCGAGGCCCGCATCCCGCGCCCGCGCAGCGCCTGAGCCGCCTCGCCGCCCGGGGGACGTCGCCGACGGACGTCCACGAGCGGACATCGCCGGCGGTCGTCAGTGCCGGGCCGGTACCCGCGGCTCGGGGATCACCCGGTGCGGTCCCTCCGGCCCGCGGCGCTGCCGCCGGGACGAGCGTTCCTCCAGCCGGCGGGTCACCTCGTGGCCGCCCTCGCCGACCCGGGCCAGTGCGGCGACGACCAGCTCGCGGTGGCGCGGCTCGTCGGTGCGGCGCAGGAACCGCGTCAGCTCGTGGGCGGCCGTGCGGGGGTCGCGCGCGGCGACCCACGCGGCCAGCTCGGCCGCCGCGATCTCCGGACGGCAGTCGGCGACCCGCACGCAGACGTACTCGACGTCCTCGTCGGCCAGCTCGCCGACCAGCGGCGCGTGCACACCCTGCTCCACCAGCAGCTGATGGCAGACCAAGATCCCGATCGGGGTCAGCGACACGACGGTCGGGTCGGGGTCGTCGCGGCAGGCGAGCGTCGCGAGGTGGTCGTGGTCGGTGCTCTCCTCGAGCTCGACGGCGCCGAGCAGCTCCAGCGCGTCGAGCAGCGCGGCGACGTCGCGCCGCCACAGCCGCTGCTCGGTGTCGCCCGCGAGGTCGTCGACGACGCAGCCGAACTGGCCGTTCACCGCGGCACGCACGAGCCGGTAGAACTCCTCGACGGGTACCGGCCCGCCCGCGGCGCGGTAGAGCGTCAGCCACAGCACCGGGAAGGCCTCGCCGAGCGACATGCTGAACAGCGACGGGGCCCCGAACACGTCGGTCCCGCCGAAGTGGTCGCCCAGCCTGCCCAGGGCCTCGAAGGCGCGGCGCCACAGCTCGATCGGCCGGTGCAGCAGCGGCCCGGCGCCCTTGACCGGCACCAGCCGCCGGTTGACCACGCGCACCAGCCGCGCCTGCCGGGCCCACGACACCAGCAGTGAGATCTCGGGCAGGTCGTCGCTGGTGCGGGCGGTGTCGCGGTAGAAGCGGTCCAGCCCCAGGGTGTCGGCGAGCAGGAGGGCGTCCGACAGCCACAGCGTGCCGTCGCGGGTGAGGGGGCGGCCGGCGCGCACCCAGTAGGTGACGGCCCGCAGCCGGTCGAGCGCGACCGAGGCCTGGGCCGCCTCGACCAGCGTGGCGGCCGAGGGCAGCAGCACCGGGGGGAGGTCGGGCGTGGTGTCGACCGGTTCGTCGCGCCGGCGGGCTTCCTCGCGGGTGATCGCGGCGAGGGCGTCGCGGTCGATGTCGAGCTCGTCGCGCGCGGCGCGGTCGAGGAACCGCTGCACGGCCAGGACGTCGGCCTTGTCGACGTCGTGGCGCATCATCTGGACGCTCCAGAACTTGCCCAGGTCGTAGTTGCGCTCGTCGGCCATGGCGTCGTAGAGCGCGGGCGTGGAGTCGGCCACCTGCCGGTGCAGGTCCTGCGGGGTGTCCGAGCCGCCGTCGAGGTGGTCCTGCTCGGCGAGTGTCCCGATCAACGCGTCGAGCGCGTTGGGGATCTCCGCCCACTCGGCGTCCGGCACGGCGACGGTGCGGGGGAACCACACCGCGAGCGCGTCGGCGACGTGCCGACGGGTCCACCGCCCGAGCCGCCCGTCGACACCGAGCTTGTAGTCGAGGGCGGCCCCGACCAGGGCGGCGTCGACCTCCCGGCCGAGCCGCCGGGACCGGGCCAGCACCGCGGTCAGCAGCCGGTCGCGGGCGAGGCCGTACTCCTCGTGCTCGTGTGCCGCGAAAACCAGACGCATCGCCGGTCACCCTTCCAGGCCGCGGTCGCGGCGGCGCAGCCGGGGGCGGGTGATCACCGGCCGGTCCGCGACGCCCCAGGTGGTCACGCCGGGTGGCCGCCGGATCGGCAGGAGGGCGGTCGCCGGCGGTCGTCCGACGCGGTCGGGTGACACTGTTCTCAGACATAGATGCAAGCTTGTATCTATGACATAGGGTCGCTCCGTGACCCGGCCGACCCGCCCGACCCGCCCGATCCGTCCCGAGCCCGCCGCCGACCGGGCCTACGCCGCGACCAAGGAGCTCGTCCTGTCCGGCGACCTGCCCGGCGGCCACCTGCTCAGCGAGGGCGACATCGCCGAGCGCCTCGGCATGAGCCGCACCCCGGTCCGCGAGGCGTTCCTGCGGCTGCAGGCCGAGGAGCTGCTGCAGCTGATCCCGAAGCGCGGGGCCGTCGTCGTGCCGGTGCCCGCGGGCGAGGCGGACGACGTGCTCGACGCGCGCGAGGCCGTCGAGACCGCGGCCGTGCGCCGGCTGCTGCGCCGCGGGGGCGACGTCCCCGCGACGGTCGACCGGCTGCGTGCCGCGATCGAGCGGCAGCGCGAGCAGGCCGAGGCCGGCGACCTCGCGGGCGTGGCCGACGCCGACGAGGCGTTCCACCGCACGATCGTCGACGCGGGCGGCAACCGGCTGACCGCCCGGTTCTACGCGGGACTGGCCGACCGGCAGCGCCGGATGAGCATGCACGCGCTCGCTCCGCGCCCGCAGCAGGTCGCCGTCGTGCTCGCCGAACACGCCGAGCTCGTCGACGCCATCGAGGCCCGCGACGCCGACCGGTTCGCCGTCCTGCTGCCCGCCCACCTCGACGGCACCCACCGGCCGGGGCGATGAGCGCCGACGCCCTGCCGCGGCGCTGGCCCGTCGTCGCCGCGGCGATGTTCTGCTGCGGCTGGGGCGGCAACCAGTTCACCCCGCTGCTGAGCATGTACCGCGACACGGGCGGCTACTCCGTGGCGGTCGTCGACGCGTTCCTCGGTGCGTACGTCGTCGGGCTGGTGCCGACGCTGCTGCTCGCCGGCCGCGCCGTCGCCCGGTGGGGACGGCGGCCGTCGATGGTCGCCGGGACCGTCGCCTCCCTGGTGGCGAGCGTGCTGCTCGCGGGCGGTGCCGAAGGCCCGGTATGGATCTTCGCCGGCCGCTTCGCCACCGGGACCGCCGTCGCGATCGCGATGGCCGTCGGCTCGACGTGGGTCAAGGAGCTCTCCGAGCCCCCGTACGACGACGCGCCCGCCGGCACCGGCGCCCGGCGCGCCGCGCTCGCCCTCACGCTGGGCTTCGGGCTCGGCGCGGGGGTGGCCGGCGTGCTCGCGCAGTGGGGGCCGTGGCCGATGGAGCTGCCCTACGTCGTGCACGTCGTGCTCACCGTGGCCGTGCTGCCGTTGCTCGTGCGGGTGCCCGAGACCGTGCCGGGCGGGACGCGCCGGCCGGCGCCGATCGCCCGTGCCGTCAGGCACCCGCGGTTCCTGCGGGTCGTCGTCCCGATGGCGCCGTGGATCTTCGGGTCCGCCGGGGTGGCGTACGCGATCATGCCGCAGCTCGTGGGCGACCGGCTCGGCTCGTGGGGGCTCGCCTACTCGACGCTGGTCACCGTCGCGACGCTGGGCACCGGCGCCGCCGTGCAGCCGATCGCCAAGCGCCTCGACCGCACGACCGACGCGCGGGCCGTCGTCGTGTCGATGATCGTGATGTCGGGCGGGCTGGCGCTGAGCGTCGTGGCCGCCGTCGTCCGGTCGCCGTGGGTGGCGCTCGGCGCGGCGGTGCTGCTGGGCGGCGCATACGGGATCGCGGTCGTCGCGGGGCTCCTGGAGATCCAGCGGCTGGCCCGCCCCGAGGAGCTCGCCGGCCTGACGGGTGTCTACTACGCGCTGGCCTACGTCGGCTTCCTGCTGCCCGCGGTGCTCGCGGTCCTCGCCCACGTCGTGGGATACCCGTGGCTGCTGGGCGCGCTCGTCCTCGTCGCGGTCGCCGGGACCGTGACGATCGCCTCGTCGAGCCGGACCCGCCTGCCGGTGACGGCCGGGGCCGCCCCGGCGAGGATGGGCTGACACGCTCGAAGGGGAGGTGCCCGGGTGCGCTCGGTTCAGGTGGTCCGGCTCGAGGGGCCGTCGGCGGTCGAGGTCGTCGACGTCGCGGAGCCCGTCGCCGCGGACGGTCAGGTGCTCGTCGACGTCCGGGCGGCGGGGGTGAACTTCCCGGACGTGCTGCTCACCCGTGGGCTCTACCAGTACCGGCCCGACCCGCCCTTCGGGCTCGGTTCCGAGCTGGCCGGCGTGGTGCGGGCGGCGCCGGCGGGTTCGGGTCTCGCGGTCGGGGAGCGGGTCGCCGCGTTCTCGAGCTACGGCGCGTTCTCCGAGGTCGCCGCGGTGGCGGCGGACCACGTCGTCCCGCTGCCCGACGAGGTGTCCTTCGCCGCGGGCGCCTGCCTGCCGATGAACTACCTGACCGCCCACTTCACCCTCGCGGTCCGGGGCCGGCTGCGGGCCGGCGACACCGTGCTCGTCCACGGGGCGGCCGGCGGCATCGGCACCGCGGTGACCCAGCTCGCCCGTGCGATGGACGCGCGGGTCATCGCCGTCGTGTCCAGCGACGCGAAGGCCGACGTCGCGCGGGCCGCGGGAGCGCACGAGACCGTCCTCGTCGACGGGTTCAAGGACGCCGCGCGCGAGCTGACCGGCGGCAAGGGCGTCGACATCGTCGTCGACCCGGTGGGCGGGGACCGGTTCACCGACTCGCTGCGTGCGCTCGCCCCGTTCGGCCGGGTGCTGGTGGTGGGGTTCACCGCGGGCGAGATCCCGACCGTCAAGGTGAACCGGCTGCTGCTCGGCAACACCGAGGTCGTCGGCGTCGCGTGGGGCGGGTACGCGCTCTCGCACGAGGGCTACGTGCACGGGCAGTGGGCGGACCTGCTGCCGCACCTGCGGTCCGGGGCGCTGTCCCCGGTGATCTCGCAGACGTTCCCGCTCGAGCGCGCCGCCGAGGCGCTGGCGACGATCGACGAGCGCCGCGTCACCGGCAAGGTCGTCCTGCAGCCCTGACTGGCCCGAGCGGTCGTGAGCGGGTCAGGACCGGGTCGACGTCGCGTCCGACGCTCGTGAGTGGCGATGGTCGCGCCGGCGACTATCGCCACTCACAGGTGCCGCCCGGGACGGGAGCCGCCGGGTCGTAGGGCGTGCGGGTGAAGACGAACGTGGCCAGGTTCAGCGCCACGGGGTCCAGGCGCAGCGTCTCGCCCGCGAAGTAGCCGTCCATCCCGATCCAGGTGCCGTCGGGGCCCGGGCGGAAGCGGCTCGCCCGGCCGGGACGGCCCAGCCCGCCCAGGTGCAGCAGCCCGCCGGGGATCGCCCGCAGCGCGTACGGCGACGGCCCCCAGTACCAGGGGCCCAGCAGCTCCAGCGGGACCGGCGACGGCGCGGGCGCCCACGCCCCGACGACGGTCGGCTCGGCGGCCTTGACGTCCGCGATCAGCGCGGCGGGCAGGCCCCCGTCGAGACCGGAGGTGGTGTTCGCCAGCGCGAGCGCACCCGTGGCCTCGTCGCGGTCGACCCACAGGCCGGCGAGGAACCCGGGCATCGAGCCGCCGTGCCCGACGAGCGTCGCCCCCTCGACGCGCCGCACCTGCACCCCGAGCCCGTAGGACGACCAGCCGACGGTGTCGCCGCTGTCGACGCCCGAGGGCAGCACCATCTCCTCCAGCGTGGCCGGCGCGAGTACCTCGCCGGTGTCGCCGATCAGGAAGGCGCCGAGCCGGGCGAGGTCGGCGGCCGAGGCCCACAGCTGCCCGGCCGGCGCCATGACGACGGCGTCGTGCTCGGGCTCTGGCTGGCGGACGTCGGCCCACGGGTGCACGGCCCAGCCCTGTGCCGCGGGCGGCACGGGCCGCGGCGTCGTGCGGGTCATGCCCAGCGGCAGCAGCACCTCGTCGCGGGCGACGTCGCTCCACGCCCGGCCACGGACCCGCGCGACGAGCTCGCCGAGCAGGCCGAACCCGAGGTTGGAGTAGTGGAAGCGGCGGGCCGCGGGCAGCACCGCGTCGGCGGGGGAGAGCCCGAGCCCGTCCAACGACGTGCCCGGCGCCCGCTCCCACCACGTCCCCGGGCTCTCCGACGTCGCGCCGGCCATGTGGGACAGCAGCTGGCCGAGCGTGCGGTCGCCCAGCGGGGTGCCGGGGACGTGGTGTTCCAGCGGGTCGCCGAGGTCAAGGAGGCCCTCGTCGCGCAGTCGCAGCACGGTGATCGCGGTGACGGTCTTGGTGATCGACCCCAGCCGGTACTGGACGTCGCGGTGCGGCTCGGCGACGTCGCCGCGGGCCGCCGACCACGCCAGCCCGCCGTCGCGGACGACACCCGCGACGAGCCCGGGGACGCGGCCGTCGCGCTGGGCGCGGGCGGTGCGGGCGTAGAGGGTGCGGGCGGTCGCGGGGAGCACGTCGGTCACGCCCCGCAAACTATCGGGGCACCCCCGACCCCTCCGCGGCGATCCGGCGCAGCAGCGGTTCGACCCGGTAGTCGACGAGCCGGCGCATCACCAGGCCGGTCGTCGTGCGCTCGACGCCGTCGATCGCGAGCAGCTCGCCCGCGACGCGGTAGAGGTCGTCGGCGTCGCGGGCGACGACCTGGACCTGCAGGTCGGACTGTCCCGAGATGCCCAGCACCTCCAGCACCTCCGGCACCTGCCCGAGGGCGGCCCCGACCTCGTCGAGGCGGCGCTGGGTGACCTGCACCGTCACGTAGGCGACGAGCGGGTAGCCCAGCGCGGTGGTGTCGATGCGGCGCTCGAAGCCGCCGAGGACGCCGTGCTGGTCGAGCCGCGCCAGCCGGGCCTGCACGGTGTTGCGTGACATGCCCACCCGCTCGGCGAGCGCGAGCACCGTGGCGCGCGGGCTCTCGGCGAGGGCGAGCAGCAGCCGCGCGTCCACGGCGTCGATCCGGTGCCCGCTCGGGTCGATCCGGGGGTCCTTCCGGAGGTCGGTCGTCGGCTCACTGGGCACGATGCCCCTTTCTCGTGCGGGTGGGAGCGCGGGGACCGGGCAGTCTGCACGGTCTCCGGCCGAGAGCTGGTGCAGACATCGTGTCGGTGGTCGGATGTGCGGGCAACTTGCCGTCCTACAGCCCGGAGAGTGATCGGAATGAGCACCGCCGCACCGGCCGTCCCTGCCGCCGCGACACCTGCGGACCGGTTGGCCGTGCTCACCGACGTCGAGAAGCGGGTGCTCTGGCTCTCGACGGCGATCATCGACCACGCCAACCGGGTGCGGCCCAACCCCACGGGCCTCAAGGTCGGCGGGCACCAGGCGTCGTCGGCCTCGATGGTGACGATCATGACCGCGCTGTGGTTCGAGCACCTGCGGGCCGAGGACCGGGTGTCGGTCAAGCCGCACGCCTCGCCGGTCCTGCACGCGGTGAACTACCTGCTGGGCGAGCTCGACGAGCGCTACCTGACCACGCTGCGCGAGTTCGGCGGCCTGCAGTCCTACCCGAGCCGGTCCAAGGACCCCGACCCGGTCGACTACTCGACGGGGTCGGTCGGCATCGGCGCGACGGCCCCGATCTGGGGTGCGCTGGCCCGTCGCTACGTGGAGTCCAAGGGCGGCGGCGCGGGCACCGGCCGGCAGTACTCGCTGGTCGGCGACGCCGAGCTCGACGAGGGCGCCTGCTGGGAGGCGATCCTCGACCCGATGGTCGCCGAGCTCGGGGAGGTCGTCTGGATCGTCGACCTCAACCGGCAGTCGCTCGACCGCGTCGTCCCGAACATCGGTGCGCTGCGCATCCAGGGCATGTTCGAGGCCGCGGGCTGGCAGGTGCTGACGGTCAAGTACGGCCGGCTGCTGCACGAGCTGTTCGCCCGCCCCGGCGGCGACGCGCTGCGCCGGCGCATCGACGAGATGCCCAACCCCGAGTACCAGCGGCTGCTGCGCTGCACGCCCGCCCAGCTGCGCGAGCGGCTGCCCGACTGCCCGGAGCTGGCGCAGCTCGTCGGCACACTCGACGACGAGACCCTGCACGCCGCGATCCGCAACCTGGGCGGGCACGACCTGCAGGCCGTCGGCGACGCACTGCGCGCCATCGACGACACCCGCCCGACGGTGATCCTCGCCTACACGGTCAAGGGCCGCGGGCTGGCGACGGAGGGCCATCCGCAGAACCACTCGTCGCTGCTGACCGCCGAGCAGCTCGCCGAGCTCGCCGACGCCGTCGGCGCGTCGACCGAGGCGCCGTGGGCACGGTTCCCGGCCGGGTCCGCGGCCGACGAGCTGTGCCGGCGGACCGCGGCGCGGCTGCGTCGCGAGCCCGTGCCCGCGCTTCCCGCCGTCGACCTGCCCACCGACATCGGGCGCACCCCGTCGGGCCGGGCGACGACCCAGGCGGCGCTGGGCCGGACGCTGCTCGACCTCACCCGGTCGGCCCCGGAGGCCGCGGCGCGCGTGGTGACGCTGTGCCCGGACGTGTCGTCGTCGACGAACCTGGGCGGCTGGGTCAACAAGGTCGGCGTGTGGTCGGCGGCCGAGCGTCGCGACTGGTTCGACGACGACCCCGAGACGATCCTGCACTGGCGCGAGCGGCCCACCGGCCAGCACCTGGAGCTGGGCATCGCCGAGGGCAACCTCGTCGGGCTGCTGGGGGAGCTGGGTGCGACCTGGAGCCGGTGGGGCCAGCCGCTGCTGCCGATCGGGGTGCTCTACGACCCGTTCGTCGAGCGCGCACTGGAGCCGTGGTCGTTCGGCATCTACGCGGGCGGGCAGTCGATCCTCGTCGGCACGCCGTCAGGGGTGTCGCTCGCACCGGAGGGCGGTGCGCACCAGTCGGTGACGACGCCGTCGGTCGGTCTGGAGCAGCCGGGCTGCATCACCTACGAGCCGGCGTTCGCGATCGACGTGGAGTGGACGCTGCTCGCGTCGCTCGCGCGCCTGGGCCGGCCCGACGGGACGTCGGCCTACCTGCGGCTCTCGACCCGCCCGGTCGACCAGACCCTCGCGGCGGTGCCCGCCGACCCGGCGGCGCGCGAGCGCCGGCGCAAGCAGGTCGTCGCGGGCGCGTACCCGCTGCGGAGGTCGGCGGGGACCCCGGACGTCACCATCGCCTCGATGGGCGCGATCGTGCCCGAGGCGCTGGCCGCGGCCGACCGGCTCGCCGAGCAGGGGATCGCGGCGGACGTCGTCTGCGTCACCAGCCCCGGCCTGCTGTTCGAGGCGGTGCAGGCCCGTGCCGGGCACGGTGACGCCGAGAGCTGGGTGCTCGACGCGGCCTTCCCCGCGCACCGCGCCGCGCCGCTGGTCACGGTGCTCGACGGGCACCCGCACACGCTCGCGTTCCTGGGCGGGATCCACCGGCAGCGGGCCACCCACCTCGGGGTGTCGCGGTTCGGGCAGTCCGGCGACCTCGAGTCGGTCTACCGGTACCACGGCATCGGCACCGACGGGATCGTCGCGGCGGCGCTCGACGTCACCGACGCCTGACGTCACCGACGCCTGACGTCAGCGGTCGGGGTCGGACGGGCCGTCGGCCGGGTCGTCGCCCGGCAGCTCGTCGCCGGGGTCGCGGGCGGCGAGGAACCGCTCGACCTCGGCCGCGAGCTCGTCGGCGCTGGGCAGCTCGCCACCGAGCCCCCCGGCACCGGCGCCCGCGCGACCCTCGGCGACGGTGTCGTACTGCCGCTCCAGGGCGGTGACGACCTGCGCGACCTCCTCGGAGTTCTCCACCTGCTCGGCGATCTCGGCCTCGGTCCGCTCGGCGGCCTTGGTCAGCGACTCGGTGGGCATGAACAGCCCGGCCGCGACGCCGGTGTGGTCGAGCAGCGTGCGCGCGGCCTGCGGGTACTCGGCGCGGGCGAGGTAGTGGGGCACGTGCACGGCGAACCCCATGGCGTCGATCCCGGCCTCACCCAGGCGGTACTCGAGGAGGGCGACGGCGCTGCCGGGGACCTGCGCGCTGCCGAACCAGGCCGTGTGGCCCTCGACGAGCTCGGGGCGGGAGGCGTGTGCGGTGACCCCGATGGGGCGCGTGTGCGGCACGGCCATCGGGATGCCCGACAGCGTGATCACCAGCCGGATCCCGAAGCGCCGCACGATCTGCTCGACCGCGGCCACGAACCGCTCCCACTGCGTGTCGGGCTCCGGCCCGCTGAGCAGCAGGTACGGCGTGTCCCCGGTGTCGGTGAGGGCCACGATGTCGAGCGTGGGCGGGCTGTAGGAGGCCCAGTGGTCGGTCTCGAACTGCAGCGGCGGCCGCCGCGACCGGTAGTCGACGAGCTGGTCGACGTCGAAGTGCACGACCGGCGTCGTGTCCCGGCCCTCGACGAGCGCCTCCGCCGCGAGCCGTGCCGCGTTGCCGGCGTCGACGAACCCGTCGAGCACGACCACCAGCACCGGCTCGCTCAGCTGCGGGGCGTCCTCGGCCACCGTGTAGAGCTCCTGCGGGTCGAGCACCGTGATCCTCTTCCTCCGGCCGTCCGCCTCGCGTCCCTCGCGGGACACCTGTCCGCCGCCGGGCGTCTCCGGCCCGACACACCTCACAACGTGAGGCGGCCCGCACAGCATCCCGTTCGGCGCCGCCTGCGCGCACCATTGTCCTGTCATGGATGTGAGTGGTCGTCGCTGGGTCGTGTGGTCGGTCGGACTGTTCGCCTATCTCGTGGGCGTGATGAACAGGACGACGTTCGGGGTCGCCGGGCTCGACGCCGCCGACCGCTTCGGAGCGGCACCCGCCGTGCTCTCCGGGTTCCTCGTGCTGCAGCTGCTGGTCTATGCGGCGCTGCAGATCCCGACGGGGCTGCTGCTCGACCGGTTCGGCGCCCGGCGGCTCGTCGTCCTCGGGGCGCTGGTGATGGCCGTCGGGCAGCTGCTGCTGGCGCTGGCCTCGACGCTGCCGCTGGCGATCGCGGCGCGGGTGCTGGTCGGTGCCGGTGACGCGTTGACGTTCATCAGCGTGCTCTCGGTGGTCAACGCGTGGTTCCCGGCACGGCAGGTCCCGGTGCTGACGCAGCTCACCGGACTGCTCGGACAGGGCGGGCAGGTGCTGTCGGCCGTCCCGTTCGCGCTGCTGCTGCACCACGTCGGCTGGGCGCCGGCCTTCGTGTCGGCGGCGGCACTGGGCGTCGCGGCCGCGCTCGCGGTGCTGGCGGTGTTCCGCAACCGGCCGGCCGGCGTCACCGCGCCGGTCGCGGCCGCGTCCTGGCGTGACGTGCGGGCGCTGCTGCGGTCGTCGTGGACCGAGCCCGGCACCCGCCTCGGGCTGTGGACCCACACCGGCACCCAGTTCGCGGGCACGGTGTTCGCGCTGATGTGGGGCGTGCCGTACCTCGTCGCCGGCCAGGGGATGTCCCCGGCGGCGGCGGGGGCGTTGCTGACGGTCCTCGTCGTCGTGGGCGTGGTGGCCGGCCCGGCGTTCGGCGAGTTCGCCGCCCGGCGCCCGATGCGCCGCTCGTGGCTGGTCATCGGCGTGATCACGACGACGGCCGCGGCCTGGACCGCCGTGCTGCTCGTCCCACCGCCGGTCCCGGCGTGGCTGCTCGTGCTGCTCGTCGTGGTGCTCGCGGCCGGCGGACCGGCGTCGATGATCGGGTTCGACTACGCCCGCACGTCGAATCCCGGGTACCGGCAGGGCACGGCCGTCGGCATCGTCAACATCGGCGGGTTCACCGCGTCGCTCCTGGTCACCCTCGCCGTCGGCGCGGTACTCGGGATCGCGGGCGGGTACACGCCCGGCGCGTTCCGCGTCGCGTGGACGGTGCAGTACGTCGTGTGGGGGCTGGCTCTCGTCGGCATCGTCGTGGCGCGCCGCCGGACGCGGCGGCGTCTGGTCGAGCAGGGTGAGGTCGTGCCGCCGGCGTGGCGTCCGCTGCGGCGGCGCGAGGTGGCGGTGGAACGGGCCGCGGCCTGAGCCCCGAACGTGAACATTCAACTCCGGAGCCGTAGCGTCGGGGGATGACGCCCGTGGAGTTCTTCTTCGACCCCGGTTGCCCCTACACCTGGCGCACGTCCCGCTGGATCGCCGACGTCGCCGACGCCGGTGCCGCAGCCGTGACGTGGCGGCTGATGAGCCTGTCGGTCCTCAACGAGGGCAAGGAGATCCCCGAGGAGTACCGGCCGGTGATGGCCCAGAACGTCCGCGTGCTGCGGGTGCTGGCCGCTGTCGAGGACAACGACGCGCGCGCCCGCCTGTTCACCGCGTTGGGCACCCGCCGTCACGAGCAGGGCGCCGACTACGACGACGACACCATCGCCGCCGCCGTCGCCGAGGCCGGCCTCCCGGACGAGACCGTCAAGGCCGCCGACGACGAGGCCTTCGACGCCCTCGTCCGCGCCTCCCACGACGATGCGCAGGCCGCCGTCGGCCAGGAGGCGGGCAGCCCGATCCTGCGCGTCGGGGGCAATGCGTGGTTCGGCCCGGTCGTCGTGCCCGTCCCGGAGCGCGAGGAGGGCCTGCGGCTGTTCGAGGCGGTCCGGCTGCTCGCCGACGTCCCGTCGTTCAGCGAGCTCAAGGGCAGCCGCAACCCGTTCTGATCGCGCGTGGTCCGCGGGGCCGGGCTCAGCCCACGTGGACGCGGACGTGCCCGAGCACGCTGTGTCCGCTGAGCCGCACGGTCGGCGAGTCGGGCCGCGGCAGCACCCCGCGGGCGGAACGGCGCTCGACGACCGAGCGCTTGCCCAGCGCCGCCGTGCCGGCGTCGACGAGCCGGGTGCCGGGGGAGACGTGGACCTCGACCTTGCCCAGCAGCGAGTTCGCGACGACGTCGACGACGGCATGGGCCGCCAGGTCGCGCAGGTCGAGGACCACCACGCCCAGCACGGCCTCGGCCTCGACCCGGCCGCCGGAGACGTCGGGACGGCGGCTGACCTTGCCGAGCGTGACGCGCACCGGCGCGCCCGGCGACACCACCGGTGACGCCGCGGCGGGGTGCGTGACCGTCCGGGCGGGCGCGGAGCCCTGGCCGCCGGGCAGGTCGGCCAGGGCCGGCCGCAGCTGCGAGGCGGTGCGCGCCGAGTAGACCGCGGCGAGCCGTTCGTCGTGTTCCACCCAGGTCAGGCGGCCCTCGCCGACGGCGCTGTGCAGGACGGCGGCGGCGCGGTCGCGGTCGTCGTCGGAGATGCGGAGCTCGACCTC
The DNA here is from genome assembly GCF_036984265.1 of Pseudonocardia sp. D17. Taxonomy (NCBI): domain Bacteria; kingdom Bacillati; phylum Actinomycetota; class Actinomycetes; order Pseudonocardiales; family Pseudonocardiaceae; genus Pseudonocardia; species Pseudonocardia sp. D17. The sequence continues at coordinate 14,606 of NZ_BPRG01000086.1, read as the reverse complement.
GGACATGGCAGCAGTGTATGACGTCATCGTGACGCCATCAAGACGTCATCGGGTTCCAGGTTTGACGGCCGTCCGGAGCCGAACTAGCGTCGACGACGCGTCGACGACCGGCACGGGACCCGAAGGAGGGCACGCGTGATCGCGTCGTGAACGCGGCCGTGAACGTGACGCAGGCTGCGGCCGAGGTGCTTCGCCGTGAAGGCGTCGAGCATCTGTTCGCCTACCCGCTCAATCCCCTGATCGACGCCGCGGCGGCCGTGGGCATCCGGCCCGTGGTCGTCCGCCAGGAACGCGTCGGCATCCACATGGCAGACGCCGTGAGCCGCCTCGGCGACACGGTCGGCGTGTTCTGCATGCAGGCCGGACCGGGCGTCGAGAACTCCTTCGGCGCGGTGGCGCAGGCCTTCGCCGAGGGGATCCCGCTCGTCGTGATCCCCGGCGGCGCCCCGCGGGCCCAGACGTGGGTGCAGCCGGCGTTCAACGCCGCGCTGAACTTCCAGCACGTCACGAAATGGGCGGAGCAGGTCACCACGGGCGCGGGGCTCGTCCCCGCCCTGCGGCGCGCGTTCACCCAGGCGCGCAACGGCAGGCCCGGTCCGGTGCTCGTCGAGATCCCCGGCGACGTGTGGGCCGAGGACGCGCCGGGCGTCGAGGAGTACGTGCCGTCGCGCCGGGCCCGCAGCACCCCGGACGCCGACGCCGTCGACGCCGCGGCGGCCGCGCTGGTGGCGGCCGAGCGGCCGCTGATCTATGCGGGGCAGGGCGTCCACCACGCCCGTGCCTGGACCGGGCTGCGCGAGCTCGCCGAGCTGCTCGAGGCGCCGGTCACCACGAGCCTGGAGGGCAAGAGCGCCTTCCCCGAGACGCACCCGCTCGCGCTCGGCTCGGGTGGCGTAGCCATGCCGCGGGCGGTGTTCGAGCACGTCCGCGACGCCGACGTCGTGTTCGGTGTGGGCGCGAGCTTCACCGCGACCGGCTTCGGCATCCGCTTCCCGACGGCCGGGAGGACGTTCGTGCACAACACCGTCGACGCCGTCGACCTGGACAAGAACGTGCCCGCGGCACACGCGTTGGTCGGCGACGCGGGGCTCACGCTCGCGACGCTCACCGACGCCGTGCGCGACCGTCTTCGCGGGCGCGCGCGCGGGCGTGCCGACGAGGTCGCCGCCCGGATCCGGGCCCAGAACGACCCGTGGCTCGCGGGCTGGCGGCCCCACCTCGACAGCGACGCGGTCCCGCTGTCGCCCTACCGGGTGATCCGCGACCTGATGGCGACGGTCGACGTCGCGCGCACGATCATCACCCACGACGCCGGCAGCCCCCGCGACGAGCTGTCCCCGTTCTGGCGCACCGAGGCGCCGCACACCTACCTCGGCTGGGGCAAGTCGACCCAGCTCGGCTACGGTCTCGGGCTCGCCATGGGCGCGAAGCTGGCGCGGCCGGACATGTTGTGCGTCAACGTCTGGGGCGACGCCGCGATCGGCATGACCGGCATGGACCTGGAGACCTGCGCGCGCGTCGGCATCCCGATCCTGTCGGTGCTGTTCAACAACTTCGCGATGGCGATGGAGGACCGGATCATGGCGGTCTCCCGGGAGCGCTACGCCAGCACCGACATCTCCGGCGACTACGCCGCGATGGCGCGGGCGTTCGGGCTGCACGGCGAGCGTGTCACCGCGCCGTCCGACATCGTGCCCGCGCTGCGTCGCGCCCGCACGGCCGTCGACGCCGGGACGCCCGCGCTCGTCGAGTTCGTGACGACGCGGGACAAGTGCTACTCGACCTTCCAGTCCTGAGGGGGACGACGACCATGGGCGACACGACGATGTGTGCTGCGCAGCTCGTCGCACCGGGGCGGATCGAGGCCGTGGAGGCACCGGTCCCGCGCCCCCGCGAGGGCGAGGTGCTCGTCCGGTCGCGGCGCGGCTCGATCTGCGGCAGCGACCTGCACGTGCTGCACGACGGCTTCTACCGCGGCACGTACCCGGCCGCGCCGGGCTACCCCGGGCACGAGGGCGTCGGGGTCGTGGAGGACTCGCGGGACCCGGCGTTCGCGCCGGGCGACGTCGTCCTCGCGGTGCCGGTCCCGCGCGACGCCCGCTGCTTCGCGCAGTGGCAGGTGGTGAAGGCGGCGTCGCTGATCGGGCTGCCGCGCGGGGCCGACCCCGACCGGCTGCTCCTGGCCCAGCAGCTCGGGACGACGATCTTCGCGATGCGCCGGTTCTGGCCGCCCGCGGTCGCGGGGCCGGCGGAGGGGCGCACCGTCGCGATCTGCGGGGCGGGGTCGGCCGGGCTGTTCTTCACCGCGCTCGCCCGCCTCGCCGACTTCGGCAGGATCGTCGTCGCCGACCGCGCGCCGTCGCGACTGGACATCGCGGCGGAGTTCGGCGCGGACGTCGTGGTCGACGTGCGGCGCGACTCGTTCGTCGACGCGGTGATGGAGTCGACCGGCGGCGAGGGCGCGGACCTGGTGATCGAGGCCGTCGGGTACGACGAGACCCGGGTGCAGTGCCTGCAGGCCGTGAAGACCTGGGGGCGCGTCGGGTACTTCGGCTTCCCCGAGCGTCCCGACGGCCCGTCGACCTGGTCGTACAACGACGCGTGGGCTCGCCGCCCGACGATCGAGCACTCGCACAGCACCCAGGCCGAGCCGGGACTGACCGCGTTCCGGGAGGCCATCGACCTCATCCACTCCGGGGCGGTCGACGTGACGCCGTTCCTCGACCCGGTCTATCCGCTGGCCCGGGTGGCGGAGGCGTTCGAGGCGGCGCGCACCCAGCAGGGCGGGAAGATCGCGATCGACCTGCGCTGAGCCGCGGTCCGCGGGCGCCGGTGGCAGGAGTCGCGGTGACGCGACGTCGTCATCACGACTCCTGCTCCCGAAGGATCATCGCCGCGCCCTTGACACTGCCGATGGCAGTCTTCAATATTGAAGACAACGAGGTGGAATACCGTTTCTCCTCCGCTCCGACGCCCTGGGAACTCATTTCCGACGCAGCAGCAGGGCGTGCTCGTGACCACTTCCGCCACACGACCGGTGGGCGAACTCGCCCACGGGAGGTCTCATGCTGAGCAGGGTCGACAACGAGACGATCTGCCGGGTCGGCAAGGGCACGCCGATGGGCGATCTGATGCGCCAGTACTGGGTGCCCTTCGCGTTGTCGCGAGAGCTGGAGCCGGACTGCGACCCCGTGCGGATCATGGTGCTCGGACAGCGCTTCCTCGCGATCCGCACCACGTCGGGAACCCCGATGCTGATGGACGAGGAATGCCCGCACCGGGGTGCCTCGATGTGGTACGGGCGCAACGAGAACGAAGGCATCCGCTGCGTCTACCACGGCTGGAAGTTCGATGGCGGCGGCCGGTGCGTCGACATGCCCAACGAGCCGCCGGGAAGCACCTTCAAGGACAAGGTGCGGCTGCCGACCTACCCGGTGACCGAAGCGGGGGGCCTGCTCTGGACCTACCTGGGTCCGCGCCCGACGCCCCCGCCCATGCCGGGCTTCGAATGGATGGACGACGCCGGCGACGACAGCAGTGCCTGGGCGTTCCAGCGCGAGTGCAACTGGCTGCAGGCGCTGGAGGGCGACATCGACACCAGCCACTTCGGGTTCCTGCACGTCGGGCACGCCGAGCCCGACGACGCCCCGGAGGACTCGTTCCTGCGCTACACGATCGAGGACCGCGCGCCGCGCTACAAGGTGCTCGACACCGAGTTCGGCGCGACCTACGGCGCCTACCGCCCCGCCGGGTCCGACGACCGGCTGTACTGGCGCTTCGCGCACTTCCTGTTCCCGTTCTACACGATGGTTCCCACCGGGGTACTCGGAACGAAGCTGCAGGTCAGGGCGTGGGTCCCGATGGACGACCAGCACACGATGGCCTTCCACTCCGCACCGAGCGCCCGTCGGTACACCGCTCCTGCGTCACAGAAGGTCGGGATCACCGAGCGCGAGGCCACGGCCACGGAGTTCCTGCCGAACACCACCGACTGGTTCGGCCGGTTCCGGATCACCGCCCGCCGCGAGAACGACCATCTGATCGACCGGGAGCTGCAGCGCAGCGGCGCGAGCTACACCGGACTCGGCGGGGTCAACATCGAGGACCAGGCCATCACCGAGAGCATGGGCGACATCTACGACCGCACCAAGGAGCACCTCGGCAGCTCCGACGTGATGGTGATCCGGGTGCGGCGCCGGCTGCTGGCCGCCGCCCGCGCGCTCACCGACTCCGGCACCGCACCGCCCGCCGTGGACGAGCCCGGGGCGTACCGGCAGCGTTCCGGCGGCATCGTGCTGCCGGCCGACGCCGACTGGATGGAGGCGACGGCCGAGCTGCGCAGCGCGGGCGTCGACCACCCCGAGCTCGACCCCAGCATGGCCGGCGGCGCATGAGCACCCCCGTCGGGACCAGCCTGGCGGAGCTGCTCGCCGTTCCCTACGTGATGGACGTCCAGGCCGTCCGCCGCGACGACGGCGAATGGGTCTGCCGCGTGAGCTACGACGAGCTGCCCGGATGCGTCGCCGAGGGCCGCACGCCGTACGAGGCGCTGACCCGGCTCGAGCGCCGCCGGGTGGAGATCCTCACCGAGCTGCACCGGGCCGGCGCCGTTCCGTCCGCCCCCCGTGCGCCCCTGCGGATCTGACGCCCCCTCGTACGACGTCTCGACCGAACGCGTCACCCCACCACCAACCCGCACCGCCGGCCGCGCCGGCGGCGGGGCGGGACCGCACGCGACACGAGGAGGCCCGACGATGCTGTCGGCCGAGGACAACGAGATCCTGACCCGGGTCGGCCCGGGCACACCGATGGGCGAGCTGCTGCGCCGCTACTGGATGCCCGCAGCGCTGTCCGAGGAGCTGCCGAACGCCGGGGGCGACCCGGTGCGTGTCCGGCTCCTCGGCGAGGACCTGGTCGCCTTCCGCGACCTCAACGGCCGCATCGGGCTGATCCAGGAGAACTGCCCGCACCGCGGCGCGTCGCTCTGGTTCGGCCGCAACGAGGGCAGCAGCGCCGCGCCGTCGGCGGCCGCCGACGGGGCGTGCGGTCTGCGCTGCCCGTACCACGGCTGGCAGTTCGACGTCGACGGCCGGTGCATCGACATGCCGTCGGAGCCGGCCAGCAGCTCGTTCAAGGAGCGGGTGCAGGCGCGTGCCTACCCGGTCCACGAGTCCGGTGGTGTCGTCTGGGCCTACCTCGGGCCCCGCGAGACCATGACGCCGTTCCGCGACTTCGGCACCGACTCGCTCGCTCCCGAGCACGTCATGGCAGGCAAGACGTTCAGCCCGTGCAACTGGGTGCAGGCGATGGAGGGCAACCTCGACACGTCGCACATCTCCTGGCTGCACCAGTACGACGCCATCTCCGAGCTGCCCGACGACGGCACCGACAAGCCCGGCTACAACTCGGTCGAGACGTCGTGGCGGATCTGGCGCCACGACCGGGCACCGCGGCTGGAGGTGCACGACGACTGGTACGGCTATCGCTACGCCGGCATCAGGACCTCGCCCAACGGGCACACCCACGTCCGGATCACCGGGTTCTGCGTGCCGAACGTGACGACCGTGGCGGCGATCCCGTACCGCGGCAGGCTGAGCATGTTCGTCCCCGTCGACGACGAGAACTGCCTGCGCTACAACCTCGTCGCGCAGAAGATCGGCGACATGCACGGGTACGGCAGCGGGGGCAACCTGTTCGACGTCCGGAACTTCCCGTACGCGCCGCAGACCCGGCAGGGGATCCGGCCGCGGCAGTGGACCGCCGAGAACGACTACCTCATCGACCGTGAGGCCCAGCGGACGCAGAACTTCACCGGGATCTCCGACTTCAACAGCCAGGACCTGATGGCCACGGAGTCGATGGGGCCGATCTACGACCGGTCCCAGGAGCACCTGGGCACCAGCGACCGGGCGGTGATCAGGATGCGCCGCATCCTGATCGGCGCGGCCAAGGCGCTGGCCGAGAACGGCACGCCGCCGCCGGCCCTGGCCGAGGACGGCCACGACTTCAGGACGTTCCGGTCCGCGGAGAAGATCCTCGAGCCGGGGGAGGACTGGCGGATCCTCGGCACCGACGACGACCCGCTCGTCCGGGAGGAGCTGCTGGCCCGCCGTTCGACGGCGAGCGGCCAGGCCTGACCCGGGGCGCCGCCGGCCCCGGCCGGCCGGCGGCACCCCCGACCTACGCAGGTCTCCGCTCGGGGCGGCCGCGGACGGTCGCGGCCCCCCACCGACGGCCGGCCGCCGCAGTGCCGCCGGTCGCGACTCACTCACGACGGGAACTCGGGTGGAACGGGTTGGGGTCCGCCGACTCTGCGCGCTGTGCGGCGCACCGGCGCAAATCACCGTGCACGTCCGTGGCCCGCGGCATCCCGCGGCGACGGTGTGCGCACTGTGCCACCAGCGGCTCGCGATGAACCTCGCCTCGCTGGGCTGGTGTGAACCCGGGCTGCACTACGGCCCGCCGTCGGCGGTGTGCCGACGACATCATGTGCGTTTCGTGTGGCTCGGACCGGACTGACCGGCCGGCCGCACCCGTGACGCACTCCCCGCACTCCTCACCACGACGCGCGAGCCGACGACGTCTCGCGAGATTGTGAGGTACGACGATGCACGTCAGACCCGTGGTCCGGACCAGGGCGGTGCTGGCCCTCCTCGTGGCGGTCGTCCTCGTCACCGCGGCATGCGGTGCGAGCAACACCGTCCGGTCCGGCTCGAGCACCTCCGGGATGGACGCCTCGCACCCCTTCGGCGGCGACCCCGCCACGGAGGGGACACCGCAACGCGGCGGGATCCTGCGCTACGGGATGGACCGTGAACCGGTGTCGATGGACCCGACGGTCCCCGGCTACCAGATCGCCGACTACGCGGTGTACGACCCGCTGTTCCGCATGAACGCCTCCGGCGACGTCCAGCCCTACCTCGCCGAGTCCATGACGACCGCCGACGGTGGCACCACGTGGGTCCTGACGTTGCGGCCCGGGGTCAAGTTCCAGGACGAGACCCCGCTCGACGCCGACGCCGTGATCTTCAACGTGCAGCGTCAGCAGCAGATCGCGCGGTCCCCCGGCAACGTCTACGCGAAGTGGGTGAAGTCGATGACGGCCGTCGACCCGCTGACCGTGCGGTTCGTTCTCACCCAGCCCGTCGGGGTCTTCGTCAACGCGTTCGCGCTGCGTTCCAACGACGGCACCCTGGGGCTGATGGCCTCGCCGACGGCCGTCAAGAAGTGGGGTGCCGACTACGGACGCCATCCTGTCGGAGCGGGACCGTTCTCGTTCGTCGACTGGGTGCCCGACTCGAAGATCGACGTGACCCGGTTCGCCGACTACTGGCAGAAGGACAAGGGGATGCCCTACCTCGACGGCATCCAGTTCCGCCCGGTCCCCGACACGGAGGCGGCCTACGCCTCGATCTCCAACGGCGACCTCGACGTCCTCATCTGCTCGTACCAGACCGAGATCCTGCGGGGCTCGAACAACAAGGACCTGACGACGTACTACAACCCGGGCAACGGCGGGGAGTACTTCTACTTCAACTTCACGAGGGCTCCCTTCAACGACCCCCGGATGCGGGAGGCCCTGCTGGCCGCGCTCGACCCGAAGGCGATGAGCGCGACGCAGTACAGCGGCTTCATGGACCCGGCGCAGACGCCGTTCTCCGCGGACAGCCCGTTCTACGACGCCGCCACGGCCGAGCGGTACCCGACCTACGATCCCGCGAAGGCCAAGCAGCTGATCGCCGACTACGTGAAGGACGGCGGCGACCCGAACTTCACGCTCTCGACGGCCAACAACCCGACCCGCACGCAGTTCGCCCAGTTCGTGCAGGCCCAGCTCAAGGCCGTCGGGGTCGAGGTGAAGCTCGACCTGCAGGACCTCGGCACGTTCAGCTCGACGGTCGTGCAGGGCGGCAACTTCCAGCTGTCGACCTGGGTGTCGGGATGGCCCACGCCGTTCCCGTCGCTGGTCCAGCTGCTGCACACCGGCGGCAGCGGGAACTACGGGCGCTACTCGAACCCGCAGGTCGACTCCCTGCTCGACGACGCCGTCGCCACGACGGACAAGGCGAGGCAGACCGCCGACTACAAGCAGGTCGAGGCGATCGCCGGGAAGGACCTCGCGATCGGCTGGTACAGCCGGGCATACACGGGGATGCTCACCCGCAAGAACGTCAAGGGCATCGTGCTCGACATCCCGACGGGCCCGCAGATGTGGGCCGGCGCATGGATGTCGCACTGACGGGGTGGCGCTCGTGCCACTGACGGGTCACGGCTGCCGGACCGGGTCGGTCCATGGTCCGGCAGCCGCTAGGCTGACCCGGGGCCGCGAGGCGGTCACCCGGCCCGGAACGGCGTGAGCGGCTCCGGACACGTACCGGAGGCACCACCATGGCACGAGCGCCGCTGGCCAGAGCTGCGGGCAGGTCCACGGCGCTCGTCCTCGCCGAGCTGCGCCGGGCGATCTCCCAGGGAGATCTGACTCCGGGCGAGCAGATCCGCCAGCAGCTGTGGGCGGACCGGATCGGTGTCAGCAGGCCCCCGCTGCGAGAGGCCCTGGAGATCCTCACCACCGAGGGCCTCGTCGTGCACGGGGTGAACCAGGGCTACTTCGTCACCCGTTTCAGCCGCGACGAGATGCAGCAGCTCTACACGATGCGCCTGCTGCTGGAGCAGGAGGCGTTGACCTCGCTGCGGTGGCCCGACGAGAACCGGCTCGCGGAGTTCGAGGAGCAGGTGCGGGGGATCGAGGAGCACGCGCTGGCCGGGCGGCCCGACATCGCGATGCAGGGCCTGAGCGACCTCTACATCGGCATCTACCAGCTGTGCGGGCGGCACCTGATCGTCGACGAGATCCAACGGTTGTGGATCAAGACGACGGCCTACCGGTCGCTGAGCTTCGACATCATGCGTGATCCCGCGGCCTCCGGCCGACGGCTGCGCGGCATCCTCGAGCTGTTGCGCGAGCACGACCTCGACGCGCTGCGCGAGACGCTGCTGCATCCCACGATCCGCGGCAAGCTGGGCACGGCGGTGCCCGACGTCGCCCACCACGAGCAGGGCGACGACGGGCGGGTCGTGGCGAGCTGACCGTCAGCCGATGACCACGTTCGTGCCGAACAGGCCGGTCGGGTCGACGCCCTCACGGATCGACCGCAGCCGCGCCCGGTCCGCGTCGTCCCACAGCGCGGCGACGCGGGCGGGGCCGGCCTGGCCGAGCAGGTTCACCAGCCCCCGCGCGCACGCCCAGGGGCGCATGGCCTCCAGCACGGCGGCGGTCGAGGCGGCGACGACCTCCACCGGCGGCCCGGCGAGCACCCCGAGGGTGTAGAGCGAGAACGCGGCCTCGCGGCCGGAGACGGCGTTCGGGATCTCCGCGGGCCGGCCGACGGCGCCGCCGAGGAGCCGCAGCTCGACCATCGCCAGCGGGACGTCGACGTCGGGGCCCGCGGTGGCGAGCAGCGCGTCGACGGCCTCGGCGGGCAGCTCGCGCAGGGCACCGCCGCGGTCCCAGACCGGCATCGGGTCCGTCGGGTCCATGTGGACGGCGTCGACCGCGGCGTAGGGCAGATCGGCGACCATGTCGAGCACGGGCTCGGCGACGGTGCGCATCGGCGCCAGCAGGGCGGCGCCCTCGTCGGCCGGGCCGAGGTGGGCGAAGCGCAGCGCGACGACGAACCGTCCGCGCAGCGGCTCCGGCAGCGCCGGGTCCGGCGGCACGCGCAGCAGCGCGACGGAGGTCGTGGTGTCCTCGGGCAGCGTCGGGGCCCACTCCCGCCAGGCGTGCAGGACGGCCGCGGCGTCGGCCGCCCCGAACGCCACGGCGCCGCCGTAGAACCGGGTGACGGGCATGAGGTCGAACTCGATCTCGGTGATGATCCCGAAGTTGCCCTTGCCGCCACGGACGGCCCAGAACAGGTCGGGCTCGGTCTCGGGGGTGACGTCGCGGATCCGCGCGTCGGCGGTGACGAGGGTGAAGCGGCGGACGTGGTCGGCCGCGAAGCCGAAGCGCCGGGCCATCGGGCCGAGGCCCCCGCCCGTCGTGTAGCCGACGACGCCGACGTGCGACGACGAGCCGTTGAGCGGGGCCAGCCCGTGCGGCGCGGCGGCGTCGATCACCTCGCGCCAGCGCACGCCCGCGCCCACGCGCGCGGTGCGCGCCACCGGGTCGACGGTCACACCGGTGAGCCGCTTCGTCGAGACCAGCACGGTCCCGAACAGCTCGTCGAGCAGCCCGTGGCCGGTGGCCTGGACGGCGACCTTGCAGCCGGTGGCGGCGGCGTGCGCGACGGCGGCGGCGACGTCCTCGGCGCAGGTCGCGCCGACGACGACGGCCGGTGCGGGCAGATGCGTCGCGTTGAACCCGGCGACCTCCTCGGCGTAGCCCTCGTCGCCGGGGCGGAGCACGGGTCCGGCGACGCGGGAGAGGCTGTCGTGGTGGTCGATCATCGCGGTCATCGGTGGTTCCCCCTGTGATGGCGGCCCGGTCGGGGCCGGTGCCTGTGGCGTCCTGGGGAAGACCCTGCCGTTCGCCGGGGGTCCGCCTCGACCGCGCCAACGCGTGTTCCGGTGGTGTGGGCAGTACCCCCTCCGGCGCCGGGGTGGCACCCGCGGCGGTCGTAGGCTCGGAGCATGGTCACGGACCGAGCGGGCGACGCGGGGATCGCGACGCGCGTCGCCGCACTCGAGGAGATCCTCGTCGAGAAGGGGTACGTCGACCCCGCCGCGCTCGACGAGATCATCGCCACCTACGAGCACGACGTCGGGCCGCGCAACGGCGCCCGGGTCGTCGCGCGGGCGTGGACCGATCCCGGCTACCGGGAACGGCTGCTGGCCGACGCCACGGCCGCGATCGCCGAGCTGGGCTACGGCGGGCGGCAGGGCGAGCACATGGTCGCCCTCGAGAACACGCCGCAGGTGCACCACCTCGTCGTGTGCACGCTCTGCTCGTGCTACCCGTGGCCGGTGCTGGGCCTGCCCCCGACCTGGTACAAGTCGGCGGCCTACCGGTCGCGCGCGGTGATCGACCCCCGCGGCGTGCTGGCCGACTTCGGCGTCACGCTCGCCGACGGCACCCGCATCGCCGTGCACGACTCGACGGCCGAGGTGCGCTACCTCGTCGTGCCGATGCGCCCGCCCGGCACCGACGGTCTCGACGAGGACGCGCTGGCCGGTCTCGTCACCCGCGACTCGATGATCGGCACCGGCCTCGCGCTCGCGCCGGGGGAGGTGCGCGGATGAACGGCGCCGCCGACCTCGGCGGGATGATGGGCTTCGGCCCGGTGGTCCCGGAGCCCGAGGACCATCGTTTCGACGCCGGGTGGCAGCGCCGGGCGCTCGCCCTCACCCTCGCGATGGGCGCGGCGGGCCGGTGGAGCATCGACGAGGGCCGGCACGCCCGGGAGTCGATCCCGCCGCCGGAGTACCTGACGTCGAGCTACTACGCGATCTGGGTCCGGGCACTGGAGGACCTGCTGGTCGCCCACGGCCTGGTCACCCGCGCGGAGCTGGCGGCCGGGCGCGCCGACGGCCCGGGCGAGCCGGTCCGCGTGCTGCGGGCGGGCGACGTCCGCGCGGCCCTCGCCGCGGGCACCCCCTACTCGCGGCAGGTCGCGTCGTCGGCGAGGTTCGCCGCGGGGCAGCGGGTCCGGGCCCGGGTCATGAACCCGGCGGGGCACACCCGGTTGCCGCGCTACGTGCGCGGCCGCACCGGCACGGTCGTGACGGTGCACGGCGCTCACGTGCTGCCCGACAGCAACGCCCGCGGCGCGGGGGAGTCGCCGCAGTGGCTCTACCAGGTCCGTTTCGACGCGCGCGAGCTGTGGGGCGAGGACGCCGACCCGGCGTCGACGGTCGACGTCGACGCGTGGGAGTCGTACCTGGAGCCGGCGTGAGCACGCTCCGGGAACTCCTGGGCGCGCCCGTTCGTCGGACGGGTGTAGACCGACGAGAGGTTGGGACATGCTGCTGAAGATCCTGGGTGTCGCCCTCGCGATCTGGATCGTCATCTCGGTGCTCGGAGCGGTCTTCAAGTTCCTCGGCGTCGCGCTGGTGATCGGGGCGCTGCTGTTCGTCGGTGCCGCCGCGTACAGCGCGATCAAGAACCGCAACAACAAGGCGCTGCCGCGCTGATCCGGCGCACGGCGCGGGGTTCCGCGCCGGCGCGGTGACGGCCATACTCCCGCCGTGCTCCACGGTCGGGAGGCCGAGCTGCGCGAGCTGCTCGCGGCGGCCGCCGCGGCGTTCGCGGCGGGTCGCAGCACGTCCGCGCTGATCGTCGGCGACGCCGGCATCGGCAAGACCCGGCTCGTGGCGGAGGTCGCCGACCGGCTGCGGGCCGACGGCGTACGCGTCGCGTGGGCGGCCTGCGTCGCCGACGGCGGCGCGCCGCCGTACTGGCCCGTCGCGCAGCTGCTCGACGCCCTCGGCCGCGCGGACGTCATGGAGGTCCCGGCCTCGGCGGAACCGGAGTTCGCCCGGTTCCTGCTGTTCGAGGCGGTCGCCGACGCCCTGCGCGATGCCGCGCCGCTGCTCGTCGTCGTCGACGACCTGCAGTGGGCCGACGCGCCCACGCTGCGGGTGCTCGCCGCCCTGCGCGCGCACCTGGCGGTCGCGCCGGTCGTGCTGCTCGCGACCGTCCGCGACACCGATCCCGGCGCGGCACGCACCCTCGACGCGCTGGCCGCCGACCGCCGCCTCGGCCTGCGCGGGCTCGCGGCGGCCGATCTGATGCCCGTGCTGGCGGAGCTCACCGGCGTCTCGCTGGACGCGGCGGCGGCGGCCGACCTGCACGCCCGCACCGGCGGCAACCCGTTCTTCGCCGCCGAGGTCGTCCGGATGCGCCGCGCCGGCCGCGACGCGGAGGTTCCCGGCGGCGTGCGGGCCGTCCTCGACCGGCGGCTCGACCGGCTCCCCGACGGCAGCGAGACCGTGCTGCGCGCGGCGGCGGCGCTCGACGTCGGCGTGACGTCCGGGGTGGACGCGGTGCTGCTGGCCCGCGTCTCGGATCTCCCGCCCGCGGCGGTCGCGGAGACCGTCGCCCCCGCCGTCGACGCCGGGCTGCTGCGGGTCGGCCACGACCGCTACCGGTTCCCGCACGCGCTCGTGGCCGACACCGTGTCCGCCCGGACGCCGCCGCAGCAGCGGCTCGACCTGCACCGGCGGGCGGTGTCGGCGCTGGCGGCACGGCAGGCGGCCGGGACCGCGTCGGCCGCGGCCGTCGCGCACCAGATGCTGGCCGCGGCGCGGTTGTCGGGTGATCCCGCCGAGGCCCGCGCCGCCGCCGCGGCGGCCGAGTCGGCGGCCGGGCTCGCCGTCGCCGCCACCGCGTACGAGGACGCCGCGGGCTGGCTCGCGGCCGCGCTCGCGGCGCTGCCCGACGACGAACCCGACGCACGCCGCCCGGCGCTGCTGTGCGCCCGCGGGGAGGCCCTGCTCGCCGCGGGGGACCCGTCCGCGGCCCGCGCCGCGTTCACCGCCGCCGCCGAGCTGGCCCGCGACACCGGCCCCCCCGAGCTGCTCGCGACCGCCGCGCTGGGCCGCACCGGTGGCGCCGCCGGTTTCGAGGTCGACCTGTCCGACCCCGACCGGGTCGTGCTGCTCGAGGAGGCCCTCGCCGCGCTCCCGGCGGGCGACTCGGTGCTGCGCTGCACGCTGACGGCCAGGTTGTCGGTCGCGCTGGCCTTCACCCGCGGGGCGCGTCGTCGCCAGGCCGTCGCGGAGGAGGCCGTGGCGGCGGCAGGCCGGCTCGGGAACGCCCGGGCGTCGGCCGGGGCGCTCGCCGCCTGGTGCGACGCCGCCGCGGGGCCGCAGTACGTCGCCGCACGCCGGGAGGCGGCGACGGAGATCGTCGAGACCGCGCGCACGGCGGGCGACCGGGCCGTCGAGCTGCTCGGCAGGCGGCTGCGGCTGGTCGCGCTGGCCGAGGCGGGCGACTGGGCGGGGGTCGACGTCGAGATCGACCGCTATGCGCGGGTCGCCGACGCGGTGCGCCGCCCGGACCTCGCGTGGCTGGTCCCGCTCTGGCGCGGGACCAGGGCGACGATGCGCGGCGACGCCGCGGCCGAGGCCGCGCACGCCGCGGAGCTGCGCCGGCTCACCGAGCTCTCCGGCAGCACCAACGCCGAGCTGCTCGGGCTGACCCAGGGGTTCGTGCGCGAGGGGCTCGCGGGGCGCGCCTCCGTCGTCGTCGAGCGCTTCCTCGAGCTGGCCCCGGACCTCGGTGACTCGGCGCACTGCACGATCGCGCTGCTGCACGCGCTGTCCGGCGCTCCCGCCGCGGCGCGCCAGGCGCTGCACCGGTGGCTCGACGGCCGGGGCGCCGGCATGTCCGAGGACGAGCGCGACAGCGAGTGGCTGCCCGAGGCCGTGCAGGCCGCCCGGGCCGCGGTCCTGCTCGGGGACCGGGACGCCGCCCGCGCGCTGCACGAGCTGCTCTCCCCCTTCGCCGGCCTCTTCGCGATCGAGGGGCTCCTCGCCGGCACGTGGGGCTGCGTGGCCGGACACCTCGGCAGGATCGCCGCGCTGCTCGGCGACGACGCGGCCGCCCGCCGCCACCTGGCCGTCGCCGCCGAGCTCGACACGGCGGCCGGTGCGGCGCTGGGGGAGCG
>NZ_BPRG01000085.1:0-9494 GCF_036984265.1 Pseudonocardia sp. D17 | reverse complement strand
CCCCCCCCCCCCGCGGCCGCCCGCAGCATGCGTCGCTGTGCCGAGGTTATGGAACGACGGCGGTGACCGATCAGGGCCGAACGTCCTTGCCACTCCGCAGGGGCGACGCAACACCGTGACGAGGTGGCGCTCCCGATGCCCGGAGACCGGCACGGACCCGCTGTTCCCGTACCGATCGTGTCGTCACGTCTCGCCGAAGGGCCCGGCCGCCCAGGGCCGAACACCCCTGTCGCGCCGCGCCCGGCGCGACCATCGTGGGCCCACGAACGGAGGGAGCCGATCATGCACGAGGCGAAGCGCTGGAACGTGACGCTCGACATCGACGAGCACGAGGGCCGGACCCGCGCGGTGGCCCACCTGCACACGCGGGACGCACGGTCGTTGACGGGCGAGGGCCTCGCCCGCCTGAACCCGGCCGACCGCGACGTCCCGGAGATCGGCGACGAGCTGGCCGTCGCCCGCGCACTCGACGACCTCGCTCATCACCTGCTCGCCGCGGCCGCCGACGTCCTCGAAGGCGCCGCTTCCGCGCGCACGGACGCCTGAGCGGACCGGGTCCCGACAGCTCCCGGAGACCCGCATCCCACCGACCGAGGAGGAACCCGTGGGGGCACCCGTCATCCACTTCGAGATCGGCGCCACCGATGGCGAACGCTCCCGGCGCTTCTACGCCGACCTGTTCGGCTGGAGGATCACCCCGGATCCGGCCGGGTACGGCGTCGTCGACACCGGCGCAGCCGGGATCAACGGCGGGGTCGTTCAGGTGCCTGGCCAGGTGCGCCCGTACGTCACCTTCTACGTCGCCGTGGAGGATCTCGACGAGGCGCTCGACCGCGCCGAGGAGCTCGGCGGCCACCGTGTCCTGGCCCCGTCGGCGGTCGGCGACATCGGCAGCATGGCGATGTTCACCGACCCCGACGGCACGATGATCGGGTTGTTCACGGAGCGAGGGACCGCGACGGTGTGACGAGGCCGGCTCGGTGCGTGCCGTCCGCGCCGGCACGGGAGCACGAGGCGGCCCGTCGTGCCGGTGGCGGGGCTCGCCGTTCGCGAGGCGGCACTCGGGCCGACCGAGCGGAGCAGGCCGCGCGCATCAGCCCACTGCAGCGCCGAAGAGGCGTCCGACGAGGTAGGTCACGGCCAGGCCCGCGGCGCCGCCGAGGACGACCCGCAGGACGGCGCGGCGCGAGTTCGCCCCACCGATGCGAGCACTGACCGCCCCGGCGAGCGCGAGCGCGACCAGCACCACCACCACGGTCACGGGGACCCGCCAGGACGGCGGGGGCAGCAGGATCGCCAGCAGCGGCAGCAACGCGCCGAGGACGAAGGACAGCGCGGACGCACCGGCGGCCTGCCAGGGGCTGGTGAGCTCGTCCGGGTCGAGCCTGAGTTCGGCCTCCACATGCGCGGCGAGCGCGTCGTGGGCGGTCAGCTCGCGGGCGACCGTCTCGGCGGTCCCGGCGGTCAGGCCCTTCGCGCGGTAGAGCGCGGCCAGCTCGGCCAGCTCCGCCCCCGGGTCGTCGCGGAGCTCCCTCTTCTCCTTCGACAGAAGTGCCAGCTCGGTGTCGCGCTGGCTGCTGACCGAGACGTACTCGCCGAGCGCCATCGAGACCGCCCCTGCCACGAGACCTGCGAGTCCGGCGGTGAACAGCGGGCCTCGGGCCGTGGTGGCACCGGCGACACCGACGACGAGACCCGCGACCGAGACGATGCCGTCGTTGGCGCCCAGCACACCCGCACGCAGCCAGTTCAGCGTGCCGCCCAGGCCCCTGCCGTGCGGCTCGTCCGGGTGGCCCTCCCTGCGGGCCGCTTCGGAGAATCCACTCACGCCACCAGGGAACTCGATCCGACGACCCCCCGCCAGCAAGGCCAGGCGAGCCTGCCCCCGTCGGCCCGATGGATGTCGTCGGTCACGGCGGCCGAGCGGGTCCGTCGCGGGACGGGCCGTCCGAGTCCCTGCGATCTTCTCAAGGCCCTGCGCTTCACGGGTGAGTCACGTCGTACAGCATCCCGAGCGCGGCGAGGGGCGCGGCGACATCGTTGTGGCCCTGGTCGAACAGGACACCTGTGATGCCTTGCTCGACGAGGCCCGGAACCAGGTCGGCCAAGGACGCCGGCGAGATCGTCATCGCCGCCACGCCGTCGTTCGCGCGCACCGCGCTCCGGTCGTTCGCGAACGACCTCAGGTGGCGTTCGCTCGTGAACACGAGCAGATAGGACCGTTCCTCGACCAGGCCCAGCATCGGCCGGGGATCGTCCCGACCGCCCGTCGGCAGCAGGTACCAGCTCTCGAGCGCGAAGATCGCCCGCCAGAGCGCTGCGAAACCGGCCGGAGTCCGCTGGTCGCGCACGGCGGCTGCCAGCCGATCGATGTCGTGGTGGCTCGCAGGAGAACTCATCGTCGGTTCCAGGTGAGGTCGGTCCGGCTCATCGGCATCCTCGATCCGTTCGTCGGGGCGGCGCAGCCGACGGGGAGGGCTCCGGGCATCGTCGTAGGTGCCGTCGCGAGTTCGGCTCAGCTCCGGTCGCCGGGCTGTGCGCGCACCACCGCCAGGCCCAGCCCGGCGAGACACACGGCCACTCCGACCATGAGTACGAACACGGAGGTGGCGAACGCCCCCACGACCAACACGACCAGGCCGATGACGAGGGGGGCCAACGACCACGCGAGGCCGGCATCGGGCCCGTGGGCGCCGCCGGCCGGGCGACGGCCCCGATGCACCGGCGCCAGCGGCGACGGGCTCCGGAAGGAGGGGTCCGACTCGGCCAACTCGCGCGCTATCTCGGAGAAGGCCTGACGTTCCCACACCCTCAGCCGCCGAGGTCGGCGATACGAGAATTCATCTGCCACGGTGACGTCCTCGATACAGGTGTCGTCGACGAGTCGTCGTACGGAGGTCGGACTCGGCGGAATCGGTTACGGGTACGGGGCGAGGGGTCGGGCGCCTCAGCGAATCCGTTCAGGACGGACGCACGAGACCCTCGCCCCGTAGCTGGTGGACGCGATCGGTGCGCGATCCGCGTTCTTGGTGGGTGCTGGGTGGAGCGACGGTGATCGTCGCGACCGAGCCGCGAACGTGTCCGCCGCCGAGCGGGACGAGCACGCCTGCCGTAGACGCTCGGCGCGCAGAGCCGCGATCGGAAGCTCGGCGTACTGGAGCTCGTACTCGAGATCACCGCACAGGCCGAGTACCGCGCCGTCATAGCTCACCAGTGACGAGTGGCCCGTCCAGTGATGGCTGCCGTCGGTGCCGGCCGCGTTCGCGGAGACGACGAAGCACGTGTTGGTCCAGGCGAGGCTCCGAGCCGCCTGCACGACCCGTCGAGGCGACATCGCGGGGCTCGCCCAGTACTGGACGACGAGCTCGGCACCCCAGAGCTCGTCATCCGACAGGAAGGGGCGGACGCTGTCGCCGTAGGCGAGCGCCGTCCGCAGCCCACCGGGTCCGACCACGGTGCGCGTCCCCGCCGCGCGCCGCCGGCTGCACGGATCCGCGCCGTGTCGGGCCACCACCTCGCCGTTGTCGTCGATCAGCGCCATCTGCCGATCCGGATCGTCACGGGTCCCGCCGGCGCTGACAGGGACCGCCACCCACAGGCCGGACTCCCGACAGACGGGCCCGAGCGCATCGAGCACCTCGTCGCTCGTGGTGAACGGCTCGTGCCGACCGGCACGGCGAGGGGCGCCGTGCATCCCGTGCTCCGGGAGAACCACGAGGTCGACGTCGTAGGAGCCGCCGACCTCCCGGAGGAACTCTGCCGTGTGCAGGATCGCCACTCGCGCATCGAGACGACTCCTGACCCGCGGAACCGCCTGGTTGATCACCATCGCGGCGAGGGTCGTGTCACGACGATGCCGAGATTGCTTGTGCATCCGACCGTTCCCTTCTGGCCAGGCGATCCGCTGACGACAAACTACGTCAATACTGTCAGTTGGCAATACCTTCGTTGTAAACTATCTGAGCCCGAACAGGATTTCGACCGTGCGACCTGGTCGACCGGAGGTACGCGGGCCGCTCATGTGCGCGCCCGAGCCCCGGGCGGCCACTGCTGACAGGACGAGCGGTGCGTCACGACGGCTCTGCGCGCGACACTTGAAGACCGTATCTTCAGTCTGACAGTGTTCACGAAGGCGACGGGAAGGCCACGAGCTCGCCGTGCCGATCGTCGCACCGGCCGCACCGGCGGGGTGGAAGCTCAGTACGGACGGCGCGAGGAAGTCGAGGGGATCACGATGGCAGACGTTCGGTCGATCGAGCGGCGGCGCCGGCACCGAGCGAATCACGTCCCGCTCACCCGCCTGCTCGGGCTGGTCGAGCGACACGTCGGCAAGCTGGTCGAGAAGGCGCTGGTCGGACACGGCCTCACCGTCGACCAGTGGCGCGTGCTCGACGTTCTCGCGGACGGCCAGGGACACGCCCAGTCCGAGCTCGCGGCCACGATCGTGGTGCCCGGCCCGACCCTGACCAAGATCGTCGACAAGCTGGTCGACATGGCGCTGGTCTACCGGATCGTCGACGAGCGGGATCGTCGCCGGGTGCTGGCGTTCCTCTCGGAGAAGGGCGGGCGGGTCCACACCGACCTCGCCGTCAAGGTCGAGGTCGCCGAAGCCGAGGCGATGACCCCGCTCGACGACGGGGACCAGGAGATGCTGCTCGACATTCTCACCCGGCTCGGCCGCGCCGACGCACCGGTCACCACCCCGCAGTCCTGAGCGCCGAGGCCGCGTCGGCGGTACCCGGGGAACGAGTTATGCGCCTGCATGGATCTCGGCAAGGACGTCGAACTGGAGGCCGTCGGCCCTGGCCATGTATACCCGCTGGACCAGATGCTGGTTCCGGACGCGGACCGCGCCGCGCGGCCCCTCGTAGGACACCGAGTCGGCCACCGTGCTGATCCGCGGCACTTCGGTCGTCCTGGCCACCGCCGCGAGCTGCGCGAACAGCGCGAGCCCCTCGTAGCAGGACTCTCCGGGAGAGGTCAGCGCGGGCGCCTGGGGGCCGAAACGCTCGACGTAACGACGCTCGAAGTCGAGGCCGTACGCCGTGGCGAGCGTCTCGAAGTAACCTGCGGCGGAGTAGAGCTCGTGGGTGTTGGCCGCCCCCGTCGCCATGAGCATGTTCTCGTCCATGAGCGGGCTGAACCGAACGCAGTGGTCGTGCATCCGCATCTCGGTGAAGGCCCGGTTGAACCGCACCGCATCCGATCCCAGCAGGAACATCAGCACGCCCTGTGCCCGCGTGCGTTCGACACGGCGCAGCACTCCGCCGAAGTCGTGGGTGCCGAGCGCGACGAAGGCCTGTCCGCGTATCTCGATCCCGAGATCGCGCGCGTACGTCCGGACCGCCCGGGCGGAGGCCCGCGGCCACACGTAGTCGTTGCCGACGATCACCCAGGTCTTGATGCCCATCTCGTCGGCCATCCAGCGGACCGCCGGTAGCAGCTGGTCGGTCGGCGTCTCGCCGGTCAGGAAGACACCCGGCGTCTGCTCACCACCTTCGTAGACCGCGGTGTAGACGTACGGGACCCGGCCCTGCAACCGCGGCGCCAACTGCTGGCGCACCGCCGACGTGTGCCAACCACAGACGGCGTCGACCGCACCGTCCTCGACGAGCGAGGTGACCTCGTCGGCGACCACGATCGGTGCCCGTCCCCCGTCGACGGTCCTCAGTCGCACCTCGCGGCCCAGGATTCCACCGGCCGCATTGATCTCCGCCGCCGCCATCCGGCCGCTCGCGGTGCACGAGGGGCCGTAGATGCCGGACGGACCACTCTCGGGTACGACGAAGGCGATCTCCAGGACGTCTGAGGTCATCCGATCTCCTCCGGCCCACTCCTGGCGCACCCGTTCGGGGGTCACGAGTCTCTACGTCCTTTGTTGCGAGCGCGTTGATGCAAGTTACTTGTATGCGTCAACACCCAACTTGCGCCGATCGAGTGGATTGCCCCGGTTCGAGAGCCTCGCGTCTCGGTCCCGGGGCCCTTGACGTGACTCTACATACATAAATATCTTCTGATGACAGTGTTGCACGGAATCGACTTCCCGCAGCCGCCGGCGCCCCCGGGCGCGGGGCCCCGGACGACGAGTCCCGGACGCATGCGTCGGTGGAGCGGTCCGGCCGGGCCGGCGGTGGATCCCGGCAACCGGTGCCACGCCGCCGTGTCCGATTCACGACCTGAGCTCCCGGGGGTGCACATGAACCGGCTCGCGGGAGCGACCAGCCCGTACCTGCGCCAGCACGCGGACAACCCGGTGGACTGGTGGGAATGGTGCGATGAAGCATTCGAGGAGGCCCGGCGTCGTGACGTCCCCGTCCTCCTCTCGATCGGCTACGGCGCCTGCCACTGGTGCCACGTCATGGCGCACGAGTCGTTCTCCGACCCGGCTACAGCGGCCCAGATCAACGAACGGTTCGTCGCCGTCAAGGTGGATCGGGAGGAACGGCCCGACGTCGACGCGATCTACATGTCCGCCACCCAGTCGATGACCGGGCGCGGGGGCTGGCCGATGACCTGCTTCCTCACCCCTGAGCGCGAACCGTTCCACTGCGGCACCTACTACCCACCCACCGCCCGGCCGGGGCTCCCCGGCTTTCGCCAGGTGCTGGACGCCGTCACCCGGTCCTGGGTCCAGGACCCTCACCGCGTGCGGGAGGCCGCCCGTGAGATCGCGACGCGACTCGAGGAGGCCGCGCTCGCCGATCGGGTCGACACCGTCGTCGGGCCCGCGGTTCTCGACGCCGCCGCGGAGACCCTCTATCGCGACCACGACACCGTGGACGGCGGGTTCGGTGGCGCCCCCAAGTTCCCGCCCGCGCTCTGCCTGGAGTTCCTGCTCCACCACCACGAACGGACCGGCTCCGCGCGTTCGTTGCAGATCGTCGGGACGACGTGCGAGAGGATGGCCCGCGGCGGGTTGTACGACCAGCTCGGCGGTGGGTTCGCCCGGTACAGCGTCGATCGGGCATGGGTCGTCCCGCATTTCGAGAAGATGCTCTACGACAACGCGCTACTGCTGCGGGTCTTCGCCCGCCTCGCCCGCGTGACCGGGTCGCCCCTGGCGACCCGTGTCACCGTGGAGACCGGCGAGTTCCTCCTGCGCGAGATGAGGACGGCGAACGGCGGATTCGCCGCCGCCCTGGACGCGGACGCCGACGGCATCGAGGGCCTCACCTACGTCTGGTCACCGGGCGAGCTGATGGCGGCACTCGGCCTGCGCGACGGTGTCTGGGCGGCGAACCTGCTCTCGGTCACCAGCGCGGGAACCGTCGGGCGGGGCCGCTCCACCCTGCAGCTGCCCGCCGACCCCGACGACGCCGACCGGTGGCGACGGGTCAGGGCGACGCTCCACGACGTCCGCCGGACCCGACCACAACCAGCACGCGACGACACGGTCGTCACCGCGTGGAACGGGATGACCGCCCAGGCCCTCGCGGAGGCGGGCGCATGGCTGGGCAGGGCGGACTGGATCGCCGCTGCGACCGCGGCGACCGAGCTGCTCCTCGACGAGCACATGGTCCGGGGCCGGCTTCGACGCTCGTCCGGTTCGGGAGGTGTCGGGCGCGCGGCGGCCGTCCTGGAGGACCACGCCTGGCTCGCGGAGGCACTGCTCACCCTCCACCAGGTCACCGGAGACCCCGCTCGTCTCGACGCGGCGGCACGCGTGCTCGACCTCGCACTGACACATTTCACGGCACCCGGCCGAATCGGGGTGTATTTCGACACCCCCGACGACGGCGAGCCGCTGCTGCACCGGCCCCGCGACGTCGTCGACAACGCGACACCGAGCGGGAGTTCCGCCCTCGCCGGAGCCCTGGTGACGGCCTCGGCACTGAGCAGCGTCGACCGTGCCGCGCGATACCGAGCGGCCGCCGAGGCCGCGGTCGAGGCCGTCGGGGAGGTCGTCGCTGCGCACCCGCGGTTCGCCGGCCATTGGCTGGGCACGGCCGAACGCCTCCTCGCCGGACCGGTCCAGGTCGCCGTCGTGGGCTCCGAGGACGATCCGCAGCGCGACAAGCTGCTGGCCTGCGCACGTTCTCTCGCGCCCACCGGCAGCGTCGTCGTCGCCGGTGGGCCGCACGAATCCGGCGTTCCGCTACTCGCCGACAAGGGCACGCCCACGGGCCGCGCGACGGCGTACGTGTGCCGAGGCGCTGTCTGTCACCCACCCGTGAGCACGGTGGACCACCTCGAACGCCAGCTCGCGGATGGGACCCGGTGACGAGACGGTCGTCGACACATTAGTTCACAACGAAGGTATTGCATAACGAAGATATTCACGTAGGTTGCTTTGCGTGGTGACAGAGAGACCCCCGTCCCCCGCCGACCCGCTGCGGCGGCGTCGGCCAGCACCCGAGAACAGGTGAACCATATGACCAGCGACGTTCAGGCCGCGGCCGCCGACGAAGCTGCCGCTGCACCCGACACGACGAACCCCGTGCTGCTGGGTGTGCCGTGTGCCGTCCTCGGCGTCCTCGCCCTGGGACTGTTCCTTCTGGGGTACGCACCGACCGGTTCCGCGGGCGCGGTCGTCCCGATCTTCATCGGCCTCGGGATCGGACTGTTCGTCGCGGCTCGCTGGGCCATCGCATGCGGCGCCGGACCGGTGGCCGCGATCTTCGGCCTCTTCGGCGGGTTCTTCTTCAGCTTCTGCCTGGTCTACGTCGGCTACGTGCACAACTGGTACGGCACGAACCCGCCCGGCACGGACTCCGCGACCGCCGGGGCTGCGCTGACCGACACCTTCAGCGTCTTCGCCCTCTGCTGGATCGTCGCGACGACCGTCCTCGTGCTCGCCTGCCTTCGACTGCCGATGGCGGTCTTCCTCGTGCTGCTCTTCTCCGACCTGGTCTTCGTCTTCGTCTTCCTCGCGTTCGTCACGGGCACGTTCGGCGACATCGGTGCACTGCGCGTCCTGGCGGGCATCAGCTGCATGCTCGCTGCCCTGGCCGGGCTCTACGTCTTCTTCGCGGCGTTGACAGGTGCGCTCGGGGCGCGACCGCTCTCGCTCGGACGCCCACCCCGGGCCTGACCCGCGACGGGCGTCACTGCCGCGCCGAGCTGGTCCTTCACGTCATCAGACACAGTTTCATCCGACATCCAACACGAAGGAGGTGGCCTTGCCGACCTACACGTTCCGTTGCGCCGACTGCGGCGAGTACGACCTGAGCCGCCCGATGGCAGAGGCGGGCGACCCGGCACCCTGCCCGACGTGCGCAGGCGACAGCCGCCGTGTGTTCGGCTCGCCGGGCCTGCGAAAGCTCGACCCGACCCTCCGCCGGGCCCTCGATGCGTCGGGCCGCAGCAGCGACGCGCCGGCGGTCGTGAACTCGGTGCCAGGCCGTAGCCGCGTGGCCTTTCCGACCAGCACCGATCCGCGGCACGCGCGGTTGCCGCGCCCCTGACACCCACACCGAAACCGGAGGTTGCAATGCCCGATGTGGTGTTCACCGTCGACCAGGCACGATCCATGCGCGACCAGGCCGTACCCGGCC
>NZ_BPRG01000084.1:14147-44929 GCF_036984265.1 Pseudonocardia sp. D17 | reverse complement strand
CACCGAAAGCGCTCCCTGCCGGGAACCACCGTGCGAAGGGAAGGTAGAGCCATCAGCACGACGGACCGGCCCGCCACCCAGCCCACCACCGACGGCCCACGCGGGCTCACCGGTTCCCTCGGGGTCGGGTCGATCGTGTTCATGGTCGTGGCCGCGGCCGCGCCGCTGACCGTCATCGCGGGCACCGTCCCGCTCGGCATCGCGGCGGGCAACGGCCCCGCCTTCCCGACGACCTTCGCGCTGTGCTGTGTGATCCTGCTGCTGTTCGCGGTCGGGTTCTGCGCGATGAGCAGGCACATCCCCAACGCGGGCGCGTTCTACGCCTACATCGCCCGTGGGCTCGGCCGCGCGACGGGCACCGGTGCGGCGTTCCTCGCCCTCGTCACCTACACCGCCGTCCAGCTCGCCGTGTACGGCTACATCGGGGCGGTCGTCGACGGGCTCGTGCAGCACTACGGCGGACCCGCGCTGCCGTGGTGGCTGTGGTCGATCGTCGCGCTCGGCGTCGTCGCGGTCCTGGGCTACCGGCACATCGAGCTGTCCAGCCGGGTGCTCGGCACGCTCCTCGTCGCCGAGGTGGCGATCGTGCTGGTGCTCGATCTCGTCGTCATCGGCCGTGGCGGCGGCTCCGCCGAAGGGCTCTCGACGGCGCTGGTCCAGCCGTCGCAGGTGGTGTCCGGGTCGCTCGGCATCGCGATCATGTTCGCGATCGCGTCGTTCATCGGGTTCGAGGCGACCGCCGTCTTCCGCGACGAGGCCCGCGACCCGAACCGCACCATCCCGCGTGCGACCTACCTCGCCCTCGTCGTGATCGGCGTGTTCTACACGCTCTCGAGCTGGTCGGTCGTCTCGGCGTGGGGCGACACGGCAGCCGTCGAGCAGGCCACCGCCGACCCGGGGAACATGATCATCACGACGATCACGAACGTGCTCGGCCCGGTCGGCGGCGACGTCGCCCAGGTGCTGCTGTGCACGAGCCTGTTCGCCGCGCTGCTCTCCTTCCACAACGTGCTGGCCCGCTACCTGTTCTCCCTCGGCGGGTCCGGCGCGCTGCCCGCGGCCTGCGGGCGCAGCCATCCCCGGCACGCGTCGCCGCACGTCGCGTCGCTGACCCAGACGCTGACGGCGCTGGTCTTCGTCGTGGTCTTCGCGATCGCCGGGATGGACCCGGTGACGCAGGTCTTCGCCTGGATGGCCGGTACCGCGACGCTGGGTGTGCTGGCGCTGATGGCGCTGACCTGCGCCGCCGTCATCGTCTTCTTCCGCCGGGAGCGCCTCGACACCCGGCTGTGGCAGACCGTGGTCGCGCCGGTGCTCGGGCTCGCCGGGCTGCTGGTGTGCCTGTGGCTCACCGTCTCGAACTTCCCCACCCTCATCGGCGGCTCGGCGGGGCTCGCCGCGGGCATCGGCGCGATCCTCGTGCTGGCGTTCGTGTTCGGGCTGTTCTGGTCCCGCCGCCGACCCGCCACACCGCCCGAACCGACCGCCCCCGCGCCGGCCGCCGACGCCGCCTGACACCGATTCTCGCCAGGGAAGGATCCGCCATGACCCTCGCCGAGTCCCGCACGAGCTCCGGCACCGCCCACCCGCTGGCCATGACCTCCGCCGCCGAGGTGGACACGGTGCGCGAGGTGCTCACCGAGGCCGGGCTGCTGACCGAGCACGTCCGCTACGCGTTCTTCGCCCCGGAGGAGCCGCCCAAGTCCGAGGTGCTCGCCGGTGACGAGTGCGACCGCCGGTTCCGGGCCGTCCTGCTCGACCTCGCCACCGGCCGCTCCTGGGACACCGTCGTCTCGACGCAGACCCGCAGCGTCGTCTCGCAGCGCGAGCTGGACCCGCCCCGCGACGGCCAGCCCCCGATCATCGACACCGAGTTCGAGATGATCGAGGACATCCTCAACGCCGACGCCGGGTGGCTCGGCGCGCTGCGCGAACGCGGCATCGACCCCGCGTCGGTGCGCGCCGTGCCGCTCTCGGCCGGGGTCTACGACTATCCCGACGAGGTCGGGCGGCGCATCGTGCGCGCGTTCGGCTTCCGCCAGGACCACGAGCGCGACCACCCGTGGGCGCACCCGATCGACGGGCTCGTCGCCTACGTCGACCTCACCCGCCGCACCGTCGACCGGATCGTCGACGAGGCGCCGCACCCGGTGCCCGCGACGTCGGGCAACTTCGACGACCCGCAGGTCCAGGGCCCGCCGCTGGACTCGCTCAAGCCGATCGAGATCACCCAGCCGCACGGCCGCTCCTTCACCGTGGAGGACGGGCACGTCCGCTGGGGCAAGTGGGACCTGCGGATCGGGTTCAACGAGCGCGAGGGCCTCACGCTGCACCAGATCGCGTTCGACGACCGGCCGATCTGCTACCGCGCGTCCGTCGCGGAGATGGTCGTGCCCTACGCCGACCCCGCACCGGTCCGCTTCTGGCAGAACTACTTCGACTGCGGCGAGTACATGTTCGCCCGCTACGCCGACTCGCTGCAGCTTGGCTGCGACTGCCTCGGCGACATCCTCTACACCGACGTCGTCGTCGCCGACGACCTCGGCAACCCGCGCACGATCAGCAACGCGATCTGCATGCACGAGGAGGACTACGGCGTCCTCTGGAAGCACACGGACATGTTCACCGGGTCCCGCGAGACCCGCCGCCAGCGCCGGCTCGTCATCTCGTTCTTCACCCCGATCGGCAACTACGACTACGGCTTCTACTGGTACCTCTACCTCGACGGCACCATCGAGCTCGAGTGCAAGGCGACCGGGATCGTGTTCACCTCCGGTACCCCGGGGGAGTACGCGACGGAGATCGCGCCCGGCCTCGGCGCCCCGTTCCACCAGCACCTGTTCTCCGCGCGGCTGGACATGACCGTCGACGGCGCGCGCAACGCCGTCGACGAGGTCGAGGCGGCGCGGGTGCCGATGGGCGAGGGCAACCCGTACGGCAACGCGTTCCGCCGCAAGGTGACCCGGCTGTCCCGCGAGTCCGACGCCCAGCGCGATGCCGACGCCGCGTCGGCGCGGGTGTGGCACATCGTCAACCCGGAGAAGCACAACGCGCTGGGCCAGCCGGTCGGGTACGTGCTGCACCCGACCGGTCAGCCCACCCTGCTCGCCGACGACGCGTCGTCGATCGCCTCGCGGGCCGCGTTCTCGACGAAGGCGCTGTGGGTCACCGCGTACGACCCGGCCGAGCGCTACTCCGCGGGCGACTTCGTCAACCAGAACCCCGGCGGCGCGGGCCTGCCGGCCTGGGTGCAGGCCGACCGCCCGGTCGACGGCGAGGACATCGTCGTGTGGCACACCTTCGGGCTCACGCACTTCCCGCGCCCGGAGGACTGGCCGGTCATGCCGGTCGACTACACCGGGTTCGTGCTCAAGCCCGCGGGGTTCTTCGACCGCAACCCGGCACTCGACGTCCCGCCGACGGTGTCGGACCACTGCAGCAGCTGAGTCGTGAGTGGCGATGGTCGCCACAGCAGGTCGCCATGGCGACCATCGCCACTCACGGGGTGTCGAGGCCAGGCCGACGGGGTAGGTCTGCCTCGTCATGCAGACGTTCCTGCCCTGTGCCGACTTCGCCGCCACGGCCGCGGTCCTCGACCCGCGCCGGCTGGGCAAGCAGCGCGTCGAGGCGCTGCAGGTGCTGCGCGCGTTGACCCGCAGCGGCTACGGCTGGCGGCACCATCCGGCGGTGCGGATGTGGCGGGGGCATGCGCAGGCCGTGGCGGCATACGGCCTCGCGATCTGCACGGAGTGGACCGCCCGCGGCCGGGCCGACACGTGCGCGGCCACGATCGCGCTCGACCTGCCGCCGCGGGCGAGGCCCCACCGCGCACGCAGGCCGAGCTCGCCGCGCTGGGCCTGCTGCCGCCGTGGCTCGGCGACGAGCGGGTGCACCGCAGCCACCGGCGGGCGCTGCTCGCGAAGGACCCCGACCACTACGGCCCGCTGTTCCCCGACGACGAGCCCGCCGCGGAGTACTACTGGCCCCCGGACCCGACCGCCTCACCCCGGGCGCAACCCCAGGGTCGCCCGGCGGCGCCACGGCGACGGTGAGGTTGCGGCCGACCCCTGGGGCGCAACCTCACGGTCGCGCGCGTGCCCCGCGGCGACGGTGAGGTTGCGTCGGGTCAGCCGGCCTCGGCGAGCCCCGCCGCCTCGACCATCGCCCGCGCGACCACCGGGCGCAGGGACTCCGGCACCGGCTGGTGCGAGATCCGCAGGTGGGCGACCGCGCGGCGCAGCGCGGCCACCTCGTGCTGCAGGTGCTCGATCACGGCACGATCGGCGGCGGCGCGCTCGGTCTCGACCTCGCCCGTGATGCGCGACAGTTCGTCGACCAGCGGGCGCAGGGTTCCGTCCACGTCGACACCTCTCCCTCGGCGACCGTCCGGTCACGCTATCGACGCGGTGGCCCCGGCCGACATGTGTCGCGGCCCAACGCCTCCGGAGCCCGGTTGGTGCCCCGGAACAACCACGCCGGGGCCACCGACCGGGACGACGCCGGCGGGGGCGGTGCCTCAGACGAGTGCCGCCGCCCAGCGCCGCCGCACCGCGGCGAGCTCGGCGGGATCACTCTGCGCGACGCGCGGGAAGTCCTCCCGGCGCTCCCACGGGATCGTCGCGTCGATGATCGCGCGGCTGTTGTAGGCCGTCTCGCCCTCGGGGAGCATCGGGTCGAGCTTGCTCCCCCAGCCCTGCCGCATGACCTCGATGTCGCGGGCCGGGTCGCTGCGCGTCGACATCGCCCAGATGACCTGGTCGAGATCGGCGACGTCGATGTCGTCGTCGACGACCACGACGTAGCGGTTCATGTACGCGGCCGCCGGGCACTGCGCGGCGAGGTGCGCGACCTGGCGGGCGTGCCCGGGGTGGCGCTGCGAGATCGACACCGCGACGAACAGCCGGCCGCCACCGGACTCGTGCGCCCACGCCTTGGTGACGCCCGCGACGCCCATCGAGACCAGCTCGTCGTGGATCATCGCGGACTTCATGACGGTGCGCATGTAGGAGTAGTCGTGCGGCGGCTTCCCGGGCGGGGCGCCGAGCAGGATCGGGTCGTCACGGTGGTAGAGCCGCGTGATCCGCAGATTCAGGCACGGCCGCCGGCGCCCGGAGTAGTAGCCGGTCCACTCCCCGAAGGGTCCCTCGTCGCGCAGGTCGTCGGCGGTCAGCCAGCCCTCGACCGCGATCTCGGCGCCCGCCGGTACCGGCAGCCCGGTGTCGGGCATCGTCACGACCGGCACCCGCTCGCCCGCGACGGCCCCCGCGTACTCCAGCTCCGAGACCCCGCGCGGCACCTCGGTGCCGCCCAGGACGAGCAGCAGCGGGTCGTGCCCGAACGAGACCGCGACGGGCGCCCGTCCCTCCTTCGCCAGCCACGCCGCGATGTTCTGGGCGCCGTGCTTGCCGGGCACCGCCGCGATCGTCGTCGAGCGGCCCTCGTCCTGGACCTCCATCCGGTAGCAGCCGCCGTTGTGCGTGCCGGTCTCCGGATCGCTGGTGACGACGAAGCACCCCGTCCCGACGAAGCGGCCGCCGTCGTGGGAGTGCCAGCGCGGCACCGGGAACGCGAGCAGGTCGACGTCGTCGCCGGTCCGTTCGTTCGCGAGCAGCGGGGCGTCGCCGACCGGCAGCACGGGGAAGTCGCGCGCGCGGGCGGCCCACTGTGACGGCTTGGCGCGCAACGCGTCCACGACGCCCTCGTCGTCGAGCGGCGCGCCGTCGGGACGCGTGCCCAACCGCAGGGTCCGGGCCAGCCGCGCGGCCGAGCCCGTCGAGCCGGTCAGGACCCGCAGACCGGCCCGGTAGCCGGTGACCTCGTCGAACAGCACGGCGGGTGGGTGCGCCATCCCGTAGCTGACCTCGGCGATGGCGCCGAGCTCCAGGTCCCAGTGGGCGCCACGGACGTGCCGCAGCTCCCCCAGCTTCTCGATCTCCTCGATGTGGGTGCGCAGGCTGAGCAGCGGCTCGGACATCAGGAGTCCAGGTGCTTCTCGATCGACGGCCAGACGTCGGGTCGCTGGATGAGGCTCAGGTGCCGGGTGGCGGTGAGCACCTCCAGGTGGGCGTCCGGGATGCCCGTGGCGAGCTGCTCGGCCATCGTGGGCGGGGTGGCGTAGTCCTCGTCGCCGACCAGCACGAGTGTCGGCGCGGTGATCGTCCCCAGGCCCCCGGCGGCGTCGACCGTGCCGAGGGCGTGGCACGCCGCGGCATGCGCCGCCGAGTCGGTCGCGACGAAGATGTCGCAGACCCGTCGGACCTCGTCGGGCCGCGACTGCACGAACGACGGGCTGAACCAGCGGTCGATCTGGAAGTCGACCTGCTTCTCGCGCGGGACGTTCACGGCCTTCTCGGCCCGTTCGGCCCAGGAGGCGACGCGGTCGGGGCCGTAGTCGGCGGTGGCGTCGGCGAGCACGAGCCGCGACACGAGATCGGGCCTGCGCTCGGCGAGCAGCACGGCGGTGCTGCCGCCCATCGACATCCCGATGACATCGGCCGGGCCGCCGACGACGGTCTCGATCAGGGCGGCGACGTCGTCGGCCAGGTCCTCGCCGGTGAACGGCCTGCCGTCCCAGTCCGACCCGCCGTGCCCGCGCGCGTCGGGGGTGAGGACGCGCCGGCGCGCGGCCCAGTCGGCGGCGAGGGGGTCGAACAGCCTGCCCGACAGCGCGAGCGCGTGCAGCAGGACGACGGGCCGGCCCTCGCCGACGTCCCCGACCTCGATCGTGCCCCGGGCGGTGGTGACCTTCACGCGGACTCCTTCTCGGTGTGGGCCGCCTCCCGGCGGCGCCGGGCGGCGTTCACGCACGCGGTACGGATCTCGAGGTAGGTGCCGCAGCGGCAGATGTTGCCCTCGAGGTGGGCGTCGATCTCGGCCTCGCCCGCGTCGGGGTTCTCGGCGAGCAGCTCGTGGGTCATCAGCACGAACCCCGGGATGCAGTAGCCGCACTGCATCGCGCGGGCGGCGACGAACTCCTCGACGACGTCGTCGTCGGCCGGCAGGCCGTCGGCCGTGGTGAGCGCGGCGCCGTCGTAGCGGACGGCGCGCGCGAGGCAGCTCGACACGCTGTGGCCGTCCGCGAGGACGGTGCACGCCCCGCAGGCGCCGACGCCGCAGCCCTCGCGGACGCTGGTGTGCCCGAGGCCGCGCAGCACGTCGAGCAGCAGGTCGTCGTCGTCGACGGGCACCGCGCGGCGCTCGCCGTTGACCAGCAGGGTGATCTCGGTACTCACGATGGCTCCTCCTGGGCGGCGAGCGCGTCGAGAATGCGCTCGGACGTCAGCGGCAACCGGGTGAACCGGATGCCGATCGCGTCGCGCACGGCGTTGGCGATGGCCGGGGCGAGCGGGATGATCGTCGTCTCGCCGACGCCCTTGGCGCCGTACGGGCCGGTGCGGTGCGGGTTCTCGACGACGATCGGGGTGATCCGGTCGGGGACGTCGTGGATCGACGGCAGCTGGTAGTCGAGCAGTGTCCCGTTGACGATCTGGCCCTCGTCGAACACGAGCTGGTCGAACAGCGCGTGCCCGACGCCCATGATCGCCGCCCCGGTGAGCTGCTGCTCCACCAGCGCCGGGTTGATCGCGCGGCCGACGTCGCCCGCGATCGCGAGGTGCTCGACGTGCACCCGGCCCGTCGCGGTGTCGACGGTGAGCTGCGCGGCCGCGGCACCGGCGAACCAGTGCTCGGTGACCTGCGGCGAGCGCCCGGTCCGTTTGTCGTACGGCTGCCAGGTCGTCCGGAAGTCGGCCTCGGTGGTCAGCGTCGTGCCCCGGGCCCCGAAGTGCGCGTGCAGCAGCTCGGGGATCGACGCCTTCTGCTGGGTCTGGGTGCTGACCAGACCGTCGCCGGTGATCTTGACGTCGGTCGCGGCGACCCCGAAGCGCGCCGCCGCGATCTCGA
This sequence comes from Pseudonocardia sp. D17, assembly GCF_036984265.1. Lineage (NCBI taxonomy): Bacteria > Bacillati > Actinomycetota > Actinomycetes > Pseudonocardiales > Pseudonocardiaceae > Pseudonocardia > Pseudonocardia sp. D17. Next base: position 37,027 of record NZ_BPRG01000084.1, on the reverse strand, counting down.
TCAGCTTGTCGCGCATGGCCTCCGCGGCGCGCCGCACGGCGTTGCCGGAGTGGTAGGTCGAGCGGCTGCCCGCGGTGATCGTGTCGTAGGGCGTCACGTCGGTGTCGGCGGCGACGACGCGGACCGCCCCCTCGGGCAGGCACAGCGGCTCGGCCGCGATCTGGGCCATGATCGTGTCGCTGCCCTGACCCATGTCGACGGTGCTGATCAGCAGCGTCGCCGAGCCGTCCTGGTTGAGCTGCAGCACGGCGTTGGAGATGGTGGGGGTGAGCACCGCCTTGATCCCGACGGCCACACCGCGCCCGCGCCGGTACCGCCCGGTCGGGCGCTCCAGCGGCGACTCCCAGTCGAGGGCCGCGGTCACCGCGTCGAGACAGCCGACGAAGTCCGCCGAGTGCATCGGGGTGCCGACGACCGACACGTCGCCCTCGCGCAGCAGGTTCCGGCGCCGGAACGCGGCCGGGTCCTCGCCGCGGGCGCGGGCCAGCTCGTCGACCAGCGACTCGTGCGACCACGTCACCTGCGGGACGCCGAACCCGCGGAACGGGCCTGCCGACGGCTTGTTGGTGTAGACGCAGCGCGACCGCACGTGGGCCTGCGCGATCCGGTACGGCCCCGAGGCGACCATGCCGGACTTCGCGGTGATCCGCGGCCCGACGTCGGCGTAGGCGCCGGTGTCGTAGCGGACGTCGGCGTCGGCGGCGACGATGTTGCCGTCGGCGTCGGCGGTCATCGAGCCGGTGACGGCGGCGCCGTGGCGCGTCGTGAGCAGGAAGGCCTCCTCGCGCGACACCGCGATCCGCACGGCGGTGCGCCGGGTCCACGCGAGCGCCGCGGCGAGCGGCTCGAGCCGGTCGTACATCTTCGCGCCGAAGCTCCCGCCCAGCGGCGCGGTGCGCACCCGCACCGACGCCAGCGGCAGGCCGAGCAGGTCGGCCACCGACTGCCGCACGTACGACGGCGTCTGCGTCGTCGAGAGGATCTCCAGCCGGTCCCCGTCGCGCCACGCCGCGGTGAAGGGGAGCTCGATCGGGACGTGGTGGGTCGGCGGGCACCAGAACTCGTCGGAGACGGTGACCGAGCCCGGCGGCGGCTCGACCGGGTCGCCGTGGCGCAGCACGTACTCGTAGTTGACGTTCGTGTCGCGGATGCCGCGCAGGTGCGCCAGGTCGCCGAAGACGACCGAGGGCCGCAGCTCGTCGTGCACGAACGGCGCCCCGCGGACCGCGGCGTCCACGTCGTGCACCGGGTCGAGCTCGCGGTAGTCGACCGCGACCTCCTCCGCACCGGCGCGCGCGGCGGCGCGGCCGCGGGCGATCACGGCCGCGACCGGCTCGCCGACGTAGCGGACCTTGCCGACGGCCAGGCACGGCTGGTCGGCGAACGCGGGCCCGGTGAAGATCGCGTCGCCGAGCAGGGCGTGCAGGTCGGCGCCGGTGACGACGTCGACGACGCCGTCGACGGCCTTCGCGCGCGCGGCGTCGACGCCGAGGATCTCGGCGTGCGGGCGGGTGCTGCGGGTCACGACGACGTCCAGGCACGGGCGCAGCGCCTCGTCGGCGGCGTGCTGCAGCTCGCCGCGGACCTTGGACCGGGCGGCGACCCGGCCCCAGCTCTCCCCGACGGCGCGTCCTTCGAACGCGGCGGATCCGCGGTCAGCGACGCCGGCGGAGACGGCGGAACGGGAGTCGATGGTCATCGGAGGCCTCCTCTCGTGGCTCTCGCGGGATGTCGCGCGGGGTGTCGGTCCAGGCGGCGCGCACGGCGTCGGCGACCGCGACCCGGCCGAGCCTGCGCTTGTGCCCGACACCGCCGCGCACGTCGGGCAGCGGGTCGATCAGCGGTTCGACGGCCGCCAGCGCGGCGTCGACGGCGTCGTCGTCGGACCCGGTCGCCGCGACGGTGACCGCCACGTACACCGGGGTCGGGGCGAGCGCGCCGAGGCCGATCCGGATCTCACGGGTCACGTCGTCGGCGGCGGTCACGAGCACGGCCGCCGAGGCGACCGGCCAGTCGTTGGCCGCGAGGCTCGACAGCTTGCTGAACGCCGCGCCGCCCCGCGGCTGCGTCGGGACGTCCAGCGCGGTGACCAGCTCACCGCGGCCCACCGCGGTCTCCTGGAACCCGGTGAAGAACTCCCGGATCGGGACGTGGCGCACCCCCGCCGCCGACGACAGCTCCACCCGCGCGTCGAGCACGAGCAGCGCCGTCGGCGGGTCGAGTCGGTAGTCGCCGTGGGCGATGTTGCCTCCGACGCTCGCGGTGTTGCGCACCCGCGGGTTGGCGACGCGGCCGTAGACCTGGGCCAGCAGCGGCGCGCGGTCGTGCACCAGCGGATCGGTCTCCATGCGCCGCAACGTGACCATGGTTCCCGCGCGCAGCCCGCCCGGCGTCGCGACGAGGTCGGCGAGCCCGGGCACGGCGGCGATGTCGACGAGGTCGGTGGCGGCGAGCACACCCTGCTTCAGCAGGATCTGCACGGCCGTCCCGCCGCCGAAGACCATCGGGTCGTCCGTGCCGGCGAGCAGGTCGAGCACGGCACCGAGGTCGCGGGGCCGGTGCAGGGCGGCGGTCATCGGGCAGCTCCTTCGCGGGCCGCGCGGCGGTGGTCGAGGAACCGGGTGCCACGGGCGACGAGCCGGCTCGCGGCACGCTCGGCGACGCGACCGGCGATCTCGGCCACCACCGCTCGGCCGCGCGCCGCGACCTCGGCGGCACGATCACGGACGGCGGCCCCGACGCCGGCGCGACGCGCCGTCCGCCCGGCCGGGCCCGAGGGCATCGGGACGATCTCGGGGACCGGCGTCACCGGGCGGTTCCGCGAGGCGAGGACGGTGACCGCTCCGGCCGCGCCGCCCACGACCGCGGCCGCGGGCCGTGGCAGCACCGGCGCCGCAGGCCGGACGGGGACCGCAGCGGGGGGCGTCAGGGGCGTCGGCAGGGGCGTCCGGAGGGGCACCGCCCCTGCGGCGGCGCCGCTGCCGGCGCCCCTGACGCGGACCTCCGGGTTGTCCGGGCCGGGTGGCCCGGCCGCGCAGACCGCGGTGAAGCGTTCGACGAACTGGCGCTCCACCTCCCGGCTGCGCCGCCCGACGATCGACTCGCCGAGCCTGCCGAGCTTGCCCCACAACGCGATGTCGAGGTCCCAGTCGACCTCGGACGCCGCGGCGTCGGCCGCGTCGGGCCGCACACCCAGCCGGGCGTCGACCTTGATCGAGCTGCCGAGCCGGCGGTCCTCGCCGCGCAGGACCGCCCGCACCTGCGCGGGCGCGCCGTCGGTGGCCTCGGCGGCCTCGGTGACGTCGGCGGTGAACCCGGCGCTGAACCGGACGTGCGCGATCTCGTTGACCAGTCGGCCGCGGTAGTGGGCGGGATCGGGCCGTTCGAGCTCCTCGCACCCCGGGACGCAGACCCGCATGGAGTCCGGGTCGAGGAAGTGCGCGAACACCTGAGCGGGCGGTGCGGGTATCCGGAACGACGAGGTGAGCTTCATATGACCACCAGAGAGGACTAGTTATCTCGCAGAGAGGACACTAACACCCGGGAGTGTCCCGTCAACCGACGCCGGACACCGTGATCCGCGGCGGCGCTACCGTGTGCGGCGAAACGGCGGCCCCGCACACCGGCGCTGCAGGCAAGGGGGAGCACATGGCCAGCGACGTACCGGCGGTGCTGAACGCGGTCCGGCTCCTGGAGCGGATCGCGCGGGAATGGCCCGACCCGGTCCCGACCGGGACGCTGATCGAGGAGCTCGGCCTCAACCGCAGTACCTGCTACAACATCCTCGGCACGCTCCAGCGCGCCGGCTGGGCGGCGACCCGTGGCGACCGGGCGGGCTGGTGGCTGGGCCCGCGGCTGCTCGCCGTCGCCGCGTCGACGCCGGACTGGGTGGGCGAGATCGTCGGCCAGGAGCTCGACGACCTCAGCCGCCGCCTGGGCTTCCTCGTGTTCGCCCTGCGCAGGCACGGCCCGTCGGACTACGCCGTCGTCGCGAAGGCCGACCGCGGCCAGGGCGTGCGGATGACCGTCGGCGTCGGCGACACGTTCCCGTTCTCCGCACCGGCGATCATGCGCGCCTTCCACGCGTGGTCCGACCCCGACGAGGTCGACCGGCTGATCGACAAGCACGGTCTGACGGCGTTCACCGCCGAGACGAAGGTCGAGCGCGCCGCCCTGCGCGCCGAGCTCGCCGCCACCCGCGAGCGCGGCTACGCGGTGAGCCTGCGGGAGTACGAGCCGGGCCAGGCGGGGGTCTCCGCGCCGGTCTTCGACGCGGCGGGCCGGGTCTCGATGGCGCTGTGCTCGCTCGCCTTCTCCTCCGAGCTCGACGAGCGCAACGTCGGCAATACCGGCGAGCTCGTCCGCGCGTGCGGCGTCCGCATCACCGAACGCACCGGCGGGACACTCCCGGTCCGCTGATTCGGCGGCTCTCCCCACACGGATCCGAATCTGAGCGGATCCGCGGCACACCGCTTGACGCCTCCCGTCGTCCGCCCTAGCGTTTCGCGCTGCACATGATGTCCTGTGGACAGGACATCGAGTCCTATAGGCAGAGTGGCCCAGCGGCGGTCACCATCCCCGGCCGGCTAGTGCCGACCGCCGCGCCCCCGGGCGCCCGGAAGAGGAGCACCGGTGCAGGACGACACCACCACGACAGCGGCCGGCGACGCGGCCGCCACCCCCCGGACGGCCGCCCCGGCCGCCGGCGCACCACCGGAGACCGACGGGTCCCGTCGCTGGTACCAGGACCTCGACCGGTCCCAGTGGCGATCGCTCGCCGCGGCGAACCTCGGCTGGCTCTTCGACGGCTTCGAGACCTACGCGCTCATCCTCACGGCGGGGGTGGTGCTGCGCCGGCTCGACCCCGCCGCGCCGCCGAGCCAGATCGCGTTCCTCACCGGCGCGACCATCGCCGTCACGCTCCTGGGCTGGGGCATGGGCGGCATCCTGGGCGGGGTCTTCGCCGACTACTTCGGCCGCCGCCGCGCGCTGCTGACCTCGATGGTCCTCTACGCCGCGTTCACCGGGCTGTCCGCGCTGTCCTGGTCCTGGACGGCGTTCCTCGTGCTGCGCTTCGTCACCGGCTTCGCGCTCGGCTCGGAGTGGGGCACCGGCACGTCGCTCGTCGCCGAGATGTGGCCCGCGAAGGCACGCGCCAAGGCGGCCGGGTTCATGCAGTGCGGCCTCGGCCTCGGGTTCTTCATCGCCTCGGCGGTCTGGTACTTCGTCGCGCCCATCGGCCCGGACTCCTGGCGGATCATGTTCGCGATCGGCGTGCTGCCCGCCCTCTTCGCGCTCTGGCTGCGCCGCAAGGTCCCCGAGTCGCAGAACTGGAGCAGCGCGGCCGCGCGGCGCAAGGCCCTCAAGGCCCGCGCCGCCACCGATCTCACCGAGAGCGAGCGCTCGTTCACGCGGCTGACCCTGCGGCAGATCATGGCCGACCCGCGGCTGCGCAAGCTGACGATCCTCGGGTCGCTCATGTCGCTGGTGACGACGCTCGCGTGGTGGGGCATCTCGACGTGGGTACCGCTCTACGTCTCCGGTGTCGCCGCAGGCCAGGGGCACTCCGCGTCGGCCTGGGCGAGCGGCGCGGGAATGATCTACAACGCCGGCGCGATCCTCGGCTACGTCGCCTTCGGCTTCCTCGCCGACCGGTTCGGTCGCAAGCCGACGGTGCTGCTCTACTTCGCCGCCTCGCTGGTCCTCACGCCCGTACTGTTCCTGTGGACCCACAGCATCGGCCTGGTCGTCGTCGTGCTGATCGTCAACGGCTTCTTCACGCTGGGCCAGTACACCTGGATGCCGGTGTGGCTGCCCGAGTTCTACCCGACCCACCTGCGCGCCACCGGCGCCGCGTTCGTCTTCAACGCCGCGCGGTTCATCGCGTTCCTCGGGCCACTGCTGTCCGGCTGGATCATCTCCCAGCTCGGTGGCTACGGGATCGCCGCGACCGTCGTCGGCTGCATCTACGTGCTGGGCATCATCGTCGCGCCCTTCTGCCCGGAGACCCGAGGCCGTCCGCTCCCCGAGTGACCCGGTCTCCGGCCCTCCTCCTCGGGCGCGCCGGCCCCGGCGCGCCCGGGGAGACCGGGAACCGCTCCCGCGGGCCTCGCGGCGCTCGCTCCGGCGTCGGCTCCCCGGCACCGATCCGGCCGCGCCGATCTTCCCGCGTCGAGGCCCGGCGCCGACCCCCCAGCGCCGACCCCCAGCGCCGCTCCCCAGCGCCGCTCCTCAGGCGCCGCCCCAGCCCCGATCCGCCCGCGCCGCCCCAGGCGCCGCCCGGGCGCCGATCCTCGGCGCCCGTCCCGGCACGCCCGCGGACCCGCCGTCCCGGCGACACCCATCGTTCGACCCGCACGACGAGAAGGGACCCCGATGTCGCTCCTGCGCACCCCCGAGGCCGGCCCGGGGGTGGTGTCCGGCCTCGCCCGGCCGGTCTACCTCCGCCGGATCCTGGTCTTCGCCTTCCTCGGGACCCTGTTCGACGGGGCCGAGCTCAACCTCGTCGGCTACCCGATGGCGTACATCGCCGAGACCCTGCACGTCAGCACGATCCAGATCGTGCAGATCTCGACGCTGCAGGGCTTCGCCTCCATCGTGGGCGGCCTGGTGTGCGGCTGGCTCGGCGACCGCATCGGCAGGCGGTGGACCTACACGGCGTCGGTGCTGATCTTCGGCATCGCCGCGATCCTCGGCGGCCTCGCCCCGACCTACCTGACGTTCATGCTCACCCGCATCCTCGCCGGCGTCGGGATGGGCGGGCTGTTCGGGCTCGCGTTCTCGATGTTCGCCGAGAGCTGGAAGACCGCCCGCCGCGGCGCGATGGGCGGCTCGATCCAGGCCATGTACTTCACCGGTGAGATCGTCACCGAGGGCGTCGTCTACTGGTGCACCCTCCAGTTCGGGCTGCACGACGGCTGGCGTGCCGGCTACGTCGTCATCGGTGTCGTGACCCTGGTGATCGGTGGGCTGGCGGCGCTCCTGCTGCCCGAGTCCGAGCAGTGGCTCGCCTACCGGCGCGAGCTGGCCGCGGGCCGCGTGCCGGAGGGCATGCGCGCGGCGAAGGTGCCCCTCGTGGACCTGTTCCGCGGCGGCTACGCGGCGGGGACGGTCCTGTTCATCGTGCTGGCCAGCGCGATGTTCCTGACGACGAACTCGATGATCGCCTACCTGACGACGTTCCTCGTCTCGGTGCAGAAGCTCCCGCTCGGCACCGCCAGCCTCATCGTCCTGTTCGGGCTCGTGGTCACCGCGGTCAGCTACCCGGCCACCGGCTGGCTTTCGGACGTGATTCGCCGCAAATGGGCGTTCTTCGTGTCGTGTCTGGTCGGAATCATCGGTTTCGGCTGGTTCCTGACCCTGGTCGCCACCGGTCACGCCCACGTCGGCCACGACTACTGGGCATCCCCCGCGTTCTGGGCGCTCATGCTGTGCGCCGGCGGGAGCGGCGGCTTCGGGGTGCTGGGGGTGTGGATGGCGGAGTTCTTCCCGACGCGCATCCGGTCGTCGGGCTCGAACACCGGCTACTACGCCGGCCGCGGCATCGGAGCGGGCCTGTTCCCGCTGGTGGCGCTCGGGATCGCGGGTTCGGTCCCGATGGCGCTCGCGCTCGGGGTCGTCGGACCGGTCGTCGGTGCGGTCGTCTCGCTGTTCGCACCGGACCGCACGGGCCGCGAGATCCGGGCCGTCGAGTGAGCCGGAGCAGGTGAGCCACGGCGGATGGACCGTGCGGCGACCGTCTAGCGTGGCGACGTGTTGCGGATCGCGCTGCTCGGCTCGCTGACCGTCCTGTCCGGGGCGGCCGTCGCCGCCGCGCTCCTCGTGCGGCCCGGCTGGTGGGTGGCGGCGGCGATCCTGCTGGCACTGCTCGCCGTCGGGGTCGCCGACGTCGTGCAGCGCAGGCACTCGGTGCTGCGCAACTACCCCGTCGTCGGGCACCTGCGCTACCTGCTCGAGCGGATCCGGCCCGAGATCCAGCAGTACTTCGTCGAGCGCAACGTCGACGGCCGCCCGTTCGACCGCGACACCCGCACGCTGATCTACGAGCGGGCCAAGGGCATCGCCGGGGAGAAGGCGTTCGGCACCGAGCGCGACGTCAACGAGGTCGGCTACGAGTACCTGCTGCACGCCACCGTCCCGGTGCCCGTGCCGACCGAGCCGCACCGGGTGCGCGTCGGCGGACCCGACTGCACCCGGCCCTACGAGATGGCCCTGCTCAACGTCTCGGCGATGAGCTTCGGCGCCCTGTCGGCCAACGCGTTGCGAGCGCTCAACAGGGGCGCGGCGCTGGGCGGGTTCGCCCACGACACGGGCGAGGGCGGCATCTCGCGCTACCACCTCGAACACGGCGGCGACCTGATCTGGGAGCTGGGCAGCGGCTACTTCGGCGCCCGCACCCCCGACGGCGACTTCGACCCGGCGGCGTTCGCCGACAAGGCCGCCCACCCCGCCGTGCGGTGCGTCTCGCTCAAGCTCAGCCAGGGCGCGAAACCCGGCATCGGCGGCGTTCTGCCGGGCCCGAAGGTGAGCGCGGAGATCGCCGAGGCGCGCGGGGTCCCGCCCGGGGTGACCTGCGAGAGCCCGGCGGCGCACCGGGTCTTCACGACGCCGCGGGAGCTGGTGCGGTTCGTCGCGCGGATGCGTGAGCTCGCCGGCGGGAAGCCGGCGGGGATCAAGCTCTGCGTCGGCTCGCGCGTCGACGTCCTCGCGCTCTGCAAGGCCATGCTGGCCGAGGGCACCGCACCGGACTTCGTCGTCGTCGACGGGTCGGAGGGCGGGACCGGCGCGGCGCCGCTGGAGTACGAGGACCACGTCGGCGCGCCGCTCACCGAGGGCCTGATGACGGTGCACAACGCGCTCGTGGGCACCGGGCTGCGCGACCGGGTCCGGATCGGGGCGTCGGGCAAGATCGCCAACGGCTCCGACGTCGTCAAACGGATCATCCAGGGTGCCGACTACACCAACTCCGCGCGGGCGATGATGATGGCCGTGGGCTGCATCCAGGCCCAACGGTGCCACACCAACACCTGCCCGGTCGGTGTCGCCACCCAGGACCCACGCCGGGCCGCGGCGCTCGACGTCGCCGACAAGAGCGAACGGGTGCGGCGCTTCCAGGCCGCGACAGTGGCCGAGGCACGCCGGCTGATGGCGTCGATGGGCTCGCGGGGCCCCGACGAGCTGGCGCCCTACCAGCTGCGCAGGCGCATCGGGCACATGGACACCCGCTCGTACGCGGAGCTGTTCGACTGGCTCGAGCCCGGTGAGCTGCTCGCCGAACCGCCACCCGGCTGGGCGGGCGACTGGAACCTCGCGAGCGCCGACCACTTCGGGCGCGACAAGGCGCACTTCGGGGTCGTGTCCCGCGGCTACACCTAGGGTCGAACCCGTCGTACGCGCGCGGGGCGCCCACCGCACCGCGCAGCCACAGGAGAGGACCCGACGTTGAGGACGATCACCCACTGGATCGGCGGCAAGCCCGAGAACGGGACGTCCGGGGGCACCGCGCCCGTGTGGAACCCCGCGACCGGGGTCCAGCAGGCCGAGGTGGCGCTGGCCGACGCCGCCGACGTCGACACCGCCGTCCGCTCGGCGGCCGCCGCGTTCGACGAGTGGTCCCGGTCCTCGCTCTCGGCGCGGACGAAGGTGCTGTTCGCGTTCCGGGAGATCGTCAACGCGCGCATCGGCGAGCTGGCCGAGGTGGTCTCCGACGAGCACGGCAAGGTCGTCGCCGACGCCCGCGGCGAGGTCCAGCGCGGCCTCGAGGTCGTCGAGTTCGCCTGTGGCATCCCGAGCCTGCTCAAGGGCGACTTCTCCGACCAGGTCTCCGCCGGGGTCGACGTGCACTCCTTCCGCGAGCCCCTCGGCGTCTGCGTGGGTATCACGCCGTTCAACTTCCCGGTGATGGTCCCGATGTGGATGCACCCGGTCGCCATCGCCTGCGGCAACACGTTCGTCCTCAAGCCGTCGGAGCGCGACCCGTCGGCGTCGCTGCTCGTCGCGCAGATGTGGGCCGATGCCGGGCTGCCCGACGGTGTGTTCACCGTCGTGCAGGGCGACCGGACCGCCGTCGACGCGTTGCTCGACCACGACGACGTCGCCGCGGTGTCGTTCGTCGGCTCGACCCCGATCGCCCGGTACATCCACGAGCGCGCGACGGCCACGGGCAAGCGCGTGCAGGCACTGGGCGGGGCCAAGAACCACGCGGTCGTCCTGCCCGACGCCCCGCTGGACTTCGCCGCGGAGCACCTCGTGGCCGCCGCGTTCGGTTCCGCGGGCGAGCGCTGCATGGCGATCTCCGCGGCGGTCGCCGTCGGCGGGCCGGGCGACGAGCTCGTCGCGGCCGTGGCCGAGAAGGCCCGGGCGGTCAAGGTCGGCCCGGGCCGCGACGCGACCAGCGAGATGGGGCCGGTGGTCACCGCGGCGGCCCGGGACCGCATCGTCGGGCTCATCGGCACCGGTGAGGCCCAGGGCGCGACGCTCACCGTCGACGGCCGCGGGCTGACCGTGCCCGGCCACGAGGACGGCTTCTTCGTCGGCCCGACCGTGATCGACGGCGTCACGACCGACATGGACGTCTACCGCGAGGAGATCTTCGGCCCGGTGCTGTCGGTCGTGCGCGCGTCCGACGTCGACGAGGCGATCGCGCTGATCAACGCCAACCCGTACGGCAACGGCACCGCGATCTTCACGTCCTCCGGCGAGGCCGCGCGGCGGTTCCAGCGCGGCGTACGGGTCGGCATGATCGGCGTCAACGTGCCGATCCCGGTCCCGATGGCCTACTACTCCTTCGGTGGCTGGAAGGACTCGCTGTTCGGGCAGTCGCACATCCACGGGCCCGAGGGCGTCGCGTTCTACACCCGCGCCAAGGTCGTGACGACCCGCTGGCCGCAGGTCGCCGCCGCCGGTGCGGCCGGCTTCCACTTCCCGACGGCGACGTAGCCGCAACGGGGCCGGCCGCGCCTCCCGCCGGGGGGCGCGGCCCGGTCGGGAGGGCGCGCGGTGCCCAGGCGGACGGTCGGCGCACCGACGACAGCTTGATCACCGCGCCCGTCGGGTCGGCGATCTCGGCGAGGCGTCCGAACGGGGTGTCGACGGGCTCCTCGCGCCGCCTCGGCGTCGTCGACGGCGAGGTGCACGGTCCCGGCGTCGGGCGTCCCGGAGGCGCCGTCGTTGCGCATCATCCCGGCGATGCGGCGGCCGCACGTTCCTGTCCACCCAGACCGAGGCGCCCGCCGAAACTCATCTGTGAGTCGGTGCCGACCGGGCCGCGACCGCCCACCCCGACGCGGCGACGCCGGCGCGAGCCCGTCGCGCCGGCGCCCGCGGCGGTCCCGGTTCAGCTGTGGTCGAGCTCGAGCCCGAGCGGGGCGACGACGTCGAGGTCGGCGAGGCGCGTCGTCAGCGTCTCCCGGATCCGGCGGAACGCCGCGTGCCCCATCGGCAGTCGCAGCGGCGGGTTCTCCGCTCGCGCCAGCCCGACGATCACCTTCGCCGCCGCGAGCGGGTCGCCCGGCTGGTTGCCGTCCTCGGCGGCGAACCGCTCACGCTCCGGACCGAGCACCGGCGCGTAGGCCTCCATGGGCTGCGACCAGCGGATCGAGCGCCCGGCGAAGTCGGTGCGGAACGGGCCGGGCTCGCAGATCACGACCTTGATCCCGAGGTGCGCGACCTCCGCCGCCAGCCCCTCCGAGAGCCCCTCGACGGCGAACTTCGTGCCCGCGTACGCCGTCCCGCCGAGCCGCGACGTCACGCCCCCGACCGACGACATCTGCACGATCAGCCCGCTGCCCTGCGCGCGCATCGTCGGCAGCACGGCGCGGGTGACGGCGAGCAGCCCGAACACGTTCGTCTCGAAGACCTGCCGCAGCTCGGCGTCGGTGAACTCCTCGATCGCGCCGCGCAGCCCGTAACCGGCGTTGTTGACCAGGACGTCGATGCGACCGAACGCCTCGACGGCCTCGGCGACGGCCTTGGTGACGGCGGGCCCGTCGGTCACGTCGAGCGCGAGCGCGCGGACCCGGTCGGGGGCCGCGGCGGCCAGGTCGTCGACCGACCTCGGGTCGCGTGCGGTCGCGACGACGAGGTCGCCCGCGGCGAGCGCCTGCTCGGCGATGAGCCGGCCGAAGCCGGTGCTCGTGCCGGTGACGAACCAGACCTTACGATCGTCGGCCATGATCACCCTTCTGTGGGGTCGGTGGGAGCGGAGCCGGGCGGGGACAGCAGCGTGACGACGCTGGAGTCATCGCGGGCGTCCATCCCCGCGGTGTGCCCGAGCAGGTAGAGCTGTTGCGCCGCGGCGGCGAGCGGCAGCGGGACGCGGGCGGCGCGGCCCGCGTCGGTGACGATGCCCATGTCCTTGACGAAGATGTCCAGCCGCGACCGGACCTCGACCTCGTCGGCGTGCTCGCCGTAGGCCTGGGCCATCCGGGGACCGCGGTCGGCGAGCATGAACGACCCGGCCGCACCCGCCGACAGCGTCGCGACGACCGTCTCCGCGTCGAGGCCGAACGCGCGGGCCAGCGCGACGGCCTCCGCGGCCGCCGCGATGTGCACGCCCGCGAGCAGCTGGTTGACCGTCTTCATCGCCTGGCCGTCGCCGGGACGCTCCCCCACGACGGCCAAGGTCGAGGCCAGCCGGTCGAGGACCGGGCGGGCGCGGGCGAGGGGCTCGGCGGCCGCACCCACGACGATCAGCAGGTCGCCCGCCCCCGCGCGGGCCGGGCCGCCGCTCACCGGGGCGTCGACGAGCGCGATCCCGGACCCGGCCAGCTCCGCGGCGAGCGTGCGGGCGGCGTCGGGGCCGATCGTGCTGGTCAGTACGACGAGCCCGCCCTCCCCGAGGGCGGCCGCGGCCCCGTCGGTGCCGAACAGGGCCTGCCGGACCTGGGCCTCGTCCCGCACGGCGAGCAGCACGATCCCGCCGGCCGTGACCGCCGCGGCCGGGTCGCCGGCCGGACGGACACCCGCGGCGGCGGCCAGCTCCCGGCGCGCCGCGCTGACGTCGAACGCGCTCACCGTGAACTCCCCGGCGAGCCGCGTCGCGGTCGGCAGCCCCATGGCGCCCAGACCCAGCACGGCCACCGCGGTCATCGGGTGCCCCGCAGCGTCGAGACCGCGGCGACGAGCCCGTCGTCGTCACCGACGTTGCCCGCGAACACCACGTACGGCACCCCGCGCGCGGGCCCGGCGACGGGTTCCCACACCGAGACGATCCCCGGCAGCAGCGTCCCGCGCGCCCACGCCCTGGCGATGCCCAGCGCGCCCGTCGCGGTGTCCGAGGACGTGATCCCGCCCTTGGCGACGACCCACGCCGGCCGGACCCGCGCCGCGACCTCGGCGACGACGTCGACCATCGCGGCGCTCACGGTCCGGGCGATCGCGAGGCTCTCGTCGGCGTCGGCCCCGGTCACGAGGGTGCGGCTGGTGCGCAGCACGACGTCGGCGGCGCCGCCGAGCAGGTCGGCCACCTCCCCCGCGGTGTCGCGGACGTGCGTCTCGCGACGCGCGGGATCGAGCAGCGTCGGCACGTCCAGCTCGGCCTCGGTGACGCCGCCCGCGGCACGCAGCCGGTCGAGCTGACGCGTGGTCAGCCCGACGTGCGAGCCGACGACGACCAGCCCGTGCGGCACCGGCGTCCGGACGTCGGCGCCGTCGGGCGGACCCGTCCGCAGGTCGGGCGCGGTGAGCGGCGCGCGGGCGGACTGGCCGAGCCGCGCCCGCACGAACGACGGACCGGAGCGGTAGACGAAGCGCCTGCCGGCGGCCTCGGCGACGAGCAGCGCGTCGACGAGCACCCGCAGGTCGTCGTCGGTCGCCGCGTCGACGACGACGGGCTGCGCCTGCGTGAGCCCCGAGAGGATCTCCGCGACCCGGTCGGGGCCGCCACCGCGCAGGTCGGCCAGCGTCACGGTCGCGACGGACCCACGGGGGATCCGCCCACCGGTCTTCTCGGCGACCCAGTCGCGCAGGTCGGCGTTGCGGTAGCCGAACGTCGCGTCCCGGGCGAACTCGCTGTGCGACACCGGGATCATCCCGTCGGGCGTGCGCATCCAGTGCACCGAGCCGACGGTCAGCCTGCCCGGCTCGATCATCGCCGGGACCACGACGATCCCGTCGACCGGGCGGCCCGCGTCGGCTCCCGCCCGCACGAGGACGTCGACCTCGGCCGGGAAGTGGCCGCGCAGCGTGGAATCGCTGCGGCTGACGAGGACGTGGTCGACCCCCGCCGCCGCCGCGGCTCGCGCGACCGCCGTCGCGACCTCCTCGCCGCGGGCGACGGCGTCGGCCTCGGCGAGGCTGCGGCTGTTGGTCAGCAGGAAGAACCCCGGCGTGTCCTGCGCGAACGCCCAGGCGAGGTCGTCGGCCTCCCACCGGGTCAGCACCGGCACGTCGGCGACGGACTGGGTGCCGGTCGGGTCGTCGTCGAGCACGACGACGCGCCGCCCGGTCGCGACCCGGCCGGCGAGGTCGGTGGGGTCGATCCGCCACGGCCGGGGGTAGTCGCGGACGAGGTCGTCGGGGTCGACGGGGCCGGTGACGGTCGGCAACGGGATCACGGGTTCACTCCGAGGACGTGTGCGCGCAGGTCGGACTGGGTCTGGCTCATGTGCGACTCCATCGCCTCGCGGGCCCGGTCGGGGTCGGCCGCCTCGAGCGCGTCGACGATGCGCGCGTGCTCGGCGACGGCGTTGTCCCGGATCCGGGGCACGGCCGAGGTCTGGCGGCGGGCCGCGACCAGCAGCTCACCGAAGGGTTCGAGCAGGAACGGGACGAAGACGTTGCCGGTGGCGCGCATGACGGTGTCGTGGAAGGCGATGTCGGCGTCGACGAACACGTCGACGTCGCCGGCGGCCGCCGCCGCGCGCATCTCCTCGACACCGGCCCGCAGCTGGGCCAGGTGCTCGTCGGTGCGCCGCACGGCGGCGAGCTGGGCGGCGCCGACCTCGACCATCCGCCGGGCCTCGAGCAGCAGCTCCGGCACCGCCGAGCCGTGCTCGCCCGCGTGCTGCGCGCGGACGAGCAGGTCGAGGGAGCGCCAGCGCTCCGGTGCGGTGACGAACGTGCCGAGGCCGCGCCGGACCTCCAACACGTTCGTCGCCCGCAGGATGCGCACCGCCTCCCGGACGGTGAGCCGGCTCGCGCCGTGGGCGGCGGCGAGCTCGCCCTCGGGCGGCAGCGCGGTGCCGGCCGGGTACCGACCGGCGACGACGGCGTCGAGCAGCGCGTCGGCCACGGTCTCCGCCAACGTCGCCACGTCGCCCCCTTCACATCAGACGTCTGATGTCCGGGAACACTCTCTGCCCGGGAGCGGCCGGCGTCAAGGCGTCCTCACCGCATCTCGTCCTCGATGTAGGCGCGGACGATCGCGTCGAAGTCCGCGTCGCCGCGAAGCCCCAACGCCTGCGCCCGGGTCGTGTCCCAGGCTCCCGGCCAGGTCGCGGCGATGGCCTCCACCGCGGGGTCGCGCTGCCACCGCACCCGCGCCGCGACCTCGGGACCGGCGACGCGCTCGAGCGCCGCGGCCATCTCCCCCACCGTCACCGAGACACCGGGCAGGTTGACCGCACGCGAGGACCCCAGCTGCGCGTCGGTGAGCTCCGCGCCCGCCACGAGGCACTCGACGGCGTGGCGCGGCGAGAGCACCCACATCCTGACCTCCGGTGGGACGGGGACCACCGACTCCGCGCCGGCGAGCGGCTCGCGGACGATCCCGCTGGCGAAGCCCGACGCGGCCGCGTTCGGGCGGCCCGGACGCACCGTCACCGTCGGCAGCCGCAGCACCCGGCCGTCGACGTGACCCTTGCGCGTGTGGTCGGCGAGCAGCAGCTCCGCGCACGCCTTCTGGGTGCCGTAGGACGTCTGCGGGGTCAGCGGCGTCGAGTCGGTCACGACGGCGGGCACGTCGCCGCCGTAGACCGCGACCGAGCTCGTGAACACCACCCGGGGGACGCGGCCCGCCGCGCGACAGGCGTCGAGCAGCCGGCGCGACCCGTCGAGGTTGATCCGCATCCCCAGGTCGAACTCGGCCTCCGCCTGCCCGCTCACCACGGCCGCGAGATGGAACACGACGTCGGTGTCCGCGTCGACCAGCTCCGCGAGCAGCGCGGGATCGGCCACGTCGCCGACCACGGCGCGCACCCGCGGGTCGTCCGCCCCCACGGCGGCCGCGGTGACGTCGAGCAGGACGAGCTCGCGGATCTCGCGGCCGTCGAGCTCACCGCGGTCGAGCAGGGCCCGGGCGAGCCTGCTGCCGAGGAACCCCGCCCCTCCCGTGACGACCACCTTCATACCTGCCTCCGTCCCGGCGCACCCGGCGCCGCATCGTCGTGGGCCAACCGATCCGGGAGCCTACGGGCGGGCGCCGACGACCCGGTTCGACCCGAAGCGCGGTAGTCGTGCGGGCACCACCGTCGCTAGCGTGACGCGGCGTCCGCAGCGGCCGAGGGGGTGCGACGGTGGCGAACGGTTCCGTCGTCACGCCCGCCGCGGCCCGGCTCTGGCACGCGCCGTCGGCCGTCATGGCCCGGCACGATCCCGGCTACACCGCGCTACGCCGCGCCGTGCGCGTCACGGTCGCCGCCTGCGTCGGCTTCTACGTCTGCCACCTGGTCATCGACGACGACACGATGGCGATCTACGCGCTCTTCGCGGCGGTCGCCCTCGGCGCGCTCTCCGAGGTGACCGGCGCTCCGGCCACACGGACGCGCGGCTACGGGATCGTGCTCGTCGTCGGCGCCGTGCTGGTCACGGCCGGAACCCTCGTCGCGGGGAGCACCGCCGCGGCCGTGGCCGGGATGCTGGTGTTCGGGTTCGCGATCTCGTACTCGAGCGTCGCCGGACCGCGTATCGGCGGCGTCGCGAACGGCCTGCAGCTGTTCTACGTGCTGGCCTGCTTCCCGCCGTTCGCCCCCGAGCAGCTCGGGGAGCGGCTCGCGGGCCTGGCGATCGGCGTCGTGCTGCTCGCGATCGCCGACCGCACCCTGCTGCCCGCCCCGGCTCCGCCCGACCCGGCACGGCGCATCGGGGTGGGCCTGAGGACCGCGGCCGGCTTCGCGACGGCGGTCGCCTCGGACCTGCGCTCGACCGGCGGCACCCCCGCGGCGGCGACGGGCGGCGCCGCCGTGGTGGCCGCCGTCCGGCGCGATGCGCAGGCCGCGGCCGACGCGCTGCGGCTGGCCGACATGCCGTTGCCGGAGCGTCCGCTCGGCTGCGGGCTGCGCGACCGCTCCCTGTTCACCCTCGCGGCCGAGACGCGGCTGGTCACCGCACGCCTCGGCACCCTCACCGACCTGCTCGTCACCGACGGCCCGCACCCGCGCCACCCTCTCACCGCCGACCTGCTCGACGCGTCGGCCGCCGTGCTGGAGGGGTCCGCCCGGACGTTGCAGGGCGGCGCGCCGCCCCCGCTCGACGCGCTGGACACCGCACTCGGCGCCTACCTCGGGATGCGGGTGCGGCACCTCCCGCTGCCCGACGGGCCGACACCCGACCTGCGCGCCGGGCTGGCCGCCGCGGCCGTCGCGCAGACCGCACGGAACACCGGGCTCGCCGCACACGGCATCGCCCGGCTGCCCGTGCCGCCCGGCCCGCTCCCCGACGAGCTGCGGTTCCTGCGCATGACCCGGTTCGAGCTGGTCCGGCTGCGGCTGGCGAACAACGTCACACCGCGGTCGGTGTACCTGCAGAACGCGCTGCGGGTCGCGATCGGCCTGGGCGTCGCACGGCTGGTCGCGGGCGTGTTCGACCTGTCGCACGGCTTCTGGGTGCTGCTCGCGACGCTGAGCCTGATGCGCACCTCGGCCGTGGCGAGCCGGTCGATCCTGGTCAAGGCGTTCGTCGGGACACTGATCGGGGCCGCCGCCGCAGCGGCGGTGCTGACCTGGGTGCACACGTCGCTGTACGCGTGGTTGCTGCCGTTCCTGATGATCGCGGCGTTCGCGGCCGGGCCGGCCTTCGGTGTCGCGGCGGGCCAGGCGGGGTTCACACTCGTCGTCTCGGTGCTGTTCGCCCAGCTCGACCCGGCGACGTGGCAGCTCGCCGCGGTCCGGCTCCAGGACGTGGTCACCGGCGGCGTGATCGGCGCGCTGATCGGCGCCGTGATGTGGCCGCGCGGTGGCGGCGGGGAATTGCGCAGGCTCGCCGCGGACTCGCTGCGGGCCGGGGCCGACGAGCTGCGCGACACCGTCCGGCTGCTGGCCGAGGGCACCCCGGTCCCGACCGGGTTCTCGCAGCTGCGCAGGCTCGCCGGCCTGCTCAACCACTCCTTCGTCCAGTACCGCGGCGAACCGCCGCGGCCCGGCCCCCAGCCCGACTGGCTCCCGCTCATCGGGGTGGTGCACCGGCTCTCGACGTACTCGGCGACCCTGCGCCAGCGCCATCCCCCGTCGGGTCCGCTGCCGTGGCCGGAGACGGCGACGCGCATCGAGGCGGCCGCCGCCGAGGTCGCGCTCTCGGTGCGCGGGGCGGCCGACGCGCTCGACGCCGGGGAGGCCGTGCCCGCCGCGACCGTGAGAGCGTGCCACGAGGCGGTGACGGTCCACGCCCCCAGCAACCTCGCCGACGACGTCGAGGCCGGCCTGCGTGTGCTCGACGCCTGGGCCTGGCTGACCACGGTCGTCGACGACCTCGACCGCCTCACCCGGCTGCTGTCCGACCCCGCGGCGCCGACGTTCCCCGCCCCGGCCGCCGCCGAGCCGCCCGCCCCACCGGCCGCTCAGGCCACCCAGGAGCGGTCCGCGGTGAACCCGACGGAGATCGAGGGGTCCTGACCCGTCGCCCGGATCCGGGCCAGCAGCGCGGCGCGCACCGCGTCGAACTCGGTGACGGTCTGCGCCGTCGACGACGCGACGACGACGTAGTCGGCCTCGACGTCGAGCCTGCTGCCGACCTTGGCCACCCGCAGGAACGACTCCGCGAACCCGTACTCCTCCTCGATCTCGCGGACGCACACCAGCAGCTGCTCACGGACCGCGGGCGGGGACATCGTCAGCACCTCGCGGAACGCCTGCGCCAGCAGCCGCGCGGGCACGACGAGGAAGGCCGCCGAGATCAGCGCGACCATCGCGGGATCGACGTAGCGCGCGAGATCGTCGCGCCCACCGAGGGTGAACCCCCACGCGATCGCGAAGCCGACGAGCACGCCGACGCTGAGCAGGGCGTCGCCCCACCACTCGGCGGCCTCGGCGCGCACCAGGTCGGACCCGGCGCGGGCCTTGCGCCGCATGTACAACGACACCGCGACCCCGCCCGTGGTCGCGACGACGGCGTAGACCAGCGCCCAGCCCGTGTCGACGTCGCGGCCCCCGACGAGCAGGTCGCCGACGGCGCCGGCGAGCGCGTAGAGGCACAGCCCGCCCAGTGCCGCCGCCTTCACGACGATCGCCAGCGGCTCGTAGATCTCCCGGCCCCATGGGTAGCGGTCGTCGGGACCACGGCGGGCGGCCCGCAGCGCCCACACCCCCAGCAGCGAGAGCCCCACGCTCGCGAACGAGTACAGCCCGTCGAAGAGGATCAGCCGCGAGTCGACGACCAGCCCCCACACCAGCGAGACCACCGCGAACACGGCCGACGCCCACACCGAGACGAGCAGGGTGCGTGCGTCGGCCCGGGACTCGGCCCGGGCTGCGGTCATCCGGGGCGTCCCGCCGGGGCGAACAGGTCGCCCCAGCCGCGGACCGTCCACCGGGCGACGACACCACCGAGCACGAACGGGTCGCCCGCGATGAACTCCTCGGCGGCCTCGCGGGAGGTGAAGACGCCGATCGCGGTGCCGTCGAACGGGTCCGACAGCGGCCCGGCGTGCACGAGCACGCCGCGGTCGTGGAACTCGTGCAGCCGCGCGACGTGGGCGGGCCCGTGCTCGGCGGCGAGCGGGCCGAACCCCTCGGACGGCTCGTAGGTCATGACGAACAGCGGCGGGTTCACGGCGCGCTCACCGACGGCGCGCCCGTCTCCAGCAGGGTCTTGAGGCCGTCGAGGACGGTGCCCCAGCCGGGTCCGGACACGCTGCGGGCGGTGCGGGGCGAGTCGTCGAGCCGGTCGTGGACGACGGTCAGCCGGCACGATCCGTCGCCGGTGTCCTCGATCTCCCAGGTCACGCGGCTGGGCGGTTCCTTCGCGAGCTCGGGGTCGTAGGCCGAACGCCACTCGTGGACGAGCCGGCGCGGCGGGTCGAACTCCAGGACCGGTCCGTCGCCCCAGTCGGCGCCGTCGGGGCCGCGGGAGGTGTGCCACTCGGCGGTGTTCTCGACGTGGGCGCCGTGGAAGTACAGCCGGGTCCGGTCGGGAGAGGTGATCGCCTCCCAGACCTGCTCGGGGGTGGCGCGCAGCAGCACCTGGTAGAGCTGCGTGGAGAGGTCACTCACTCCGGTCCTCCTCCTCGAACGAGCGTTGCAGGCCGGCCAGGAACGACGCCGGGCCCTCGGTGTACTTGTCGATCCAGCGGTCGTGGATGCGTCGGATGGGCACCGGGTTGAGGAAGTGGAGCTTCTCCCTGCCGGACCGGCGGGTGACCACCAGACCCGCGTCCTCGAGCACCCGCAGGTGCTTCATGACCCCGAACCGCGTCATCGCGACGCCCTCCTCCAGCTCGCCGAGCGTCCGCCCGTCCCGCGCGAACAGGCGGTCGAGCAGCGCGCGGCGGGTCGGGTCGGCGAGCGCCTTGAACACGCGGTCGTCGTCCATCCCGCACGAGAATAGGTGACCTATAGGTCACCTATCAAGAGCAGCAGGAGCGACGGACCGCCGTCGGAGACGACCCGGCCCCGCACCCTGGGCGGTGCGGGCGCGTCCGGCCCGCGGCGGAGCCGCTCGGCGACGAGCAGGCCGAGCACGCCGGCCGCCGCCGCGAGCAGCCCGGCGGCGGGCCGGCCGGTGGCGAGCGAGGCCGCGGCGAGCCCGAAGGCGACCGCAAGGACGGCGGCGGTCCCGGTGCGGGTCGCCGTCACGGGGAGCAACCGGCCATGCAGCAGCCCCGCGACCAGGCCCGCCCCGATCCCCAGCACCATCCCGACCGCGTGACCCGTCGTCAGGTCCATCCCGCTCCCCCTGGTCCCGCCCGGCTCGTCCGGACCCCGTCGACCAGGGTGGCGAGCACGGCGGGCCGCAACGAGGGTGCGGACCCGACGCCGGCCGGGGGCGGACCCCCGGGATCACCCGCGCAGCGCCGCGGCCCTCCCCGCGAGGTAACGCCGTTCCGGCACGCTGCGCGTGAGGTCCGCCGCGGCGGTGTACTCGCGGCGCGCCGCGGCCACCCGGCCGGCGCGCTCGAGCAGGTGGGCCCGCACCGCGTGGAGGCGATGGTGACCGGCCAGCGCGGGATCGGCGGCCAGCTCGTCGAGCCCGACGAGGCCGGCGGCCGGCCCGTGCACCATCGCGACGGCGACGACCCGGTTCAGCGCGACCATCGGGCCCGGTGCGACCGTCTCGAGCAGGCGGTACAGGCCGAGGATCTGCGGCCAGTCCGTGTCGGATGCCGACTCCGCCTCCGCGTGCACGGCGGCGATGGCCGCCTGCAGCTGGTACGGCCCGACCGGGCCGGCCGGCAGCACCTGCGCCACCAGGGCGAGGCCTTCGTCGATCGCGCCCGCGTCCCAGCGCGACCGGTCCTGCTCCGCCAGCGGCACGAGCCCGCCGTCGGGGCCGACGCGGGCATCCCGGCGGGCGTCGGTCAGCAGCATCAGGGCGAGCAGCCCGGCCACCTCGTCGTCGGCAGGGCGCACCGCCCGCAGCAGCCGGGCGAGCCGCACCGCCTCGCCGCTGAGCTCGACGCGCTGCAGGTCCGGGCCCTCGCTCGCGGTGTGCCCCTCGTTGAAGACCAGGTAGAGGACGGCGCAGACGGCGGCGACCCGGTCGTCGAGCTCGGCGGGCGGCGGCATCCGGAACCGCCCGCCCGCCGCGGCGATGCGCTGCTTCGCGCGGCTGATCCGCTGCCCGACGGTCGGCTCGGGCACCAGGAAGGCCCGGGCGATCTCGGCCGTCGTCAGCCCGCCGACGGCGCGCAGGGTGAGCGCCACCTGCGACGGCCGGGTCAGCGCGGGGTGGCAGCACAGCAGCATCAGGGTCAGCGTGTCGTCGGACTGCGGGGCGGGGGCCGGGTCCGGAGGCTCCAGCGCGGCGACGGTCTCCTCGCGGCGGCGACGCGCGTCGTCGGACCGCCAGAGCTCGATGCGCCGCCGCGCCGCGACGGTGATGAGCCAGGCCTTCGGGTTCTCCGGCACGCCGTCCGACGGCCACTGCGTCGCGGCGGCCAGCAGCGCCTCCTGCACGGCGTCCTCGCAGGTCTCGAAGTCGCCGTAGCGCCGGGCGAGCGCCGCGACGACCTCCGGCGTGAGCGCGCGCAGCAGCTCGCCGGACGGGACGGCACTCACGTACCGGGCTGCGCCCCGGCCACGGGGTGCAGGTCGAGGACCGGCCGGACCTCGATGTCGACGAACTCGGCCTCCGGCATCGCCGCCGCCCACTCGACCGCCTTCTCGACGCTCGGGCAGTCGACGAGGTAGTAGCCCGCGAGGTGCTCCTTCGCCTCCGCGAACGGGCCGTCGGTCGTGACGACCTGGCCGCCGCGCAGCCGGACCCGGCGCGCGGCCTCCGGTCCCTGCAGCGCCTCGGCCGTCACCAGCTCGCCCGCGGCGGCGATGGCCTCACGGACCCGGTCGTGCGCCTCGTAGCCCTGGCGCTGCCGCTCGGGCGACATCTGCGCCCACATCGCTCCGGCCTCGGGATTCATCATGATCATGATCAGGTACTTCACGGCGGCCTCCGGGTCGGTGGACGAGCTCCTGCACAGGTCGTGCACCCAGGATGTCGAGACCGGTGCCGCGGCTTCGACGTCCCCGACGAGATGCGCCCGATCCGGGCACGTCCCCGACCAAGGAGACACC
>NZ_BPRG01000084.1:0-13967 GCF_036984265.1 Pseudonocardia sp. D17 | reverse complement strand
GCCGCCGTGCGAGCCCTGCTCGCCGAGGAGGCCGCCGTGCGAGCCCTGCTCGCCGAGGAGGCCGAGGCGATGCGCACGCGCGACGCCGAGCTCGCCGTCGCCCGCTACGCGACCGACGCGATGATCTTCGACCTCGCCCCGCCGCTGGGCCGGCGCGGCCACGCCGCCGCGGGCGTGCGGGCCTGGCTCGCCGGGTTCGACGGACCCGTGACCATCGAGACCACCGAGCTGGAGGTGACCGTCGGCGGCGACCTGGCCTTCGCGCACGGCCTGCGCCGGATGTCGGCGGTCCCCGCCGGGGCCGCGGAGGGCTTCTCGTTCTGGTACCGCGCGACGACGTGCCTGCGCCGGGTGCAGGGCCGCTGGCGCGTCGTGCACGAGCACACGTCCACGCCGTTCCACATGGACGGCTCCTTCCGGGCCGCGACCGACCTGCAGCCCTGACCCGGGACACGGCACCATCACCCCCATCGAACGGAAGGGACCGACATGTTCGAGAAGACGCCCGCGTTCAGCGGGTTCTCGGTCGACGACATCCCCGCCGCCAAGGCGTTCTACGGCGACGTCCTCGGGGTCCGGCTCTCCGAGCGCGACGGCATGCTCGTCCTGCACCTCGCGGGCGACGCCGGCAGCACCTGCGACACCCTCGTCTACCCCAAGCCCGACCACGTCCCGGCGTCGTTCACGATCCTCAACTTCCGGGTCGGCGACGTCGACTCCGCTGTCGACGCGCTCGTCGCGAAGGGCGTGACGTTCCAGGTCAGCGACTGGACCGACGAGCGCGGCGTCCAGCGGCGGTACGGGCCGCCCATCGCGTGGTTCACCGACCCGGCGGGCAACGTCCTCTCGGTGATCCAGGACCAGGGCACCGGGTAGCCGCCCCGTCGGCGGACGCGGACCGTCGGTGGCCGATGCGAACATGTGTTCGTGTCCCGCGACGCGACGATCCTGCACGCCGACCTCGACGCGTTCTTCGCGTCGGTCGAGCAGCGCGACGATCCCGCGTTGCGGGGCCGTCCGGTGATCGTCGGCGGCGGGGTCGTGCTGGCCTGCAGCTACGAGGCGAAGGCCGCGGGTGTGCGCACCGCGATGGGCGGGCGGCAGGCGCTGGCCCTGTGCCCGGCCGCGGTCGTCGTCCGCCCCCGGATGTCGGCGTACTCGGAGGCGTCGAAGGCGGTGTTCCGGGTGTTCGAGTCGACGACGCCGCTGGTCGAGGGGATCTCGATCGACGAGGCGTTCCTCGAAGTCGGCGGCCTGCGGCGGATCGCGGGCGCGCCGATGGACATCGCGGCCCGGTTGCGGCGCGACGTCGCCGAGCAGGTCGGGCTGCCGATCACCGTCGGCGTCGCGCGCACGAAGTTCCTGGCCAAGGTCGCGAGCGGGGTGGCGAAGCCCGACGGGCTGCTGCGGGTCCCGCCCGAGGCCGAGCTCGAGTTCCTGCACCCGCTGCCGGTCGAGCGCCTGTGGGGGGTCGGGAAGGTGACGTCGGCGAAGCTGCACGCGATCGGGGTGCGGACGGTCGCGGAGGTCGCGGGCCTCGGCGAGCCTGCACTCGTCTCGTTCCTCGGCCGGGCCGCGGGCCGGCACCTGCACGCGCTGTCCCACGGCCTCGACCCGCGCCGGGTCGAGACGGGCGTGCGCCGCCGCTCGATCGGCTCCCAGCGCGCACTGGGCCGCCGCGAGCGCCCGCCAGAGGAGCTCGACGCGATCGTCGCGGGCATCGTCGACCGGCTGGGCAAGCGGCTGCGCGGCGGGCACCGCGTGTGCCGGACCGTCGTGCTGCGGCTGCGGTTCGGCGACTTCACCCGGGCGACGCGCTCGCACACCCTCGCGGGCGCCACCGCGCACACGCCGACCATCCTGCGCGCCGCCCGGCAGTTGCTGCACGCGGCGATGCCGATGATCCTCGACCGCGGGATCACCCTCGTCGGGCTGTCGCTGGCCAACCTGGACGACGACGGGGCCGTCCAGCTCGTGCTGCCGTTCGAGCGCGACGCCGGCCCGGAGCTCGACGCGACGCTCGACGAGCTGCGCGACCGCTTCGGCGGCGAGGCGGTCACCCGCGCCGCGCGACTGGGCCGCGACCCCGGGATCCACATGCCGGTCCTCGACGACCCGTGATCCGCGATTGTGGTGCCGGACGCACCGTCCCGCTCGGACCGTCCGAGCCGGATAGCATGCCGAGCGTGCCCGATGTCCGGTTGTCGCCCACGTCCTACGTCGTTCTGGGCATGATCGCGCTGCGCGGACCGTCGACGCCGTACGACCTCAAGCGCGCGGTCGGCCACTCCGTCGGCTATTTCTGGCACTTCCCGCACGCCCAGCTGTACTCCGAGCCCGAGCGACTGACCGACGCGGGCCTGCTGACCTGCGAGTCCGAGACCTCCGGGCGACGGCGCAAGACGTACTCGATCACCCCCGAAGGCCGCGCGGCGCTGGAGGCGTGGATCGCCGAGCCCAGCGACAGCCACTTCCAGATACGCGACCCGGCCGAGCTCAAGCTGTTCTTCAACGAGGTCGGCAACCCCGACGACGTCACGCGTCTCGCGGGCCAGCAGATCGCCCGGCACGAGGAGCGCATCGCGCTCTACGAGGGAATGGTCGAGCGGTTCGGGCCCGACCCGGCGGACAACCCCCGGCTCATCACGCTCGAACTGGGCCTGGAGGTCGAGTACGCGACGCTGCGGTTCTGGCGGGCGCTCGCCGCGGGCGACCTCGCGGGCCTGCGCAAGCGTCGTGATCTGCTGGACGGACCGGACGTACCGGATGGTACGGACACCCGACCTGATCAGGCGTAACGCGGCACATCGAACCGACGAACCTCTCCTTACGGAACAGCCTGCTCCGCGCACGACCCGCCGCAGCACCCTCAGGAGACGAGGTCGTCATGTTCAAGAGCAAGCATCACGACAACGACAAGCACCACAACCACTCCGAGCACGAGAAGCACCGGTACGAGGAGCAGTACGGCAGCCACCACAAGTCCGACGACTGGCGCGACACCAGCTGCAACGACAGCTGGGAGGACAAGTCCCAGCACCACCACTGGGAGGACAAGTCCTACGAGCACGACAAGAGCTGCCACGAGCACCGCGACGACAGCAGCTGGGACCACTCCGGCGGCTACGGCGGACATCACGGCTGACCGGCCCGCGCACTCCACCGCGCCGCCGGCCGGGGCCTCGGTCCCGGCCGGCGGCGCGTCGGTTCAGGCCGACGGCGTCCCGGTCACCGGTCCAGCCACGTCCCGGCGAACCACATGTCGCGTGAGAGGAACCGGTCCATGCCCTTGACGTCCTTCTTCGTGATCGTCGAGAGGTAGGAGCGGCTGAAGAAGTCGACGACGAGGTCCTTGTTCACCTGTAGCTCGACCTGCTGGTAGTCCTTCGTCCGCTGCGCCGGGTCCTGCGTCGCGGCCGCGTCGTCGAGCCACTGGTCGACCTGCGGGTTCGCGTACTTGCCGTAGTTGCCGTTGCCGCCCGAGTGCAGTAGCCGCGACGCCCCCGGGTCGGGGTTGTCGAACGGGCCGACCCATGTCGTCAGCTGGAAGTCGCCGCCCTGCAGCACGGACGAGGAGAACTGCGCGAGGTCGTAGGTCTGCACCGTGACGTGGATGCCGATCGCGGCCATCTGTGCCTGCAGGAACTCCGCGAAGGCCTGCCTCGTCGTCGTGGTCTTGAAGACGAAGTCCGGGTTGCCGCCGCCTGCCCGGTAGGCGTCGACCAGCTGTGTGGCCTTGGCCTGGTCGAAGGTCGGCC
Organism: Pseudonocardia sp. D17; assembly: GCF_036984265.1. Classification (NCBI taxonomy): domain Bacteria; kingdom Bacillati; phylum Actinomycetota; class Actinomycetes; order Pseudonocardiales; family Pseudonocardiaceae; genus Pseudonocardia; species Pseudonocardia sp. D17. Next base: position 10,209 of record NZ_BPRG01000084.1, on the reverse strand, counting down.
ACTCCGCCGACGCCGCCGCCGTGTGGTACGGGCTACTGGCGTCGAACGACTCTCCGCGCGCAACCCCGGCGCTCGGATTCGCGTCGCCGCGGACGGTGAGGTTGCGCCCGGGCTCTTCGCGCGCAACCCCAGCGCTCGGATCCGCGCCGCGGCGGACGGTGAGGTTGCGCTCGGGAGGGCGGGTGGGCCCGGGCAGGGTGCGGTGGGTCCGGGGCGGGCACACAGGCGAGCCGTCCACTGGGGCGGATGCGGTGCCGGCATGTGCCTCGGGCGTCGAGGTCCCGCAACACTCAGCCGGCCGAGCTCCTGCCGCACAGTGTGATCGCGGCCGACGACGTCGCGGGGGCGGCGGGCCCCGCGTGGTGTCCGCCCGGTGCGACGGGACGGCTCGCGGTCGCCGCGGCGGCCGCCGCCGGCTGCGTCGCGGGCGTCCCCGCGGTGAGGCCGACGACGACGCCGGTCGTGACGGCGACCGCGGCCAGCGCGGCGGCGGCCGCGGCGACGAGTGTCCGGGCGCGGCCGGTGGCGGACGGCGGCTCTCGGTCCGGGGGGCTCGGCGCAGGGTTCGGCGCGGTCATGGCGGCGGCACCTCCTCGGATCCGGCGGCGGGGTGTCTCCCTCGACCGATCGAGACTCCCGCCGAACACCCGCCCGCACCGTCGGCCGACGGGAGGACGCACCGGAGGACCCGCGTGTCCGTCGATCGGTGGACACGCGGCCCCTGCGCCCGGTTCAGGCCGGCGGTACCTCGCGGCGGATCTCGTCGAGCCAGATCCGCGCCGACATGTCCGACGGCGCGCGCCAGTCCCCCCGCGGCGACAGCGACCCGCCCGCGGACACCTTGGGCCCGTTGGGCAGCGCCGACCGCTTGAACTGCGCGAACCCGAAGTAGCGCTGGGCGAAGACCTCGAGCCAGCGCCGGACGTCGGACATGGCGAACGCGACCCGGTCCGCCTCGGGGAAGCCGGCTGGCCAGTCGCCGGCCTCGACGTCGTGCCACGCGTGCCAGGCCAGGAACGCGATCTTCGACGGGCGCATCCCCCAGCGCAGCACGTGGAAGAGGGTGAAGTCCTGCAACGAGTACGGCCCGACGGTCGCCTCGCTGCTCTGCACCGGACGCTCGTCGTCGACCGGGACGAGCTCGGGGGTGATCTCGGTGTCGAGGACGTCGGTGAGGACGGCGCCGACCTCGTCGTCGAACTGCTTCGACGACACCACCCAGCGGATGAGGTGCTGGATCAGCGTCTTCGGCACGCCGCCGTTGACGTTGTAGTGCGACATCTGGTCGCCGACCCCGTAGGTCGACCAGCCGAGCGCCAGCTCGGACAGGTCGCCGGTGCCGAGGACGATCCCGTTGCGCTGGTTGGCGGCCCGGAACAGGTAGTCGGTGCGCAGTCCCGCCTGGACGTTCTCGAACGTGACGTCGTAGACCGGCTCGCCCGACGAGAACGGGTGCGCGAGGTTGCGCAGCATGAGCCGGGCCGTCTCGGTGATGTCGATCGTCTCGAACGTGACGCCGAGCGCCTCTGCCAGCCGGGTCGCGTTGTTCTTCGTGCGCTCGCCGGTGGCGAAGCCGGGCAGCGTGAACGCCAGGATGTCGCTGCGCGGCCGGTCCTCCCGGTCCATCGCCCGGGCGGCGACGATCAGCGCGTGCGTGGAGTCGAGCCCGCCGGAGACGCCGATGACGACCTTGGGCTGGCCGATCGCCCGCAGCCGCTGCTCCAGCCCGGACACCTGGATGTTGTAGGCCTCGTAGCAGTCCTGTTCCAGCCGCGCGGGGTCGGCGGGCACGAACGGGAAGCGCTCGACCTCCCGGCGCAGGCCGATGTCGTGGCCCGGCGGCTCGAGCCGGAACTCGATGCGCCGGAACGAGTCCAGCCGTGCGGCGTGGTGGCGGCGGTTGTCGTCGAACGTGCCCATGCGCAGCCGCTCGGCGCGCAGCAGGTCGAGGTCGACGTCGGCGACGGCCTGGCGCGGCCCCCTCGGGAACCGCGGGCTCTCCGCGAGCAGCACGCCGTTCTCGAAGATCATCGTCTGGCCGTCCCAGGCGAGGTCGGTGCTCGACTCCCCCTCACCCGCCGCCGCGTAGACGTACGCGGCGAGGCACCGCGACGACGCCGAGCGGCACAGCAACGCCCGGTCGTCGGCGCGACCGACGGTGATGGGGCTGCCGGAGAGGTTCGCGAGCACCGTCGCACCGGCGAGGGCCGCCTCGGCGCTGGGCGGCACGGGCACCCACATGTCCTCGCAGATCTCGACGTGCAGGACGAACCCGGGCACGTCGGCCGCGGCGAACAGGAGATCGGGCCCGAACGGGACGTCGGCACCGGCGAGGCGGAGCGTCCCTGCGATGTCGTCGCCCGGCGCGACCTGGCGGCGCTCGTAGAATTCCCGGTACGTCGGCAGGTAGGACTTCGGCGCCACCCCCAGCACCCGCCCGCGGTGGATGACGACCGCGCAGTTGTGGATGCGGTGGCGGTACCGCAGCGGTGCCCCGACGACGAGGACCGGCAGCAGGTCGGCCGAGCCGGCGACGATGTCGGCCAGCGCCCGTTCGACCGCGTCGAGCAGGGTGTCCTGCAGCAGGACGTCCTCGATCGAGTACCCCGACAACGTCAGCTCGGGGAAGAGCGCCATGCCGACGCCGTCGTCGTGCAGCGCCCGGGCCGTCTCCAGGACGCTCGCGGCGTTCGCGGCCGGATCGGCGATGACGGTGCGCAGGGTGCAGGCGGCGACGCGCAGGAAGCCGTGCCGGTACGCGGAGTAGAAGTCCATGGCCGGCTGCGGTGACCTTCCTCGCGACGGGGCGCGCCCGGGTCCGGACGCGTTGCCTGGAGTGTGCCGCAGCGGTGTGTCCGAGCGGTTCCAGGGTGACGTGCGGTTCTAGGGTGGCGTGTGCGCGTCCGCCCCGCCGGCATGCTGACCACGGCCGATCTCGCCGCGACCATGCTGTTCGCCGTCGAGGGCGGCGCGCAGGCCGCCGCCGCGGGGCTCGACCTGTTCGGGGTGCTCGTCGTCGCCTTCGCGACGGCCGTCGGCGGCGGCATCCTGCGCGACCTGCTGCTCGGCGACGTCCCGCCCGCCGCGCTGCGCTCGGTCGCCTATCCGGCGGTCATCGCCACCGGCGCGACGATCGTGGTCGTCCTGTACGCGGGCGTGCGGGCCGTCCCCGCGCCGGTGCTCGTCGCGCTCGACGCCGCCGGCCTCGCGCTGTTCTGCGTCGTGGGGGCCACGAAGGCGCTCGACCGCCGGGTCGGCGGCGTACTGGCCGTGCTGCTGGGGACGATCACCGGGGTCGGCGGCGGCGTGCTGCGCGACCTGCTGCTGCGCGAGGTCCCCACCGTGCTGCGCACCGACATCTACGCGCTCGCCGCGGCCCTCGGCGCGTTCGTGGTCGTCGTCGCGCGGCGGTCCGGGATGCCGCGAGCGGCGGCGATGGTGGTGGGTGCCGCCGCCTGCCTGGCGTTGCGGCTGGTCAGCGCCGCGTTCGGCTGGCACCTGCCGCAGGTGGTCGCGTAGTCGCCCTCCTCTCGGTCAGAGCAGGTCACGCCTGCTCAGGACGCCGACCAGCCGTCCCGCCTGGACGACCGGCAGGATCCGGAAGCCCCGCTCGGCCATCAGCGCGCGGGCGCGGGCGAGCTCGTCGTCGGGACCGACCACGACGGGGTCGCGGGTCATCGCACCGCCGACCGTGCGCGGCGAGCCGGTGCGGCGCCCGTCGAGCGGGTCGCGCAGCAGGTCGGCCTCGCTGATGACCCCGACGAGCCGGTCCCCCGCCGTCACGACCGGGATCGAGGTCAGCCGCCGCCCGGTGAGCAGCGCCGCGGCCTCCTCCGTCGGCCGGTCCTCGGTGATGGTGACCAGGTCGCCCGTGGTCATGGCGGCGCGGACGAGGGCGTCGTCCGGGAGGGAGCGCGGCGGCCGGGCGGGCGCCCGGTAGGTGTGCGACGGGCGGTTCTCCTCGGACCGACGTTCCAGGAACCGGCGGACCGCGCGGCGGATCGGTCCGCCCGTGGGACGGGGCCGGATCAGGTCGCTGCGCGTGACGACGCCGACCAGGACGCCGCGGTCGACGATGGGGATGACCCGCAGCTCGCCGTAGGTGCGCATGCGGTGGGCGACGATGCCGACGCCCGCGTTCGGCGACATGTGGACGATGTCGCGGGTCATGACCGACTCGACGGGCGTCCGCGCGTCGCCGGGGTTCTGTTCCCGGTGGCGCAGCAGGTCGACGACGCTGACCATCCCCACCAGCCGGTTGCGCTCGTCGACGACCGGCAGGGCGCTGAACCTGAACTCCGCGAGCCGCTGCTCGGCGAGCGTCACGGGCGCGTCGGCCCGGACCGTGACGACGCGGCTGGTCATGATCTCCCTGGCGCGCAGGACCATCCGTCCACGGTAGTGGCCGGGGCCCCGGTGATCGTTGCTCCGGACGGGCCGTCTCCGGCGCGGCGGAGTGAGGCTTCGGACCTCGGGCCCCGCGGCGGCGCGTCGCTCAGGCGGTCGCGGGGACGCCGAGGATCGCGCGCGTCTCGGCGATCGACGCGGGTACCCGGCCCATGTCGGCCAACAGCTCCCCGAGCGCCCGCAGCAGGTCGGCGTTGCTCGGCTCGCCCGGCCCCGCGTGGTCCTCCAGGCCCACCCGGACGTGCCCACCGCGGCGCACGGCCAGCTCGGCCAACCCGCACCCGACGACGTCGCCACCCAGTACCGCCACCGACCACGGCAACCCCGACGGCGCCAGCAGTTCCAGGTAGGCCTCCAGCGCCGTGGGCGTCGGGGGCAGCCCGAACTCAAGCCGCCCCCCGAAGTACAGCTTGACGATCGCGCCCGCGGGCAGCCGACCGGTGCGGTGCCAGGTCAGCACCGTCCGCAGGTAGCCGGGCTCGAAGATCGAGATGCTCGGTGCCGCCCCCAACGCGGCGGTCCGGGTGATCATGTGGTCGGCGTCGGCGTGCGGGTTGGCGTAGGGCTCGGCGGCGGCGACGGGGTCGAGCGCGCCGTCGGAGGTCAGGCCCAGGTTCACCGACCCGGGGTCGACCAGCGTCATCCCCATCCGCCGCCGGGCCAGCTCCTCGACGTGCGCCCAGCGCCGCTCGACGGGGATGCCCCGGGCCGCGGCGCCCATCGTCGGGTAGAGCAGCACGTCGGGGTACCGGTCGAGGATCGGGGTCCACGCCCGGAGGTAGGGCTCGACGGCGTGCACGCCGTCGGCGGTGAACATGGGGTCGTCGTTGTGGTTGTGGACGATCGACGCGCCCAGCTCGATGCCCTCCAGCGCCACGGCCGTGATCTCCGCGGGCGAGCGCGGCACGTGCCGGTTCACGCTGCGCGGCGTGGGGCCGTTGAGGGCGAGTTCGACGATCACCGGTGACGTCACGCGCCGATGATGGTCGAGGGCGCCCGAGCCCACCAGCCGATCACCGTCGGGCACGTGAGCCGTGCCACGCCGGCCGCGACGAACCGGACAGCCGGGACGCACCGCGGACGATCTTCAGCGAACGCTCAGCGTCCCCGGCCGGGACGGGGCTAGCGTCGGAAGGGCCGACGGCGGCGGGGGGCCGCCGGGAGGGGGACCGAGCCATGACCCGAACCGTGGGGAACACCGACCCGATTCCGCTGGACGACGACTTCTTCGCCGACCCGGACGCGCTCTACCGGCGGCTGCGCGTGGAAGCGCCGGTGACCAGGATCGTCGCTCCGCCCGGGCTGGTCGTCTGGCTGGTGACGCGCTACGCCGACGTCCGCCCCGCGCTCAACGACGCCCGGCTGGCCAAGAACGGCCGTCGCTTCCAGGACCTGATCGGACGGCACGCGGCGCCGACGGTGCGGATGGCCGAGTTCGCGAACTCGCTCGTCGAGCACATGCTCAACAGCGACCCGCCCGACCACACCCGCCTGCGCAAGCTGGTGAACCGGGCGTTCACGGTGCGGGCCATCGCGCAGATGCGGCCCCGGATCACCGAGATCGCCACCGAGCTGGCCGACTCCATGACCGCGCACGGGCCCGAGGTCGACCTGCTCGACGAGTTCGCGTTCCCGCTGCCGATGACCGTCATCTGCGAGCTGCTGGGCGTCCCGCAGGACCGTCGCGACGAGTTCCGCACCTGGTCGAACACGCTGCTGTCCGCGGGCGAGCCCGAGGAGCGGTCCGCCGCCGCGCAGGCGATGGCGCAGTTCCTCGCGGAGCTCGTCGCGCAGAAGACGGCCCAGCCGGGCGAGGACATGCTGTCCGCGATCGTCGCCGCCTCCGAGGACGGCGACCGGCTCTCGCACATCGAGGTCATCTCGATGGCGTTCTTGCTGCTGGTGGCCGGCCACGAGACCACCGTCAACCTCATCGGCAACGGGATGCTCGCGCTGCTGCGCCGTCCCGACCAGCTCGCCGCGCTGCGCGCCGACCCGTCGCTCGTGCCCAACGCGGTCGAGGAGTTCCTGCGCTTCGACGGCCCGGTCAACCTCGCGACGATGCGCCACACCAGCGCGCCGGTCGAGATCGGCGGGGTGACCATCCCGGAGGGCGAGCTCGTCCTCGTCTCGCTGATCGGTGCCAACCGCGACCCGGGCCGGTTCGAGCGCCCGGACGAGCTCGACGTCACGCGCGACACCTCGGGCCACGTCGCCTTCGGCTACGGCATCCACCACTGCCTGGGCGCGCCGCTGGCGCGGCTGGAGGGCGAGATCGCCTTCCGGACGCTGCTCGACCGGTTCCCCGACATCGAGCTCGCGGCCGAGCCGGCGTCGCTGGCCTGGCGGGAGAGCTCCCTGATCCACGGCCTGCACCGGCTGCCCGTCCGGTTCTGAGCCGGTCCCGGACGCGTCCGGCTCAGCCGGTGGCCCGCAGCACCAGGACGGTGATCTCGCTCGGCGCGAAGACCCGCAGCGGCGGGCCCCAGAACCCGGAGCCGCGGCTGGTGTAGAGCCGGGTGCGCGGGCCGTGGCTGCTGAGCCCGGCCAGCGCGCCCTGCTCCAGCCGGACGATCAGGTGGAAGGGCCAGATCTGGCCGCCGTGGGTGTGCCCGGAGATCTGCAGGTCGACGCCCGCGGCGACGGCGTCGCGGACCTGGCGGGGCTGGTGGGCGAGCAGCAGGACGGGCAGGTCCGGGTCCGCGCCCGCGAGGGCGCCGGCGAGGTCGGGGCCACCGGAGAGCTCGCGGCCGGTGCCGGTCGGGTCGTCGATGCCGGCGACGACGAGCCGGTCACCGCCCCGCTCGACGAGCCGGTGCTCGTTGACCAGCGGCTGCCAGCCGAGCCCGCGCATGTGCTCGACCCATTGCGCGGCACCGGAGAAGTGCTCGTGGTTGCCGACGATGGAGAACCGGCCCAGCGTGGCCTGCAGCTCCCCGACGGGCCGCACCTGGCCGCCGCGGTCGGCGACGTCGCCGTCGGCGATGTCCCCGGCGTGGACCAGCAGGTCGGGCGCCAGCCCCGCGACGACGGCCGCCATCCGGGTCGACCAGCGGGTGCGGTCGAGCGGCCCGAAGTGGGTGTCGGCCAGCACGACGACACGCGTGCCGTCCAGGCCCGGGCCGAGGCGTTCGAGCGCCACCTCCCGCGTGCGGACCCGGGGCACCCGCAGCGCCTCGGTCAGCCCGTACGCGACGAGCAGCAGCCAGCCGCCCACGACGACGCCCGCCACGACCCGTGAGCGCAGCGGGTCCGGGACACCGATGACCAGGAGCACGAGCTCCAGCAGCAACCCCAGCACGCTGCAGGTGAACAGCAGCCAGGCGACGCCGAGCAGCGTGTCACCGACCCGCGCCGCGGCGTCGACGTGCCGGCGACCGTGGCCGACCGCCATCAGCACGGGCAGCCCCGCGAGAGCGAGGACGGCCAGCACGACCCCCGCGACGACGACCCAGGCCGGCCAGCTCTGCCCGCCGAGCACGACCGTCCACAGCGGGACGCCGAACAGCAACAGCGGCACGACGACCAGCGGCACCAGCAGCCCGCCGGGTGGGCCACCGCGGCGGGGGCGGGCCGCCGGTTCGTCCGTCGCGTTCGTCTCGCCGGCCGTGGTCACCACTCGTGTCCTCCCCCGGCCCGGGGGCCGGGCGCGCACCTCCTCAGCATGCCAGCGGCGCGCACCCGGCTCTCAGCGGTCGCTCAGGCCCGTGCGCACGGACGCCCCGATCCGCGCGGCCACCGGCATACTCCCCGCGTGGAGCTGCCCGATCCGGCGCTGGTGGTGCTCGTCGGGCCGGCCGGTGCCGGGAAGTCGGCGTGGGCCGCGGCCCGCTACCGCGACGCGGAGATCGTCTCCTCCGACGCGCTGCGCGGCCGCGTCGGCTCCGGCCCGGCCGACCTCGATGCCACCGACGACGCGTTCACCGTCCTGGAGGCCGTCGTGGCGGCCCGGCTGCGCCGCGGGCTGACGACGGTCGTCGACACCCTCGGGCTCGACGCGCGCCGCCGCCGGGCCTGGCTCGCGGCCGGTCGCGCCGTCGGGCTGCCGTGCGTGGCGGCGGTCTTCGACACTCCGGCCGCGGTGTGCCGCGCCCGCAACCGCGGGCGCGACCGGCCCGTACCCGCGCCCGCGCTGACGTCGCAGCTGCGCCGGATGCCGGGGGTGTCGGCGGAGATCGTGGGTGAGGGCTGGGACGTCGTCGTCCGGGAGGACGGCGGTCCGGCGCCCGACGGGCCGCAGGCGCCCGTCGCCGAGCACGCCGCCGGGACACCGCTGTTCGCCGAGCCGGGACGGCTGTCGTTCGTCCTGCAGGTCTCGCGCTTCCCCTGGGGCGACGACCCCTCGTCGTGGCTGACGTCCGTCGCCGCCGCGGCCGAGGACGCCGGGTTCGCCGGGCTCGCACTCATGGACCACCTCATCCAGATCCCGCAGGTCGGACGGCCGTTCGAGGCGATCCCCGAGCCGCTGGTGACGCTGGGCCTGCTCGCGGGCGCGACGACGTCCCTGCACCTCGGGACGCTCGTGTCACCGGTGACGTTCCGCGCCCCCGGCATCCTCGCCAAGGCCTTCGCGACGCTCGACGCGCTCAGCGGCGGCCGCGCGTTCTGCGGGCTCGGCGCGGGGTGGTGGGGCCGGGAGCACGCGGGTTTCGGGCTCTCGTTCCCCCCGCCGCGCGACCGCGTCGACGCGCTGGAGCACGCGGTCGCGACGATGCGCGCGCTGTGGGCGTCGGGCACCCGGCCGGCCGCCGGGCTGCCGGAGACGACCTGCTACCCGCGTCCCGTGGGGCCGCTGCCGATCGTCGTCGGCGGGACGGGGCGCCGGATGCTGCGGCTGGCCGCGACGGTCGGGGACGCCTGCAACGTGCCGGTCGCGCGCGTCGACGAGGTCGCCGCGGCGGGGCCGCAGAAACACGTCACGGTCCTCGACGTGCCCGTCCTCGGCGAGGACCGCGAGCACGTCGCGACGCTCGTCGAGCGCCTGCGCGGCCGCACGGACGCCGTGACGTTCGCCGGCCGCCACCACGCCGGGACGGCCGCCCGGCACGTGGCGCGCTACCGCGCGCTCGCCGAGGCCGGGGTGTGCACGGTCTTCGTCGCCCCACCCGACGTCGCCGGGCCCGACGACGTCGCGCGCTGGGCCCCGGTCGTCGCGCAGCTCGGCGGCCCGCCCGGGTAGCCGCCCGACCGGCCGGTCCCCCCGTGGTGAGACGTTGCTGGACAACGCGTCCCCGCGTGGTCACGATGATCCCCGGCGCGAGTGGCGGGAGGAACACGGTGGAGCTCGACGAGGACTTCCGTGCGGCCCTGGAGCGGGTCCGCCGCGCCGTCAACGACTTCGTGAACGGTGATCCCGAGCCGTACAAGGCCTGCTGGCACCACCAGGACCGGGTCAGCATCTTCGGCGGGCTCGGCGCGTACGAGGCGGGCTGGGACGAGGTCGGTCCGCGCCTGGAGTGGGTGGCCGCCGGGTTCGTGACGGGCTACGTCGAGGAGGAGGTGCTGTCGGCCGGGTGCAGCGGCGACCTCGGCTTCACGGTGTGCCTCGAGCGCGGCCGCCAGCAGGTCGCCGGACGCGACACGGACGCGCCCGTCGTCCTACGGGTCACGCAGGTCTACGAGCGGGTGGACGGGGTGTGGGGCCTGGTGCACCGGCACGCCGACCCGTTGACGGACAAGGGCGGCGCCACCGCGATCCTGGCGGGCGGCGGCCACGCCGCCGGGCCGGGCCCCGCCGGCTGAGCCCTGATCCACCGGTGTGGGTCGGTGGGTGAGCGTGGCGTAGAACGAGAATGCCCTCCT
>NZ_BPRG01000083.1:0-1536 GCF_036984265.1 Pseudonocardia sp. D17 | reverse complement strand
GAAGTACTCGAGTCAGCCTGTCCGACGTCCTGCGGCACGCTACGGGCGGCCAACCCGATCACGACACCGCTGCCCCCAGACAAGTCGGGAAGTACTGGCGCAACAGCCCGTTGGACGCTCCTATGTTTGTCAAGCAGCGGTGGGTCGTCCGGCTGAGGGCCGGGTCGCTGCCTGCATGCGTCGGTAGAGGCGCCGGGCCAATGCCCGCTTGAGCGAGCGACGGATCTCGCGGCGGGTCTTGCCGCGGGCGGTCGCTGTGGCCTGATAGGCACGGGTCTCGGCGTGGCAGCGGACGCGTGTGATGGCCACGGTGTGCAGCGCCCGGTTCAGGTCGCGGTCACCGCCGCGGTTGAGCCTGTGCCGGATGCGCTGTCCGCTGCTGGCCTCGAGCGGTGACGTTCCTGCCAGCGCTGCAAATGCAGCTTCGTTGCGGACCCGCCCCCGATGTGACCAGGACACCAACAGCTGCGCCGCGACGACCGGGCCGACTCCGGGTTCGGCGAGAAGCACTGGTCCGGCCGTGTGCTGGGCGACCAGCGACGCCAACTCCGGGTCGAGTTCCTTTGCCTGACGCTGAAGGAACCGAACCCTGGCGGCGATCGAGCGGAGCGTCGAGATCGTCACCCGATGCTCGACCTCGGCCCCCGGCGGTGTCCGGAGAGCCTCGATCCGACCGAGCTGGCGTGCCAGGGACAGGCCACGCAGTTGGGCGCGCAAGTGCTCGGGGGCGACGATGATCAGACTCTTCAGCTCGTTGATCGCCTTGGTCCGACTGACCAGCACCGCGGCCCGCGTGGCCAGGACCATCCGCAGCGCTTCGCGTAGGCCCCTTGCTCGAGGCAGGGTCTGAAATTCACGGGCCAGCGCCGTTCGAGCGGCGCGCACGGCGTCGATGTGATCGTTCTTGGCGCCGCGGGTGCGCTTGACAGCACCCACCTCCACCACGGCCTCTCCGGACTCGGCCAGGGTCTGCGCGAGCCCGGCAGCGAAGCTGCTGGTGCCCTCCAGCGCCCAGACCCGCTTCTCCGGAGCGTGCTCGTCGGCCCAGGCCAGCATCCGCGCGTATCCCGGGCCGTCCGCGGCCTCGACGAGGTGGGCACGGACTCCACCGGTCGCGGTGTCGAGCACGGCCAAGTCGATGGTGTCCCGGTCGGGATCGCCACCGATGACGTAGCGGTACTGCTCTGCCAGCATGGCCATGCGGTTGTCCTCTCAGCAGGGCGAACGTGTCGGCGTCGGCCTGGGTAGAGGTCACTGGTCGCGGCAGCACTGTGAGGGGTCACGCCCATCGGGGCGGACAAGCTCCTGATCAAGCCAAGACGAGTGGGCCAGGCCGGCGCCGATGACCCCGGACGACGTGTCCAACGCAAGGCACGCGTCATCGCGGCCAGTATTCTCGTGAGTCACTCCGGGGTCACCGGCACCGAGCCTGGCAGCGGACCAGGCCGATACCGCCGACCGACACACTCACAGTGTTCTCGTTGCTGCCCCGCTGCCAGGGGCTGTGTGGGTCGCAGAAATAGACCGGCAACTCCA
>NZ_BPRG01000082.1:0-13004 GCF_036984265.1 Pseudonocardia sp. D17 | reverse complement strand
CCGGGGCCGCCCCCTGCCGACCCCGCCGCGGCGGGGCGGGCGCCCGTCGGACCGGCGGCGACCGCGCCCGCGTCCGCCCGGCCCACCTCCGTCGAACCCGCTGCCGGTGACCCGGCTGCCGCCGGGTCCGGCGCGGCGGCACCCGGCACGGCCCCCGCAACCGCCGACAAGGCGGCCGCAACCGGCGGCCGGGCGGCCGCCGACCGCTCGGCCGGCGCCGGATCCGGCGAGCCGTGGTTCAGGACCGACGGCGAGGCGACGACCGTTCTGCCCGCGGTGACACGCATCGCCACGGCCGGGTCCGCGGCCGCGGCGACGTCGTCCCCGGCGGTGAACCGTCCGGTCGCGGCGGCTGCGTCGGTCGACCCGGCGACGGTCCGGATCCGCGCCGCCGCGGACCGTCCGACGCAGGTGATCCCCGCGACCGCCCCCGCCTCACCGCCCGCGACCCAGAACCGGCCCTCGATCCCGGGCTCGCCGTCCCCGGCGCGGCCGGCCGGTGCCGCTGACGCACCGACGGTCGTCGCGGCCGCTGCCGCAGCCGGACCGACGCCCGAGCCGACGGGTGGGACCGCCGGCGGGCCAGGGACGGATTCACCACCACCGGCCTCCCCGAACGGTCAGGACGGCGACGGGCCGAACGGCCCGGACGGCGGTGACGGCAGCCCCACGCGCAGGCGCCGCCGCCGGCCGCTGCTCGTCGCGGCGGCGGTCGTCGGGCTGCTCGCGGTGCTCTACGTTCTCGACCTCGTCCTCGGCTCCGGCACCATGCCGCGCGGGGTGTCGGTCGCCGGCCAGCACGTCGGCGGGCTCTCCCACGAGGAGGCCGAGGCGCAGCTGCGCGCGACGATCGAACCGCGCGCGTCGCAGGCCGTCGACGTCACCGCGGGCGACGTCCGGACCCGGATCGACGCGGCGGCGGCGGGCCTGGGCGTCGACTGGGGCGCCACGATCGAGCGGGCGGGCGTCCAGCCGCTCAACCCGGTCACCCGCATCACGTCGTTCTTCACCGATCGCGACTTCGACGTCGTCAGCTCGGCCGACGACCGCGCGATCGCCGCGGCGCTGGAGGGGCTGGCGCCGCTCGTCGACAAGGAGCCGACCGAGGGCACGGTGCGTTTCGACGGACTGGAACCCGTCCCGGTGATGCCCGAGGACGGGCACCGTCTCGACGTCGCGGCCGCGGTGCCCGTCGTCGAGACGCAGTGGGCGCGCGGCGGCCCGATCGAGCTGCCGCTCGCGGTGCTGCACCCCACGACGACGGCCGACGACGTGCGCCAGGTCGTCGACTCCGTCGCGCGGCCCGCGGTGTCGGCGCCGGTGACGGTCACCGGCGAGGGCGCGCAGGGCACGTTGGAGCCCGCCGACATCGCGAAGGCGCTGACGTTCCGCGCCGACGGCGCCGCGACACCGCGGCTGGTGCCGGAGCTGAACCCCGACGTCGTGTCCGACGCGCTGGCGCCCCAGCTCGCGAGCACCGAGAAGCCCGGGCGCGACGCGACGCTCGACGTCAGCGGCCCCACGCCGGTCGTCGTCCCCTCCCAGGACGGTCGCGGCATCGACTACCCCGCGACCCTGAAGGCGATGGTCCCGGTCCTCACCACGTCGGCACCGCGGCAGGTCGCGGCCGTCTACGGCGACGAGCCCGCCAAGGTGACCACCGAGGACATCGAGAAGCTCGGCATCGCGGGCGAGATCAGCACGTTCACCACCGGGGGCTTCGCCGCCGACTCCGGGCGCAACATCAAGCGCGCCGCCGAGCAGATCGACGGCACGATCGTGAAGCCCGGCGAGACGTTCTCGCTCAACAAGGCGACGAACCCGCGCAACGCGGCCAACGGCTACGTCGAGGCCGGGATCATCGAGGACGGGCATCCGGCGCGCGGTGTCGGCGGCGGCGTCTCCCAGGTCGCGACGACGCTCTACAACGCCGCGTACTTCGCCGGCATGGTCGACGTGGCCCACAAGGAGCACAGCTTCTACATCGGGCGCTACCCGGTGGCCCGCGAGGCGACGGTCTTCGACGACGTCATCGACCTCAGGTTCCGCAACGACGGACCGACGGGCGTCCTGATCAAGACGATCTGGACCCCGTCGAGCCTCACGGTGAAGATCTTCGGCACCAAGCGCTACGAGGTGACCTCGACGACCGGGCCGCGGACCAACGAGGTCCCGCCGAGCCCGGTGACCATCCCCGCGGGGCAGCCGTGTTCACCCAGCCAGGGTGCTCCCGGTTTCACCGCGTCGGACACGCGCACGCTGCGCAACATCCAGACGGGTGAGGTGCGCACGGAGAAGCGGACTGTCCATTACAACCCGTCGCCGATCGTCATCTGCGGCGGCTAGTCGATCTCCGGCCGACCGCCGGTCGGGTGTTCCGGCTTTCGAGATGGTCGTCACATTCGTACCCTCGGCGGTGACAGTCTCGTCACCGACGATCGGGGACTCCGATGCGAATATCGGATGTACTGCGCAACAAGGGCTCGGCCGTGGCGACGATCGGGGCCGACGCCTCGGTCGGCGACGTCATCGCCGTGTTGACGACGGGCAACTACGGTGCGCTGCCCGTCATGGACGGGGCTCGGCTCGCGGGGATCGTGTCCGAGCGGGACGTGGTGCGCAAGCTGCACGAGCTGGGGCCCGACCTGGTCCGTACCCCTGTCGCCGACATCATGACGGCCGACGTCGTGACCTGTTCGCCGGGTGACAGCGCGCTGGAGCTGTCGCGCGTCATGACCGAGCGACGCATCCGCCATCTGCCCGTGATCGCCGACGGTGAGCTCGTCGGCATCGTGAGCATCGGCGACATGGTCAAGGCGCGGATCGACTCCCTCGAGGTCGAGCGAGAACAGCTGCAGTCCTACATCGCCTCGTAGGGCCGCGACACACGCGTGTGACGACGGACGGGCCCGGCTCCGCACCGGGCCCGTCCGTGGTGTGTCCGGCGGCGGGTCAGAACGCCGCTTCGGGGAGCTCCATCAGCGCGTTGTCGGCGTTCTCGACGATCTTGCGGTCGGCGGTGAGCCGCGGCAGCACCGTCTTGGCGAAGAAGTGCGCGGCGCCGATCTTGCCCTCGTAGAACGCCGTGTCCTTGGCGGACACCTCGCCGCCGAGCTTCTCGAGCGCGACGGTGGCCTGCCGCAGCAGCAGCCACGCGACGAGCAGGTCGCCGACGGCCATGAGGAACCGCACCGAGTGCTGGCCGACCTTGTAGAGCTCGGTCGTGTCCTGCGCCGATCCCTTCAGCGTCGCGGTGAACGCACCGAGCATGCCCTGCACGTCGCCGAGCGCGCGCGCGAGCAGCTCGCGCTCCTCCTTGAGCCGCCCGTTGCCGGAGTCGGCGGCCAGGAACGCCTGGATCTCGCCGGCCACGTGCAGCAGGGCCTGGCCGTTGTCGCGCACGATCTTGCGGAACACCAGGTCCAGCGACTGGATCGCCGTCGTGCCCTCGTAGAGCGAGTCGATCTTGGCGTCGCGGATGTACTGCTCGATCGGGTAGTCCTGGAGGTAGCCCGAGCCGCCGAGGGTCTGCAGCGACAGCAGCAGCATCTCGCTGGCCCGCTCCGACCCGACACCCTTGACGACGGGCAGCAGCAGGTCGTTGACCTTCTCCGCCAGCGCGGTGTCGCCGCCGGCGCGGATGCGGTCCTGGTAGGTCGCCGTGTAGGTGTACAGCGCGCGCAGGCCCTCGGCGTAGGCCTTCTGCAGCATGAGGATGCGGCGCACGTCGGGGTGGTGGGTGATGGTGACGCGGGGCGCGGTCTTGTCGAGCATCTGCGTCAGGTCGGCACCCTGGACGCGCTCCTTGGCGTACTCGAGCGCGGCGAGGTAGCCGGCCGACAGCGTCCCGATCGCCTTCGTGCCCACCATCATCCGGGCGTACTCGATGACCTGGAACATCTGGGCGATGCCGTCGTGCACGTCGCCGAGCAGCCAGCCGACGGCCGGGACCCCGTGCTGGCCGAACGTGAGCTCGCACGTCGTCGATCCCTTGAGGCCCATCTTGTGCTCGACGCCGGTGACGAAGGCGCCGTTGCGCTCGCCGGGCTCACCGGTCTGCGAGTCGAAGTGGAACTTCGGGACGAGGAACAGCGACAGGCCCTTCGTGCCGGCCTTGGCGCCCTCGGGGCGGGCGAGCACGAGGTGCATGATGTTCTCGGTCATGTCCTGCTCGGCCGAGGTGATGAAGCGCTTCACGCCCTCGATGTGCCAGGTCCCGTCGGCCTGCTGGATCGCCTTGGTCCGGCCGGCGCCGACGTCGGAGCCCGCGTCGGGCTCGGTGAGCACCATCGTGGCGCCCCAGCCGCGCCCGATCATCAGCTCGGCCCAGTGCTTCTGCTCGTCGGTCCCGTTGCGGTGCAGGATCGAGGCGAAGTTCGGGCCCGCCATGTACATGAAGGCGACGGGGTTGGAGCCGAGGATCAGCTCCGCGGCCGCCCACTGGACCGACGGCGGGATGCCGTAGCCGCCGAGCTCGGCGGGCAGCGACAGCCGCCACCACTCACCGTCCCACAGCACCTTGTAGGCGTCCTTGAGCGACTGCGGCAGCGTCACCGAGTGCGTCGCCGGGTCGAAGACGGGCGGGTTGCGGTCGGCGTCCACGAACGACTCCGCCAGCGGTCCCGTCGCGACCGTGTCGAGCTCGGACAGCACGCCGCGGAGCGTGTCGAGGTCGACCTCGGAGTCCGCTGCCAGCGCATCCTGCACACGGAACACCTCGAACAGGTTGAACTCGAGGTCGCGCAGGTTGCTCCTGTAGTGGCCCATCGCGTGGTCACCGCCGTTCCCGCTCGGCCGACGGGTCGTCATCGTCAACGACCTACTCGCCGGTAACCCCAGGATATTACCGACGGGTAACTGAAGGCAACCGCCGCCGCTCGGCGAGACGGTCTCACTCCTTCGGGTCCACCTGTTGTGCACGCTGCGTATGTGCTGAATGGTGCTCATGGTGTTTCTGTGACTGAGGTGGTCACCTGGACGAGCGGAGGGGCGATCGTGGGACGTTTCGAGGTCACCCGCCGTGGCTTCCTCACCGGCGGCCTCGCGCTCGCCGGCACCGCCGTACTGGGTGCCACCGTCGGCGCGGGGACCGCCTGGGCTTTCGACGGCCCGCCCATCACCGACTGCGCGGGCTGGGGCGCCCGGCCCAACAGCGCCGTCGTCCCGATCTGGAACCAGCGGCCCGTCAAGATCCTCGTGCACCACACCGCGACGCCGAACGTCACCGACTACAGCCAGGGCGCCGCGTTCGCGCTGGCGCGCAGCATCCAGAACTTCCACATGGACACCCGCGGCTGGCTCGACACCGGCCAGCACTTCACGATCAGCCGCGGCGGCGACGTCATGGAGGGCCGGCACCGCAGCCTCGAGGTCCTGCGCATCGGGCAGCGCCAGGTCGAGGGGGCGCACTGCACCGGTCAGAACATCGTGTCGGTCGGCATCGAGAACGAGGGCACCTACATCGACACCGACCCGACCGACGCCCTGTGGACCAGCCTGCGCACGACCTGCGCCTACATCTGTAGCCAGTACGGCATCGCCCCCACCGAGCTCTACGGCCACCGCGACTTCAAGAACACCGCGTGCCCGGGTGACCGGCTCTACGGGATGCTCCCCCGGCTGCGCCGCGAGGTCGCGGGGCTGCTCGGGAAGAACGTCGAGGGTGGCGCGACGCAGAAGGCGTCGTGGCCGCTGCTGCGCCCCGGGGACGTCGGCGTCGACGTGCAGGCCGCCCAGTACCTGCTGCGCGACCACGGCATGACCGAGGTCGTGCCCCACGGCCGCTACGACGCGGCGACGGCCGACGCCGTCGTCGCGTTCGAGCAGGCGACCGGGGCGGAGGACGTCGGGATGCTCGGCGGGGAGACCTGGCCCGTGCTGGCGCGCACCGTGCGCAGCAGCGAACGCAGCGAGGCGGCGAAGGCCGTCGAGACCCTCGCCGCACGCCGCAACGCCGAGAGCGTGCCCGACGTCGTCACCCGGCCCGACTGGCAGCGGCTGCTCGGGACCGGAGGTTCGCCCGCCGACACGTCCGTCGACCCCGTCGGCCCGCCGCGCTGACGCCGCCTGTCGCAGATCGGGCGCGTCCCGTCGCCGCGGCCCAGGACCGTCCGCTGACCGCGTCCATCACCCGCCCGGGCGACTTCGCGACGTCGTGACCCGGGCCGGGGCCGTCGCCGGCGCTACTCTCGTGGGCCGCGACCCTGATCGGGTGATGCGAGGGGGCGCGTCGAACGGGGAGGGGCGAGGTGAGCGTGACGGCCCGGTCGGCGGGACCGGGGGCGGGTTCCGAGCCGTCCCGGGCCGAGCAGGCCGCGCCCGATCGAGCTCCGGAGCGCGACGGCGCGCTGGCGGGCGCCACAGCCGCCCGACGCCTCTACCGGGAGATCGTCACCGATCCCTCGGCGCCGCGCCGGGTCGACGTCGTCGGACCCGCCGGGCACGGCAAGACGGTCCTGCTCGACCTCGTCGCGGACGCCTACCGCGCGTCGGGGGCCGTCGTGCTGCGCGCGCTCCCACCGGAGGACCTGGCCGCCGACGACGTACTCGTGCTCGACGACGTGCACCTCCTGCCCGGCGCCGACCTGCGCAGGCTCCGCGACATCGCGCTCGCCCGCACCCAGCGGCTCGTCGTCGCGCACCGGCCGTGGCCCTCGGGTCCCGACGTCGCCGCGCTCGGCGGGGCCATCGCCGCCGGTGGCGCGCTACTGGTCCTCGGTGCGCTCGACCGACCGGGCGTCGCGGCCCGGGCCGCCCGGGCCCTGCGCGAGCGCCCACCCGTCCCGCTCGTCGACCACGTGCAGGCGCAGACGGCGGGCCTCCCGGCCCTCGTCGACCGCTTCCTGGCCGGCCTGCTCGACCAGATCGGCCCCGACCGCACCCGGCTCGAGCGGCCCGGCGGCCTGCCGTCGCGGCCGCCGCAGCAGCTCGTCCAGCAGCTCGGCTACGCCGTCTACGGCATGGAGCAGCGGGTCCGCGAGCTGCTCGTCGCGCTCGCGCTGGGCGCCCCGCGCGACACCGAGGTGCTCGTGCCGCTGCTCGGGCTCGCCGACGCGGCCGGTGGCGGCATCGACGAGATCGACGAGCTCGTCGAGGAGGCCCGCTCGGCTGGCCACCTCACCGCGGACGGCGCGCTCCCCCCGATCGTCGCCACGGCGATCCGGCAGCGGGTGCCCGGCGCCCGGAGGCTGGAGATCCGGCGGACCCTCGCCGAGATCGAGCTCGACCGCGGCGGATCGGTCCTCACCGCGGCCCGCGGGTTGCTCGACACCGGCGCGACGGGCGCGCGGGCCGCGGAGGTGTTCGTCGCGGGTGCCGACGAGGCGGCCCGGGCGGGCGACCCCGTCGCCGGGCGGCTGTACGCCGCGGCCGTCGCGGCCGGGGCCCCCGCGTTGCGGCTGGCCGCCCGCCGCGCCGAGGCCGCGGTGCGGGCCGGCGACCTCGATCTCGCGCTCGCCCAGGCCGACCAGGTGCTCTCGCACGTCGACTCCGTCGAGGTCGAGGACGCGGTGCTCGCCGGGACCGCCGCCGCCGCGGTGCTCGCCCACCGCGGTCTGCTGGCCCGCAGCGCCGAGCTGTATCGCTGGATGAGTGCGGCCGACACCGGGGGCGAGACGGCGGCGCTCGCGGTGCCGGCCTTGATCGGGACGGGCGCCCTCGAGGAGGCGCGCGCCCTGCTCGCACCCGCCGCACCGCCCACTCCCGCACCGCCGCCGCCCGGTCAGGGGGCGTCGGTGCTGGGGCCGCCCCCGTCGCTGTTCGGGGATCCCGTCGGCGGCTCTGCCCCGGTACTCGGCCGGCCGCCGACGCTGCTGGCCTCCGCCGAGGAGCTCATGGCCGCTGGGGTGCTCGACTCCGTCGCCGGCTCGCCGACGCGCGCGATGTCGCAGCTCGCCCGCTCGGCGTCGCTGCTCGAATCGTCGAACCGAGCGGCGCTGCTGCCCGACACGCCCGCCGCCCTCGCCGCGCTGGTGGCGGTGCACTGCGGCGAGCTCGACGTCGCGCAGTCGGTGCTCGACCGCGCCGTCGTCGCCGAGCTCGGCGGACCCGCGGCGGTGGCGCGGCACCAGCTGCTGCTCGCGTGGATCGCGGTGTTCCGCGGCGCGATCGGCTCCGCGCGCGCGATCCTTGCGGCGACGTCGGCGGACGATGCCCGGCTCGAACCGCGCGACGAGTTCCTCGCCGCCGCGTTGGAGGTCTCCATCGCCCGCCGCGACGGCGACCTCGCCGCGCTCATGCCCGCCTGGGCGAGGGCCCGCGAGGCGATCGTGCGCCATCCCGTCGACCTCTTCGTCCTGCAGCCGCTCGGCGAGCTGGCGATCGCCGCGACGCGGCTCCGGGAGACCAGCTGGGTGCGGCCCCACCTCGACGAGGCCGCGACGTTGCTCGACCGGCTGGGCCGGCCCGCCCTCTGGTCGGCTCCGCTGCACTGGTCGCAGCTGCACGCCGCGATCGTCGCCGACGACCGCGAGGACGCCGCCCGCCACGCCGAGGCCCTGCGCGTCGCCGCGCCCGTCAGCCGGTACGCGACGGCGATGGCCGAGGCCGCGCCGCACTGGGTGCGGATGATGGACTCCGACGTCGACGCTGACGCCGTCGAGGCCGCGGCCCGCGGGCTGCATGCCGTCGGGCTGTCCTGGGAGGGCGGGAAACTCGCAGGTCAGGCCGCGATTCGCACCCGTGACCGCAAGGCCATGACCGCTCTGCTCGGAGCCGCGCGGGCGATGCAGTCCGGGAGCCCGGCTCCCGCCCCGGCCCCGGTCCCGCCCCGCCCGTCGGAGCCGTCCCCGGAGCCCGCTCCCGCCCGCCGTCCCGCCCCCGAACTCGACGACCTGGGCGACGGCCCGCTCAGCGAGCGGGAGCGGGAGGTCGCGAAACTGGTGCTGGAGGGACTCACCTACAAGCAGGTCGGCGAGCGGCTGTTCATCAGCGCGAAGACCGTGGAGCACCACGTCGCGCGGATGCGTCAGCGGCTGGGCTCCGGCTCCCGCGGCGAGCTCTTCGCGCACCTGCGCCAGATCGTCGGCCCGGCGGGCTCGTCCTCGTCCGCCGACTGACCCGAGACGCCTGCGCCGCTGCGCCCCGGTCGTGGTTCGCCCCGGACCGGGCGCAACCTGGTCGTCGTCGTCGGCGCTCGGGGTTGCGCGTGCCGAGCCGAGCGCAACCTCAGTGTCGTGGCGGGGGAGCCGGATCCGGAGCAGTGGGGTTGCGCACGGGTTCGTCGTCGGGCCTGCGCGGAGGGCCCGGCCGCGGTCGCTCGTCGACGCGCTGCCGGGCGGCGGTCAGTAGCGCTGCAGGCTCGCCAGCATCCCCTCGCAGCTGCGGACGACGATGCGCGCGGCGTCGGCGGTCGCCCGGCTCGACAGCGGGCTCTCGGCGCGGCGCTTCCAGCGGGTCGCGGCCTCGAGGGCCGCGCGGCGCAGGTCCTCGGGATGGATCCCCGGGTCGAGCCCGAGGCGCGCCGCCGCGGAGCCGCCCTCGCCCCCGAGCAGGCGCTCGGCCTCGTCGAGAGCGTCGGACGGGAGCTTGACGGCGCCGGCACGCAGCGCCGACAGCATCCGCAGCTCGACGAACTCGTGCGCCCCCGCAAGGATGCGCTCCACCTCCGCCGCCAGCGCGGTGGCCGCGGGGCGCGGCTCGCGCTGCAGGACCAGCTCGACGGCCAGCAGCGCCGACCGCGACTTCAGCAGGTCACGACGCTCGGTGAACTGCGTCGACAGCACCTGCCGGAGATCCTCGAGGCCACTGCGGCGGACGAGCTCCTCGGCGATGCGCGTCGGGTCGGTGATGCCCTGCCGGACCAGCGTCACGCCGAGCCGGACACCGAACAGGCCGAAGCGCTCGATGAGCCGGGCGCGGGCGTCGGTGTCGGGATGCGCGAGCTCGACACCCTCGCCCCGGACGAACCGGTCGACCGACAGCAACAGCGAGTCCATGTCGGCACGCGGCAGCTCCGCGAGCGCGACGAGGGCGGCGAACTCGTCCTGCCGCATCGTCCGCCCCGACTGGGCGAGCAGGCCCGCGACGGCGACGACGGTCTGGCACAGGCCGCGGATCTTGTCGTCGGACCGGTAGCGACGGGCGATGCGCCGGGCCGAGGTGAGCGCGTCGAGCCTGCCGACGCCGATCTCGTCGGCCCGCGACAGCACCGCGATCGTGTTGACCGGTGTGGCCCTGGCGACGCCCTGGTCGAAGAACGACTCGAGGAACCGCACGTCGGTGGCGTGCAGGTGGCGCATCAGGTAGATGACGGCGTCGGCGGGCGTGGGGGCGTCGTCCGGGGTGAGGAACGCGCCCGCGCGCATCGACGTGTCGCTCGACAGCGAGGCGATCCCGGGTGTGTCGATCAGCGTCGTCGACCGGAGGTTCTGCGAGGGCCAGTCGACGACGAGCCGGTCGACCTGGTCGGTCGGGGTCCCCATCAGGTCGAACGAGAGCGAGCCGCGGTTGCGGTGGATCGTCAGCTGCTTGGGCGCGGCAGCCTTCGGGTACATGAGCACCCGCGGCGAGTGCCCGTCCTGGTACCAGGTGACGACGCGCGTGCACTCCCCCGCGTCGGTCGGCGCGATCTCCTCGCCGACCAGCGCGTTGAGCAGCGTCGACTTGCCCGCCTTGACCTTTCCGGCGATCGCGACGCGCAGGGGCTCGTCGAAACGGTCGAGATGGTGGCGCAGCCAGCCGAGGGCCTGCGGGCTGTCGGAGTAGGCCTCCATGGTGTGCCGCAACAGCAGCCGGACGGTCGAGCCGAGCGGCGGGGCCTGCCCGACGACGGGCGCGCTCACGACTGCACCTGCCCGGACGGGACCTGGCCGGGCTGGGCGGCCGCGATCTGACCGGCCCCCGCGGCGAGCTTGCGGGCCCGCTCGGCGAGCGCCTCGACCCGGCTCAGCTCGGCGCGCAGGTCCTGGATGCGGGCCTGCCGCACGTTGACGTCGGTGTTGACCGCGGACTGGGCGGCGGCCACGGACGTGGCGAGCGACGTCGACACCTCCTCGGCCAGGACCGTGAAGTGGTCGCGCAGGTCGCGCTGGATGCGGCGGAGCATGTCCCGGGAGTCCTTGGAGACCTGGAAGGTCACCTCGTCGATGTGGCGGCGCAGCGCGTTCTTCGACTCGGCCTGCCGGCGTTGCTTCATCCGTTTGCGCTCGTCGCGGACCGTCTTCCCGCCGAACAGGAGGCCGGCCCCGATCGAGATGGGGTTGAGCAGGGTGAGGCCGGCGATGCTCGTGGCCAGACCGATCATGAGCAGGCCGCCGTACCCGCCGCGCATACCGGTGAACAGCTTCTGGCCGATGCCGAACTTCTCGTCGACGGGCTGTTCCAGCGCCCCGACGCGGCCGCCCATGGTGCCGACGGTGTCCTCGAACCGCAACGCGGGCAACGAGATCTCCGCGCCCTCGGCGAAGTGCTCGGCGACCTGTCCGGCCAGGTAGCGGGCCCGCTCGGCCGTCCACACGAAGTTGGCCGACGCCGCCGCGGACACCTGCTGGTGCAACCACTCCGCGAACTGGTCCCAGATGTCGGCGGGGTCGGCGTCCTCGAGCAGCTGCTCGCCGTCGCGGGCGATGGCGCGCAGGCGGTCACGCAGGTCGTAGTCGATGTCGGCGATGAGGTCGGCGACGCCGTCGTTGAGCGTCGTCTGCCACCGGGCGGAGCGCTGGCGCAGCGCGTCGGCCCGGGCCTTCGCCGCCGTGAGGTCGGCGACGAGCGCCTCGGCCCGCTCCGGGTCCTCCTGCGCGGTGAGCTCGGACTTCATCGTGGTCGCGAGCTGCTCGCAGACGTCGAGCACGTCCTGGGCGGTGGAGCGGCGGTCGAGGTCGTCGGCGCGGGCGACGACCCGGTTGAGCAGGAAGCCGATCAGCTCCTTGAAGCCCGACTCCTCCATCAGCGCCGCGTCCTGGGTCTGCGCGGCGTGCAGGCGCAGCGTCGAGGACACCGGGAACGTCGTGGCCGTGACGCCCGCCCGCTGCAGGTGGCCCTGGTCGAGCTCGACGATCCGGCGCCAGTGCGGGTAGAGGTCGGTCTTGGTGACGACGCACGCCACGTTCGGGCACAGCTTCATCGCCGCGCCCAGGAACTCCATCTCGGGCGCGGTGTACTCCTGGGCCGCGTCGGAGACGAGCAGCACCGCGTCGGCGCTGGGCAGCACCGACATCGTCGCCGCGCCGTGGGCGGACCCCAGGCCACCGACGCCCGGGGTGTCGACGAGCACCAGACCGCCCGCCAGGAGCTTGCGCGGCAACGAGACCTCGGCGTAGCTGAGCTTCGCGCGGTTGTCGGGGTTGCCGGCCTCGGAGACGAACTCGGCGAGCCGCCCGATGGGCACCTCGGTGCGCTCCGGGGGCCGGTCGTCGTCGGGGCCGTTGTCGCGGACCAGCGACACCGCCGCCGTCTCCCCGTACTTCACGACGGTGGGCACCGACGTGGCGATGTCGTCGTCCACCGGGCAGACCGGGGCGTTGACGAGCGCGTTGACCAGCTGGGACTTGCCCTGCTTGAACTCGCCGACGATCAGCACCCGGACGGTGGGGTCGGCGAGGCGCTTGCGGGTGTGCTGGAGCCGCAGTCCCAGGTCGGGCCGCTGGTAGGCCGTGGTCGCCTTGAGCGCCAGGTCGACCAGGTCGACAGCTGCCGGAACCGCCACGGAGTTCCCGCCCCCTCACCGGCCGCCGGACGGCGACCTCGACTGCGTTCCGTTCCTTGTTACACGACGAGACCGGCCCCACCGTCCCGGGTCCGGGAGAAGGCGGGGCCGGTCGTCGTGTCGCACGTGAAGGCTACTCCGTGCGGCAGCCTGCGCCGGTCGGGTCGGGCCGTGTCAGAGGACGTCGACCACGTCGTTGTCGTTGGCCTGGCTGTTGTCGGTGTTGTGCGAGAGCACGTCGTTGTTCGACAGCACCGTCGCGTCGTCGTCGCTCTGGAACGAGTCGTCGATGTTGAAGCTGTCGGTGTTGTGCGAGTTGGTGTGCGTGGTGGTGTTGGTCGTCGAGTTGTCGACGGCCTGG
>NZ_BPRG01000081.1:0-20634 GCF_036984265.1 Pseudonocardia sp. D17 | reverse complement strand
CTGCACACCACCACAAGCACAACGACCGGTCCCCAACCGGTCGCCGCTTGACATAGGAGCAACGCATGACCGACCAGGGCGAGGCCGATCTCTCGGTCATCGGTGCCGCACTGTCCGACCGTGGCCGCTGCCGCATGCTGATGGCGCTCGACGACGGCCGGGCGTTACCGGCGAGCATGCTCGCCGCGGAGGCCGGCGTCAGCGCCGCGACCGCCAGTGCGCACCTGAAGCAACTGCGCGCGGCCGGGCTGCTGGAGGTCGTCGCGTCGGGCCGCTACCGCTACTACCGGCTCGCGGGCGACGAGGTCGGGCGGCTGCTCGAGCAGGTCGCCCGGCTCTCGCCCGCACAACCGATCCGGTCGCTGCGCGAGGGGACCCGCGCGCACGCCATGCGACTGGCCCGGTGCTGCTACGACCACGTCGCCGGACGGCTCGGCGTCGCGCTCACCGACGCGCTGCGCGACCGTGGCCACCTCGTCGAGGAGCCCGGGCTCGACGTGCCGCGCCCACGCGGCCGGTTCCCCGACGACGCCACCTACCTGCTCACCCCGGGCGGCCGCGAGGCGTTGACGGCCATCGGCGTCGCGGTCCCCGAGGCCGTCGGCGTCCGCTGCTGCACCGACTGGACCGAGCAGCGCCACCACGTCGCGGGACCGCTCGGGCGGGCGCTGCTCGACACCCTCGTCGACCGCGGCTGGGTGCGCCGCACGCCGCGTTCGCGGGCACTGCGTCCCACCGACGACGGCCGGGCCGCCCTCCGGGAGCACTTCGGGGTGCCGTGGCCGCCACCGGTGGGGGTGCGCCGGCTCCCGGCCTGACGCCCTTGCGCCGCGCGGCTCGGTGACCAGGGGCCGTGATCCCGCTACCGTTCCCTGGTCCGCCGGCTCCCGGTCGCCGGTGGCGCCGCGAGGTGGCCGGAGGACCCGATGACGCGCACCGAGCCCGCGCCCGCCGCGGCAGACGCGCGCCTGCAGCCGGCCGGACCGATGCGCTCGCCGGTCCCCCGTGCCGACGGTGCCCGCTGGGTCGCGCTGCTCGCCGTCTCGTTCGGGGTGACGGTCGTCGTGACCCGGCTGTACCTGAGTCTCTCGGGCTGGCCGCAGATCGGCGGCGACGTCTACCACCTGGCCCACGCGCTGTGGGGCGGGCTGCTTCTGATCGTCGGCGGCGTCCTCACGCTGCTGTGGGGCAACCGCTGGGTGCAGCCCCTGACGGCGGTCCTCGTCGGCGCGGGCTCCGGGCTGTTCGTCGACGAGGTCGGCAAGTTCATCACCCAGCGCAACGACTACTTCACCCCGCTCGCCGCGCCGATCATCTATCTCGTCTTCCTGGGGGTGCTCGCGGTCGCGGTGCTCGCCCGCCGTGCCCACCTGACGAACGGGCGCACCCTCGCCTACAGCGTGACCGTCGCGCTCAAGGCGGTCGCCGACGGCCCGCTGCGTCCCGCGGCCCGCCGGGAACTGTTGCGCGACATCGACGCGCTCGCGGCCGACACCTCACGTCCGGACCTGGCCGACCTCGCCACGCGGGTTCGGCCGGTCGTCGAGAACGCACCCGTCGTCGCTGCGCCGCAGCGCATGCGCCGGGTGCTCGGCATGCTGACACGGATCGAGCGCGCCGTGCTCCCACGCTGGCTGCACCGGGTCGTGCTGATCCTCGGATCGGTGCTGATCGGGCTGCTCTCGCTGGTCGGCCTGGCCGTCTTCGTCGCGCTGGCCACCGGTGACCCGGACGCGACGATCATCATCGACGACGAGACCGTCCCGCCCGGCAGCCGTCCGCCCGCGCTGGTCATCGCCTCGGCGGGCGAGACCGTGGTCGGGCTGATGCTCGTCGTCGCCGCAGGCGCGCTGCTCATCGGGCGCGACCGCTTCGGGCTGCGCGTCGGACGGCTGGGGCTGGTCCTCGGGCTCGCCGGGGTGAACGTCGTGCTCGGCTACATCGACGCCGACCTGGTCGTCGCCGTGGTCGTGCTGGAACTGGCCCTGCTGGGTCTCTACCACCGCTACCGGCTGCGGTTCCTCGAAAACCGGTCGATCACTGACGACCCGCCCGGCTAGCGTCCGCGCCGTGCCTCGGTACCAGCTCTACCTCTGACGACCGTCGTCGGCGAGAACGGGCCCGGCAGGTCGACGCTCCTGCAGGTCCTCGCCTGCACCCTCGCCCCCGACCGCCGAGGGCGGCCGGCGCGACGGCGAGGCCGCGGCGCCGGGAGTTGCTCGCGGACCTGCACGACGGGCCACGGCTCGACCTCGCGGCGGCGACCCGCCTGCCCACGGAGCGTTCCTAGCGGGCCGCGCCGATCGCATGGGCGGCACCCCAACCGTCCGCCCGGGCGACGATGCGGCCGCCCGCCAGCCGCACTCCGGCCTCGGTCATGTCCGACACCGAGGCCACCCCCGCCGCCGCGGCGAGCGCGCCCTCCTCGTCGAGGACGATCCGCAGCCCCGGCGGCAGCAACGTCGGGAAGATCGGGCGCAGCGCCGACGCGAGCTCGGTGACGACGAGCCGCGCGAGCATCCCGGCCTCGTGCCGGTCCGCGGTCACGACCGCCGCGGTGATCTCGGTACCGGGCGGTGCGGCGCGGACGACGTGTTCGAACGCCTCCAGCCGATGCAGCCCCAGCACGACCACGAGCCCGTCGCCGGAGAAGGTGACCTGGTTGCCGCGCAGGGCGTCGTCCACCACCGGGGGCTGCCACGGCTCGTCGACCGGGCGCGGCGCGGGGGCGTAGGCGGCGAACGCGGGCTCGGTCCAGGCGTCGTCCAGGTCGGCGTCGGCCAGATGCTCGCAGGCGCGGACGACGGTGAAGGGCTCGCCGAAGCCGGGCGCGGCGACGGCGAGCCGGGCCGCGCCCTGGAGCAGGGTCAGCGCGGTCTCGGCGACCCGGACCATCCGCCGGTCCTCGCGGCGCCGCAGCGTCTGTTCGAGCGCCAGCCCGACGACGATGGCATTCAGCGCCTGGAGCTGCGCGAACGGGGTGCGGAGCCGCTCGTCGGCGGCGATCTCCTGCTCGAGGCCCGAGGCGAGCCGGACGGGCCCGCGATGCTCGTCGACGGCCAGCGGCAGCCGCGCGAGCCGGCCGCGGGCGAGGGCGGCGAGCGCCTGTGCCGCCGTCGACGGCGCCCGGCCGGGTGGGCCGTCGGGCTCGGGAACGGCGGCGGCGTCGGAGGCGAGCACGGCGAGGTAGAGGGCCCGCTTGCTCGGGAAGTTGGAGTAGACCGCGCCGCGGGTCAGGTCGGCGGCGGCCGCGATGGTGTCGACCTTGGCGTCGCGGAAGCCCTTGTCGCCGAACTCCTCGCGGGCAGCCTCGAGGACGCGGGCCCGGTTGCGTTGCTGCATCTCGGAGCGGGACAGCCGTGCCATGGTCCTCCACTCGCTTGCTCCCGATGTCGACCGACGATACCGTCAACATTCAGATGATGTGAAAATCTGTAGCGAACATTCGAGAGGTGCTGCCGCCGTGACCGTCGTCGAGATCGACCTGTCCGATCCGGAGTCGTCGCGCGATCCGGCAGCCACCTACGGCGCGGCCCGCGAACGCTCGGCGGTCGCCCGGCTCGTCGCCCCCGGGATGCCGCCGATGTGGGCGGTCACCCGCTACGCGCCGGCCCGCGCCCTGCTCACCGACCCGCGCCTCGCCCTCGGCGAGGCGACGTTCGCCCTGCTCCCGACGCTCGTCGCGGCCGAGTACCTGCCCTACCTGCGCACGATGCAGCAGATGGAGGGCCCCGAGCACGCCCGGTTGCGGAGCGCCGTCTCGCCCGCGTTCACCCCGGCGAGGGCGGCGGCGTTCCGCCCACGGGCGGAGGCGATCGTCGACGCGGCGCTCGCGCGCGTGACCGCCGGGCG
Organism: Pseudonocardia sp. D17; assembly: GCF_036984265.1. NCBI lineage: Bacteria > Bacillati > Actinomycetota > Actinomycetes > Pseudonocardiales > Pseudonocardiaceae > Pseudonocardia > Pseudonocardia sp. D17. The sequence goes on along the minus strand of NZ_BPRG01000081.1, from coordinate 16,782 downwards.
CGTCGATCTCGTCGAGGTCGCGCGACCGCTCCCGATCGAGATCATCTGCGCCCTCGTCGGCGTGCCCGAGGACGAGCGGGCGCCCTGGCACGAGTTCGGTGCAGCGGTCGCCACCGGGCACGGCCCCGCGTTCGTCGAGGCCGTGCCACGGATCATCGAGGCCGCCCGCGCGGCCGTCGAGGCCGCTCGCGCCCGCCGCGGCGACGACGTCCTCTCGACGCTCGTCCGCACTCCCGACGGCCCCACGGACACCGAGCTGGTCACGCTCGTCTGGCAACTGCTCCTCGCGGGGCAGGTCCCGGCCCTGCTCGTCCCCAACGCCGTGCACGCGCTGCTCACCCACCGCGGCTCGGCGGCCGCACTGCGCACCGACCCCGCCCTGCTGCCCAACGCCGTCGAGGAGCTGATCCGCTGGTGCGGACCCCAGCTGCTGTCCCTGCCGCGGATCGCACAGGAGGACGTCGAGCTCGACGACGTCACGATCGGCAAGGGCGACATGGTGTCCGCGGCGCTCGTCGGCGCCAACCGCGATCCGCGGGTCTTCACCGACCCCGACGTCCTGCGCCTCGACCGGCCGAACGCGAACGCGCACCTCGGGTTCGCGCACGGTCCGCACTTCTGCCTGGGCGCGGGCCTCGCGCGGATGCAGACCGAGGTGACGCTGCGGGCGGTCCTGCGCCGCGCCCCGCGGCTGCCGGAACCCGACGAGGCCGCCCGCCGCCCCGACCCGGGAACGTGGCGGCTGACCTCGCTGCCCGTCCTGCTCGACGCCCCCCGGCCGGGTGCGCCGCGACTACGGTGAACCGCCCACCCTCGATCCGCGCCGGCGCGGGGCACCACCCTCGGGCCGGGAGCCCGGCCGATCCACCGAAGTCGGCGACGTCGGACGGGCCCGGGTCGAGTCGCGGGGGGCGACGATCATCTTCTTCGCCGTGGCCGCCGTCAGGTCGCGGCGAGCGGCGGCGAACCGGTACGAAGAAGTCCATGACCGCTCCCCCACAGTCCCGGCGCGCCGTGCAGTTCTCCCGCTTCGGACCCCCCGACGTGCTCGAGCTCGTCACCGAGCCGCTGCCCACCCCCGGGCCGGCCGACGTCGTCGTGGCCGTGGCCGCGGCCGGGGTCAACTTCGCCGACACCATGGTCCGGCGCGGCGAGTACCGCCGCGACCAGCAGCTCCCCGACGTGCCGGGGGTCGAGGCCGTCGGCACCGTGGTGTGGGCCGGGCCGGGGTCGGGGCACGTCGTCGGCACGACCGTCGCGGCGTTCCTGACCGAGGGCGGCGGGTACACCGACCACGCCGTCGTCGCGGGCCGGCGCGCCTACCCGGTGCCCGCCGACGTCGCGCCCGTCACCGTCGCCGCCGGGTTCCTGCAGGGCATCACCGCCTGGTACGCCGTCGACCGGCACGGCCGTACCCGCCCGGGCGAGACGGTGCTCGTCACGGGCGCGACCGGTGGCGTCGGCGGGCTCGCGGTGCAACTGGCCGCCGACCTCGGCGCCCGGGTGATCGGCACGGCCTCGACCCCGGCGAAGCGGGAGCGGGCCCGCGAGCTCGGTTGCGCGGAGGCCGTCGACCCCGCGGACCCCGACCTGCGTGGCACGCTGCGGGACCTGACCGACGGGCGCGGCGTCGACGTGGTGGTCGACATGGTGGGGGGCCCGGTGTTCGCGGCCGCCCTCGACGCGCTGGGGCACAACGGGCGCTACGTAGTCGTCGGCTCGTCGACCCAACAGCCCGCGGTCTTCGACGCCCGGCGGCTGATGCCGAGGGGGCAGACCGTCAGCGGGTTCATCCTGCGCCGGATCATCGACGCCGACCCCGCCGAGCCGGGCCGGGCGATCACCCACGTCCTCGACCGCGTCGCGGCCGGAGCGGTCCGCCTGCGGACCGAGACCTTCCCGCTGGCCGACGCCGCGCACGTGCACACGCTCCTCGAGGAGCGTCGGACCGTCGGGAAGATCTGCCTGGTCCCCTGATCCTGGGCGGCTCGCCCGGCTCGGGGTGCCGTGCCTGCTGCCGAGCGTGCTCATGTTCCTGCCCGCGGCGGCGTTCGCCCGGGTGGTGGCCCGGCGTCCGGCGACGGACGGCCGGACCACACCGGCGGTGGGGTAAGGTTCGGCTGCGGGCCGTGGCCCGCACTGCGGACGTAGCGCAGCTGGTAGCGCATCACCTTGCCAAGGTGAGGGTCGCGGGTTCGAATCCCGTCGTCCGCTCAGGCTCCCGCCGGGTCGAGCCCGTGGGCGCCCCGAGGTCACGCCTCGATGATCGTCACCGTCGCCGCGGTGCCGTCGACCTCGATCAACGCCCCGTCCGGGATGCGGCCCGTCGCGTCCGTCGCCGACACGACGCACGGGATGCCCAGCTCACGGCTGACGATCGCGGCGTGCGAGAACGGCGCTCCCACGTCGACGACGACGGCCGAGGCCGCGACGAACAGCGGCGTCCACGACGGATCGGTGATCGGCGCGACCAGGATGTCGCCCGGCTCGAGGGCCGACGGGTCGTTGGGGTCGGTCAGCACCCGGGCCCGGCCCCGCGTCACGCCCGTGCAGCCCGAGACGCCCTGGATGGTCTCCCCTGCGACCGCCGCCGTGTGCGACCGGGCGTCGCGACGCTTCCACTCCGAGAGCGGCGGCGCCACCCCGGCGACGCCGCGTCGTCGGAGGCGCCGCACGGCGGGGTCGCGGCACTGCTCCCCGCCGTCGGGGCCCCACCCGGCTGCGGCCGCTGCGCGAGCTCGCGATCCGCCGGCTCGCCGCGCTGCAGCCGGCAGCCCGGCCCGCGACGCGTGTGCACTCCTGGGCGCACGCTCGCGTCACGTGGACCGACGGCGCCGTGTCCGAGGGCTGGCTGCGCGCGCAGGACGGCATGGACTTCACGGCGGCGGCCGCGGCGGCCGCCGCGCTGCACCTCGCCGCCGGGGACGCGCGGCCGGGTGCGTTCACACCCGCGGCGCTGTTCGGGCCGCGGCTCGCCGAGGAGGCGGGCGGGACCTTCCTCGACCTGGGGTGACGCCCGCGGACCGCGGCACCGGAGGCGAACCCCTCAGTCGATCCCGAACTCGCGGATCTTGCGGTACAGGGTGTTGCGGCCGATCCCGAGCGCCCTGGCCGCGCGGGTCCGGTTGCCCCCCGCGGCGCGCAGCGCCTCCACGACGGCGTCGCGCTCGGCCGACTCCATCCCGGTCAGCGTCCGCCGGGGTCCGCGCAGCTCGGGCGGCAGGTCGGCAAGCTCGACGACACCGCCGGCCGCCCGGCGCGCCATGGCGACGACCGTCGTCCGCAGCTCGGCGAGATTGCCGGGCCAGTGCCAGGCCATCAGCCGCTCCCACGCGGCCGGCGCGAACCGCGTCGTCGACTCCGGTTCCGGCAGCTCCGCCAGCAGGTCCCTGACCAGCGCGGGGAGGTCGTCACGGCGCTGGGCCAGTGTCGGCAGCCGCACGGTCGTCGCGACCTGCCGGACCGCCCCGACGACGTCGTCGGATGCGGCGTCGAGATCGGCCGTGATCGCGAGCGGGCCGCCGAGGTCGGCGAGGGTGCGCAGCTGCGCGGCCGTCGGACCCGGTCGCTCGTGCACCCGGCGCACGACGACGCCGCGCCCGGCGGCGAGCGCGGTCCGCGCGGCGTCGAACCAGCCGTCGTCGGTCGCGGGCTCGACGACCAACGGATCGCCCGCGCCGCCGCGCCGCAGCACGTCCCGCGCCGTCCGGAGCTTGCCGGTACCCGGGTCACCCGTCAGCGCGGCGATCTCGCGGTGCCGCACGACCGCCGCGAGCTCGCGCTCCACCTCGGACCGGGCGCCACGCTCGGGCCGGACGGGTGTGCGCTCCGGCGACGGGACGACCGGCACCAGCCGCACGCTGTACGCGGGCCGTAGCCCCGGGATCGGTTCGACGAGTGCGTCACGCGGGCCGTCGACCAGCGGGACCCGCATCCGGGTCGGCCGGCGCGGCCCGTGCTCGGCCAGGTACTGCCACAGCAGCGGATGCAGCTCGGGACCGGTGTGGGCGAGCCCGAGCCGGTTGGCCAGCACCGTCTCCTCGTCGACGACGAGCGCCGCGGCACCCGCCCCCCGGTCGACGGCGAGGTACGCCTCGACGAGCCGCATGCGCCGCTCGCCGGCCTCCGCCAGGATGCGGCCCTCGATCTGACGCCCGATGTCCCCGGTCATCACCGACATCAGCGGGTGGACGTCGCGCGTCGCGCAGGTCAGGGAGAACGACCCGATCATCCGCCCGGTGAACGGCTCGACGATCGGTGTCCCCGCGCACGTGAGGTCCTCGAGCAGCGGGTTGTAGTGCTCCGGGCCGCGCACCAGCACCGGTCGGCGCTCGACGAGGACGGTGCCCAGCCCGTTCGTGCCGACCGAGGGCTCGGAGAAGTCGAAGCCCTCGGCCGCGCTCGCCCGGTCCATGACGTCGCGCTGTCGCCGGACGGCGACGTGCCGCAGCACGATGCGGCCGGTCGCGTCGGAGAGCACCATCGCGACCGGCACCTCCCCGAAGCTCTCCGCGAGCCGGTCGATGACGGGTTCGGCGGCCCGGCGCAGGACGGGCAGCACGTCGTGGGGCTCGCGGTAGTCGAGGTGGTCCGGCGCGACGGGGACCGCGTCGGCGATGCAGCGTCGCCAGCTGTTCTCGATCACGGGTGGGACGCCCGCGCGACCGGGCGGCTCCGCCAGGAGGCCGCCGTCGAGCAACGCCAGCCGGCTGCGGCGGGTGCGCTCGAGTTCCGCCGACGACATCGCCGGCAGGTGCCTGACCTCGTTTCGACGCATCGTTGCCCCGTGGTCGGTCTCCGTCGGACGCCCCCGCGCGCCCGATCACCCCACGGTGCCTCACGAGGGGCCGCCGGGCCAACCGGAACCCTGCGCCTCCGACCGTTCCGAAACGGAACACCTCGGCCCCGACGCGCCGCGTCACAGTGAGCCGTGAGTCACACGAGCGCGAGGAGGACACCGCGATGACGACGACGACGTCGCTCCAGTCGGACGCGCTGCGGGAGCTGTACGCGGACTGGGCGTCGATCATCGCGACGACACCCGGTCTCACGACGCGGCTGACCCGCAGCCTGTTCGACGAATGGCACCAGCCGACCCGCGAGCCGGAGGACGTCACCTACCGCGAGGAGACGATCGGCGGCGTCCCGGGCATCTGGACGCTGCCGACGGGCGCGGACACGTCGCGGGTGCTGCTGTACACCCACGGCGGCGGGTTCGTCGTCGGTTCGGCGGCGAGCCACCGCAAGCTGGCCGCGCACGTCGCGAAGCAGCTGGGAGTCACCGCGTTCGTGCTCGACTACCGGCGCGCACCCGAACATCCGCACCCGGCCCAGGTCGAGGACGGCGTCGCCGCCTTCACCGGCCTCGTCGAGCGTGGCGTCGACCCGGCCGCGGTCACGACGATCGGTGACTCGGCGGGCGGCAACCTCGCCGTCGCGATCCCGCTCGCGCTGCGCGAACGGGGCCGGCCGCTGCCGGGCGGGGTGATCGCCCTCTCCCCCTGGCTGGACATGGAGAACTCCGGCGAGACGCTCGTGACCAACGACGCCACCGACGCACTGATCTCCGTGCCGATCCTCGAGTCGATGATCGCTGCGGTGCTCGCCGAGGGCCGCATCGACCCGCGCACCCCGCTCGCCAACCCGCTGCACGCCGACTTCGCCGGCTTCCCGCGGCTCTACGTCGACGCGGGCGCGGCCGAGTCGCTGCTGGCCGACGCCACCCGGCTCGTCGAACGCGCGCGGGCCGCGGGCGTCGACGCCACCCTGTCGGTCGCCGACGGCATGCAGCACGTCTTCCCGTGCCTGGCGGGCAACGCGCCAGAGGCCGACGAGGAGATCGCCAGGATCGCGCGCTGGTACCGCGCCTGACCGGCCACCCCCGACGAACGCCGTCCCGATGAACGCCGTCCCGAGGACGCCGGCACGACAACGCGAGGAGAGAACGTCATGAGCACGAACCCCACACCGGACGTCGACGCCGTCGTCGTCGGTGCCGGTTTCGGCGGCATCTACATGGTCTACAAGCTCCGCGAGGAGCTCGGGCTCACGGTGCGCGCCTTCGAGAAGGGCGACGGCGTCGGCGGGACGTGGTACTTCAACAGGTACCCGGGAGCGAAGTCCGACACCGAGGGTTTCGTCTACCGCTACTCCTTCGACAAGGACCTGCTGCAGTCCTACGACTGGTCGACCCGATACCTCGACCAGCCCGACGTCCTCGCCTACCTGGAGCACGTCGTCGAGCGCCACGACCTCGGTCGCGACATCCGGCTCGGCACCGAGGTCACCGGCGCGACCTACGACGAGGACAGCGCGCTCTGGAACGTCACGACGAGCGGCGGCGACACCGTCACCTGCCGCTACCTGGTCAACGCGCTCGGGCTGCTGGCCCGGACCAACATCCCCGACATCCCGGGCCTCGACTCGTTCGCCGGCCGGCTGGTCCACACCAACGCCTGGCCCGACGACCTCGACCTCACCGGCAAGCGCGTCGGCGTCATCGGCACCGGCTCGACGGGGACGCAGTTCATCGTCGCCGCCGCGAAGATCGCCGGACATCTGACGGTCTTCCAGCGGACACCCCAGTACAGCGTGCCGTCGGGCAACGGGCCGGTCGACCCGGCGGAGGTCGCGCGCACCAAGGAGAACTTCGACGCGATCTGGGCGCAGGTCCGCACGTCGGTCGTCGCGTTCGGGTTCGAGGAGAGCACCGTCGAGGCGATGAGCGTCCCGGAGGAGGAACGGCGCCGCGTGTTCCAGGAGAACTGGGACAAGGGCAACGGCTTCCGGTTCATGTTCGGCACGTTCTGCGACATCGCGACGAACCCCGAGGCCAACGAGGCTGCCGCGGCGTTCATCCGGTCGAAGATCGCCGAGATCGTCGACGACCCGGAGACTGCCCGCAAGCTCACCCCCGACGACCTCTACGCCCGGCGACCGCTGTGCAACGAGGGCTACTACGAGACGTTCAACCGCGACAACGTCGAGCTCGTCTCGATCAAGGAGAACCCGATCGAGGCGGTCACCCCCGCCGGCGTCCGCACCGCCGACGGCGTGGAGCACACCCTCGACGTGCTCGTCCTCGCGACGGGATTCGACGCCGTGGACGGCAACTACCGGGCGATGGACCTGCGCGGCCGCGGCGGCCGGCACATCGACGAGCACTGGCAGGACGGACCGACGAGCTACCTCGGGCTGTCGAAGGCGGGCTTCCCGAACATGTTCATGATCCTCGGCCCCAACGGCCCGTTCACCAACCTGCCGCCGAGCATCGAGTCGCAGGTCGACTGGATCGGCGAGCTCATCGCCACCGCCGAGCGCACCGGCGCACGTGCGGTCGAGCCGACGCCCGAGGCCGAGGCGGGGTGGACGGCGACCTGCGCGGAGATCGCGGACGCGACGCTGTTCCCCCGGGCCGACTCCTGGATCTTCGGCGCGAACATCCCGGGCAAGAAGAACTCCGTGATGTTCTACATGGCGGGCATCGGCGCCTACCGGCAGAAGCTCGGTGAGGTCGCCGACGCCGGGTACGAGGGCTTCGCCCTGGAGCCGGCGAGCTGAGCAGCCCGGCGCCGCGCCGAGGGGGCGGCCCGCCGCCATGCCGACCGGGCGGCCCGCCGCCGTGCCGAGGGGGCGGCCCGCCGCCGTGCCGACGGCACCCCGCCGCATGCCGGTGATGATCTCGGGGTACGAAGGACACGTGGGCATCGACAACAGTGACCTGCGGCTGTGGTGGCCCGACCTGCCGGCCACCACGGCCGACGCGGAGTTCGACGCGGCGGCGGAGGCCGACGCGACGGACGCCGCGCCGGTCGACGCGCTGATGGCGCCGGGAACCACCGCCTCCTGAGGGCGCTGCCCGCCCCGGCCCGAGATCGGTCAGGAATCGAGAAGCCGCGCCGCCCAGGTCCTCCCTACCGTTTTCTCATGACCTCCATCGACTCCGTCGTCATCGAGACCACCGACCCCGCCGCCACCCGCGCCTTCCTCACCGCACTCGCCCTCGACGGCCGGCTCGCGGTCCGCGGGTCCGACGCGCCCACCGACGGCTTCCGCGCGTGCACGCTCTCGCTCGTCGTCGGCCGGCCGAGCACCGTCGACGCCCTCGTCGCGAGCGCGGTCGCGGCGGGTGCGACCGTCGTCAAGCCGGTCGAGAAGACCTTCTGGGGCTACGGCGGCGTGGTCCGCGCACCGGACGGCACGATCTGGAAGATCGCGACCTCGAAGAAGAAGGACACCGGGCCCGCCACCCGGGAGGTCGACGGGATCGTCCTGCTGCTCGGCGTCACGGACGTCAAGGCCAGCAAGCGGTTCTACGTCGAGCACGGGCTGACGGTCGGGCGGAGCTTCGGCGGCAAGTACGTCGAGTTCTCGACGCCCGGCGCCCCCGTGAAGCTCGCCCTCTACCCGCGCAAGGCGCTCGCGAAGGACGCCGGTGTCGACATGGCGGGCTCGGGATCGCACCGCATCGCCATCGCCGGTGACGGCGACGGCTTCACCGACCCCGACGGGTTCGTCTGGGAGTCTGCACCCGTCACCAGCAGCCCGAACTGACCCCGCCCCCGGGAGGTGCGCCATCGACGTCGCGACCGAGGACGTGCTGGCCGTCCACCAGCTCTACGGCCGGCAGAGCCACGCGATCGACTCCGGGCGGGCCGCCGACTGGGCGGCGACCTTCACCTCCGACGGGGAGTTCCGCTCCCCCAGCTATCCCGAGCCTTCGACGGGCACCGTAGAGCTCACGGCGTTCGCCGAGCGCTTCCACGCGGCCTGCGTCGAGTCCGGTGAGGCGCTGCACCACGTCATCAGCACGGTCGACGTCGCCGCCACCGGCCCCGACGCGCTGACCAGCACCGCGTACCTGCAGATCGTCGGCACCCCGCGGGGCGAGTCGTCGCGGCTGCTGCGCATCACCACGATCGTCGACGAGCTCGTCCGCACCCCGGGCGGCTGGCGGATCCGCCGCCGCGTCGTGCTGCGCGACGGGTGACCCGGCTCAGGTGACCGCGCGGTCGACGCGGTAGCTCAGCCGGCCCCGCGTCGCCGCGACGACCACGATCGCGACGATGCCGAACCCGACCAGCTCCGGGAGCAGGCCGTACTCGGTCAGCAACGGAGCCGGGAACATCGGCGCGACGATCTTGTTGGCGAAGGTGTTGAACGACGCGTGCATCAGCATCGTGATCAGCAGGCTGCCGCCCACGTTGTTGAACACCCACGACATGACGACGGTCAGCGCCGTGATCATCGCGACGAACATCAGCACGTTGCCGAGCGAGAGCGGCGTCCACACCCCGGTCCAGAACAGCGGGAAGTGCCACACCGCCCACACCACGCCCAGGACGACGCTGCCGACGAGCGGGCCGCGTGCCGCCTGCAGCCTGGGCAGCGCGAACCCGCGCCAGCCGGGCTCCTCACCGAGCGGGCCGCCGAGGACGAACGTCGACACGAAGGCCAGCGGGTAGCCGAGCGCCATCGCCGCGGTCACCGGCTGGTACGACGTCACGGCCCCGGGCAGCACGACGGCCCCGACGATCTCGCTCGCCGGAATGACCAGCAGCACGAACACGTACCAGCGGAACTTCACGCGCCACTGCAGGTAGCGGCGCAGCAGCCGCCTCGGCCCCTCCGGGCCCTCGGCGACGCGGGCCATCACGAACGCCGCCATCGTCGGGCCGGTGAACGTCGCGGCGGCGATGAGGAGGGCGTCGGCGATCGGCGGGAGGTCGTACGGCAGCGCGCCCGTGCCGGTCCGGGACAGCACGACGGGCAGCTCCACCACCCACGACCCGGCGAAGGCGAGCACGAAGAACGACACGAGCGGATGGCGGGCCAGGACACCGTCGCCTGCGCCGCCCGGCCGCGCGGCCACCCCCGAGGTCGTCATGCGAGGAGCTCCCCTGACCCCGGAAACCGCACGTCGTCGCGGTGACGACTCGCTGTCCGGGAGCTGCAGAGTAGGGATCGGACCCCTCGCCGACGTGCGAGTTCACCTGATCGTGTCAGGCGCGGAACGGTCCGTCGGCCCGTCAGCCCGGGAGCTTCTTGCGGACCTTCCGTGCCTTCTTGCGCAGCCGGGTGCCGTGCCGGCTCGCCTCCTTGCGTGCCGTCGACGCCGCGTCCTGCATCTCGCGCACGTGGAAGCCCTTGCGCAGCCCCCGCCGGACGTCGGCCTGCCGCGGCAACATCAGTGTGAACGCGTACCGCCACAGCTTGACCGCCAGGAGGGCCAGCGGGATCCCGAGCGGGAGCAGGATGATCGTCACGCAGAGCACGATCGCGACGACGGACAACAGCAGCCCGACGACCATCAGCAGGACCGCGCCGATCCCTCGCAGAACCCTCATCACGACTCCTCGGTGACGTCCCGGATACCCGCGACGAACACGGCGCACACGTCGGACCGTCCTGCCTTCTTGCGAAGCGTTGGCCTTCGGCTGGACATCGGCTGGTGGTCGGCTCCCTAGCGTGGACGGCGTGATCGACACGCTCGGACCCACCCGCGACACCCCGGTCGACGGCCCGCTGTTGCCGACGGCCCTGCGCCGCCCCGCCGTCGGCGTCGCCGCCGCATGCGCCGCGCTGCTCGCCGCCCTCGCCGTCGTCGTGGCCGGGACGTCGACGGCCACCCCCGTCGACGCCTGGGCGCAGCGGATCGTCGCGACCCACCACGCGCTGCACGGCCAGTGGCCGAGCCTGGCCGTCGTCGCCGGCGAGCCGGTGACCGTCGTGGCCGTCGCCTGCGTCCTCGCCGCGTGGTGCGCACGACGGCGGCGATGGCGCTCCGCGGTGCTGGCGGTGCTGGCCCCGGGCCTGACCGGTCTGCTGGAGACGGGACTCAAGCCGCTGGTCGGACGCACGATCGCCACCGGCGCGCTCTCCTTCCCCAGCGGGCACACCGCCGGCGTCACCGCGCTGGGCCTGTCCGTGACGCTCGTGATCGCCGGGGGTGCGCAGCAGCGTCGCGAGCTGTGGGTGCTGGTGGGCACGTTCCTCACCGGCGCGGGCGCCGTGGCCGTCGCCGTCGGGCTCGTCGCCGAGCACGCCCACTACCCGACCGACACCATCGGCGGGTTCTGCCTCGCCGCTGCGACGACCGTCGGGTGCGCACTCGCCGTCGACCGCGTCGGCAGGGCGGCCCCGCACGCACGCCGGTGGCGGTCACCGCGACCGTCGCGGTGACCGCCATCGGCGGTGCTGCTCCCGTGCCGCCTCAGCTCAGCGGGCGCCGGTACGTCTCGGGGAGCGCCACCAAGCAACCGATGCTGACCAGCAGCATCGCCGTCATGTAGAGCCCGAGGCCGACCCCGCCCCACGTGGCGCTCAGCGGAGCGGCGATCAGCAGGATCACCGCGCCGCCCGCGACGCCACCGAGGTTGTAGCTGACGCCGGCGCCCGTGTAGCGGCAGCGGGTCGCGAACATCTCCGGCAGGTAGGCACCCAGCGGGCCGTAGGCCAGTCCGATCAGCGCGAGCAGCACCACGACCGCCGTCCCGACCGCCAGCGGCGTGCCGACGTTCATCAGTGGGAAGAGCACCAGCGACCAGGCCGCCAGGCCGATGCAGCTCGCCAGGACCAGGCCCCGGCGCCCGATGCGGTCCGACCACACCGAGGCCAGCACCGTCGTCACACAGGCGGCCGCCGCGGCGAGGACGTCGATCAGCAGGATCGTCGACATTCCCAGGTGCAGGGTGGTCGTCGCGTAGGTGGTCAGGTAGACCGAGCCGACGGTCATGGCGCCGAAGATGCCGGTCGTGACCCCGATGGCCAGCAGCATCGTGCGGGTCTGCCGACGCCACACCTCGAGGAACGGGGCGCGGGTCGTCTCGCCCCGGCTGCGGGCCCGGGCGAAGACCGGGGTCTCGCTCGTGTGCAGCCGGACGTACAGCCCGACCGCGATCAGGCCGGCGCTGAGCAGGAACGGCACCCGCCAGCCCCACGTGACGAACGCGTCGCTCGTCTCGCCGATGCTGAGGTTGACCACGAGGAACGTCAGCGACGCGAGTACGAACGCGACGCACGCCCCGAGCTGCGGGTACATGGTGAGCCGGCCGCGACGCCCGTCGGCGGCGTTCTCGGAGGCGAACAGCGCGGCCCCCGCCCACTCCCCGCCGACCGCGAAGCCCTGCGCCGCCCGGAAGAGGACCAGCAGCACCGGCGCCACCCACCCGATGGTGGCCGCGCCCGGCATCACCCCGACGCCGACCGTGCACAGCCCCATCAGGGTCAGCGTGAGGACCAGCGTGCGCTTGCGGCCGAGCCGGTCCCCGATGTGCCCGAACACGGCCGAGCCGAGGGGCCGGAAGACGAAGACGACGGCCAGCGTGGCGAGCGCGGCGACCGCGCCCATCGTCGGGCTCAGGTTCGGGAAGAAGACCTTGTTGAAGACCAGCGCCGCCGCGGTGCCGTAGATGAAGTAGTCGTAGAACTCGATCGTCGTACCCGCGAGACTCGCGAGCGCGACCCGGCGGTCGGTGCGTTCGGGCGGCGGGGTGTCCGGGGCGAAGGTGGGCGACGGCGCGGCGTCGGTTGCGAGGGTGGTCATTGCGGGCCTTCTTCCTGGTCTGCGCGGCCGGGGCCCGACCGCTGCTGAACCCAGGCTCGCCCCGCCCACCGTCGCCGGGGATCGGTCGGCCGGTGGGATGGCCGGCGGACCCGCACTCCACCGATCGGCCGACGCCGCGCCTGCGCGACCAACGTCACCGCCGTGTCGGGAGCGGGTCGGCGGCCGAGGTCGCCGACAGGTCGTAGTCTGACCGGGGCGCTGCGGCGCCCGCGGGGCCTCTAGCTCAACCGGCAGAGCAGCGGACTTTTAATCCGCGGGTTCGGGGTTCGATCCCCCGGGGGCCCACTACGTCGACCTGCAGCACGGTGCCCGCCGCCGTCGGGGATGTTGCCGAGCTTCTTTGCTGTCGACGTGGACCAGCTCGCCCGGTGCGGGGTGTTCGTAGCGGCGTACTCCTGCGCCGGTGGCGCGGTCGGGGTCGATCAGGCGGGCCATCCGGTAGCGGCGCAGCACGGCGTGAACCGTGGAAGTGGCCAGCCGCAGCAGGCCGGCGATCCGGGTCGAGGTGCGGTGTGGGCTGTGGTGCGGGCGGCAGGAGCGGTCGGTCGTGCCACATCGCGGCAGCAGAAGCCCAGCACCACGTGCGGACCTATGGGGCGATCACGGTCGAGCTCCTGTTCGGAGATGGTGTCTCGGTCTCCTGACGTACGCCGGGGGCCGCCGAAGCCACTGCGGTGCCGGCGGTGCTGCGACGCCGCTCCGTTGCCGCGCTCAGTGATGGTCACGGTGAGTTCCGGGTCCCGAAGCGCCGGTCCGCCCCCGCGACGGGGACGGGACCGGCCCCGGTCCGTGCTCAGTCGACGATGGTGACGACGCCGCTCGGGGCGTCGAGGACCTCAACGGTTCGAGCAGCGGCGCGGTCGATGTGCACCCGCGGCTCGGCGGGGAGGCCGTGCTCGTTGTACGTGCCCGGGCCGTAGAACTGGCCGTAGCTCAGGACGACCCCGCTCTCGGCGAGGACCGAGGACTCCAACTGCTTCACGGCGACGGAGTCGGGGCCGTCAGGCAGCTCCCACGCGACCGACTGGACGAGGATCCTCGGCGACCCGGCCGCCCGGGCGGCCTCGATGACGTTCTGGTTCCCCTCGGTTCGGATGCGCGCGTTCAGGTCGCCGTAGGCAGCGATCTGGTTCACGTCGTCAGGCAGGTCTGTGAGCTCGTTGAGGATGACATCGGGACGGAAGTCGACGACGGCGGCGATGAGGGCCTCGCGATCGAACACGTCGACGACGGCCGGCTCCGCACCGAGGTCTGCGATCTGGTCAGCCTTGCTCGCGGACCGGGTCATGCCGGCCACCGTGTGTCCGGCCTCGACGAGGAACGGGACCAGCCGTCGGCCGATCACTCCGGACGCGCCGGCGAGGAAGATTCTGGACATGGGTTTCCTTTCTCGATGATCAAGGACGGGGGGTTCGGCCGCGGCGCGCCAGACGTGTCCGGGCGACGAGGCTGACCAGGGCGAGCAGGATCGTGAGCACGGTGTAGCCGACCACCGCCGGGATCTCGCCCAACGGCGCGACGAGCTGCCCTTCGACCACGATCGGAACCCCGAAGGCGGTGTAGGCGACGACGTAGACGGCCGCGACGACCGCGGCGCGCCCACCGGGAGCGACCTGGGGGATCAGCAGCTGAAGTGCGGCAGTGAACGCAGACCCGAACCCGACGCCCGCGATGGCCTGTCCGGCGATCATGAGTGCCAGGCTCGGAGCGAGGATCCCACCGATGATCGCTCCCGCGCCGAGGACGGAGGTGAAGATGCCGATCGACATCGCCGTGGGGGAGGGAACTGCGGCGAAGAGCAACCCGACGGCGGTTGCGACTGCTGGTGCGATGAAGCCGGCGAATCCCCCGACGAACGCGCTCTCCAGGTGGAAGACGCTGCGGACGATGTTCGGTGCCAGCCCACCGGAGAGCCCTGCGAGCATCCAGACCGCCGCGACGACGGGGGCGGAGGAGTAGAACTCCCGGCGCGCAGCTGCGGGCACCGAGATTCGAGGTATCAGCGAGCGCACCGCTCCCGGGCTGCGGGTCACGGTCTCACCCGACGCGAAGACAGTGATGCCGCCCAGCGTGGTGAGCACGATGAGCACGGTGAAGATGATGGTGTTCGCGGCCGAGGTGAGCTGGATGGCCAGTCCCGCCAGCAGCGACCCCAGGGCAAGACCACCGGTGAGGCTGATGCCGGCGAGGATGGTGCCCAGCCTCTTCCGCCCATTTGGCGCGAACTCGACGATCGCAGCCGTGAACGCCGATGTGGCGGCCCCGCTCGCGACGCCCTGGACGATTCGCCCGGCGATGACCCATTCCACGTCGGTGCCGACGAGGAAGAGGGTGTTCGAGACGAGCTGGACGATCAGGGTCGCGATCAGCACTGGACGTCGGCCGACATGATCGGACAGTGCGCCCAGCGTGAGAGCCGCGACGAGGAACCCGATCGCATAGACGGCGAACGCCACCGTGAGCATGGCTGGTGTGAAGTCGAAGGCCTGCTCGTAGGTTACGAGCAGCGGGGTCAGTGCTCCGGCGCCCAGGTAGAGGCTCATGAAGGCGACAGCCGTGCCCACCATGGCGACGCCCGACGGAAGCTGTCGTCGGCCGGCCGGGATCGCGTCGGCGGTCGGCACTCGGACGGATGTCACTGACTCTCCTTCGGCTGCGACGAGGCCTGTCCTCGCCGTCGCCGACGCTATCGAGATGTGGTCCTTTCTTTCAGGCCAATTCAGGGCCAGAATCCCGGACCACTTGGAGCGCCGGTCAGAACCCGGAGCCACCGGTGCAGGGCCACCCGCGCGCAGGTATCCGGCGTCAGGGGGAGGGCAGGATGCGGCACAGCGCCTGCAGCGCGCCCGGCCACGCACTCTCGGAGACATTGGAGAAGTTCACGACCAGCGCATCAGGCCACGACGGGTGACCGTCGGCGGCCGGGTGCCGGAACTCTGCCAGTCCACTCACGACCAGCCCTTGCCGTCCCGCAACGCGCAGTACCCGCTCCTCAGAGCCCACAGGTAGTGCGAGGACGGCCTGCAGCCCCGCGGCCATGCCGATGACGTGCACCGCGGGCGCAGCATCCGCGATCCTCTCGATCAGCACCTCACGACGATGCCGGAGTCGGCGCCTCCTGCTCCGGACATGCCGATCGAAGGCGCCCGACTCGAGGAACTCGGCGAAGACGAGCTGATCGAGGGCGCTGACCGTGTCGACACGTCCCTTCGCCTGCGCCACCGCGGGCAGGAGGCTGTCGGGGACCACCGCCCACCCCAGTCGCAGCGCCGGTGCGACGGACTTGCTCGCCGTCCCGAAGTAGACGACATGATCGGGGTCGAGACCCTGCAGCGCCCCGACAGGCACTCGGTCGTACCGGAACTCACCGTCGTAGTCGTCCTCGAGGATCACGGCCCCCGTCCTGCGGGCCCAGTCGACCACAGCCGTTCTCCGCTCCGTGGACAAGGCATACCCCGTGGGGAACTGGTGCGCCGGCGTCAGCAGGACGGCGGCGGCGTCGGCGATGTCGACGAGCTGATCGACCCGGGCCCCGCACTCGTCGACGTCGACGGGCCGGGTGCCGACACCTTCGTCGCGCAGCAACTCACGGTAGATGTCGAGTCCGTAGGACTCGACTGCCACGGTCTCGCCGCCTTCCGCGGCGAGCGCTCGCGCCAGCACCCCCAGCCCATGATGGAAACCCGAGGTGATCACGATCCGCGCCGCATCAGCGTGCACCCCGCGGGCGCGGGCGAGGTACTCGGCGAGCGCCTCTCGTAGTTCCATCCGTCCGAGCGGGTCCCCATACCCGTAGGTGCTGTGCGGAGCGTTCGCGAAGGCGCGGCGGGCCGCCGCCAACCAGGGCGCTCGGGGGAACTCGGCGTAGTCCTCGGCGCCCGGCTCCAGCCCTCGTGACGAGCGGCGTCGCGCGGTCGGTGCCGATGCTCCCGAGGGTCCGCGGCGCGACGGCACGCGCGTAGCGACACGCGTTCCGGAGCCGGGCCGGGCCGCGAGCCACCCTTCTTCGACGAGCGCGGTGTAGCACTCTGTGACGGTGCTCCGGGCTATGCCGAGATCGGCGGCCAGGACCCTCGATGCGGGAAGTCGGGTACCGGGCGCAAGCCGTCCGGTGCGGACGGCGTCGCGCAACGCATCGGTCAGGCCTGCTCTGAGAGAGTGTTGTGAAACCTGGTGATCACTCGGCGTGGCGGCCGTAGTAGTCGCCCGGACCTGTT
>NZ_BPRG01000080.1:51516-159895 GCF_036984265.1 Pseudonocardia sp. D17 | reverse complement strand
AGGCGCGGCGTGCGGCGGGCGGGGCCCGGCGGGCCGACGCCCGTCGGGACGGTCCACGTCGTACGGCACGGGACGGTAGGGCGCCGAGCGCACCGGAATCGCGGCCGTGACCGGGTCCGGCGCGGGCGTCGGGGCCGGGGACCCGCCCGCCGCCGCGGCCTTCTCGGCGGCGGCGACCTGCTCCTGCTGACGCTTCTTGAGGTCCTCGGGGAGCTCGAGCGGCAGGACGGTCCGGGGCGGGTACGGCAGCCGGCCGCGGACGACGACCATGCCGCGCAGCAGCAGCCGCAGCGCCGCGTCGAGCTGCGCCGTGGAGGCCTGCGGACCGGTCGCGACCCCGTAGACCATCCAGCGCGGCCCGTCGACACCGACGAACACGGACTGCGCGACGTCGGTGTGGGCGTGCAGCTCGAGGCCCCACTCCCCCTCGGTCCGCCGCACCGTGGCGCCGCCGTCGCGCAGCGACGCCTCGATCTCCGACGCCAGCGTCGGCCACAGCTCCTCGGAGCGCGGCGCCGCGAGCGCACTGACCGACAGTTTGCCCTGCGGCACCATCACGTGGACGGCCTGCATCGTGCCCGACGGCGGGACGGTGAGGTCGACGTTGCCGTCGGCCGGGACGCGGATCCGGACGGCGCCGAAATCGGTCAGCCCGTCGAGGACGGAGGCCGCCCAGGCCTGGTGCGCGGGCGAGAGGGCGGGCGTCGCCGGGTGGTCGCCCGCGAGCCTGTCGTACTCACGGGGGTCGACGTTGTCCTCGCCGCCCGTGCTCGGCGCCGGACCCTCGACGTCCTCGACGTCGTACGGACCGGGCGCGTCCGGGTCGAACGACGGACGCCGCGGGTCGTCGGCGTGCTCGTCGTCGTAGCCGTCGTCGTACTCGTCGTCGTACGCGTCGTACTCGTCCTCGTACCCGTCGTCGACGCGGTCGTCGAAGTCGTCGTACTCGTCGTCGTAGTCGTAGCGGTCGTCGGCGCGGTCGGCGTACCCGTCACGCTCGGCGGCGGGCGCGGCGGAACGCAGCCCGGTGCGGTCGCGTCGTGCCACTACGCGATCTCCTCGATGGCGTGCTGGGACAGCCGGTCGTGGCCCCCGGTGGAGCCGTAGCCACCGGCTCCGCGGACGGAGCCGGGCAGGACGTCGGTCTCGACGAACCTGACGTGTTCCACTCGTTGAACGACCAACTGGGCTATCCGGTCACCCTTTCTCAGCACGAGATCCTCGCGAAGGTCGTGATTGATCAGACACACCTGGATCTCGCCGCGGTATCCGGCGTCGATGGTGCCCGGGGTGTTGACGACCGACAGCCCCGCGCGCGCGGCCAGCCCGGAGCGCGGGTGCACGAAGCCGGCGTAGCCCACGGGCAGCGCGACGGCGATCCCGGTGCCGACGACGGCCCGCTCCCCCGGCGCCAGCACGACGTCGGCCGTGGTCACCAGGTCGGCCCCGGCGTCGCCGGGACGGGCGTAGGACGGCAGCGGGACATCGGGATCCAGCCGGACGAGAGCCACCTCGAGCGCCGGGCCCACGAGCGGCTCGGGGAACGGCTCGGGCAGCGGCGCGGCGGGGGGCTCGGGCTGGGGAGCGTCGAGGGAGCCGGGCACGACGGCCGAGGCTACCCTCGACGTCCGTGAGCGAGCACCCGTCACCCCCGCCGTCTGCGACGTCCGGCCGTGTTGCGTTCGACGAGCGGTTGTCCGTCCCACTCTGGTCGTACCTGGTGGCGGTCGGCGTCGGGGTCCTGCTGGGTGCCGAGATCCACATGGGCTACCCGGGCGTCCGGTCGTGGATCGGCTACGTCGTGCTGGTGCCGCTGTGCGTGGGCGCCCTGTACTGGCTGGGCCGCACCCAGGTGCGGGTGGCCGACGGCGTGTTCAGCGTCGCCGACGAGTCGGTCCCGCTCGCGCTGGTCGGGCGCACCGACACCGTCGAGCGCCGCGACAAGCAGGTCGCGTTGGGCCCCGAGCTCGACCCGCAGGCGTTCCTCATGCACCGGGCCTGGGTCGGGCCCGTCGTCCGCGTCGAGATCCTCGATCCCGCGTCCGACGTGCCGTACTGGATCGTCAGCACGCGCCATCCCGACCGGCTGCGCGCGGCACTGGCCGCCGGCAACCCCGGATAGGCCTGCCACCGACGACGCGACGGCGCGGTTCGACGACACGGGCCCGGTACCGCTACCCGTGTGGGTTGCGGTACCGGGCCCGTCGTCGTCTCAGGCCGCGCAGTCGCGGCAGATGAACTGGGCTCCGCGGGTCTCGGCCAGCCGGCTGCGGTGGTGGACCAGGAAGCAGCTCGCGCAGGTGAACTCGTCCGCCTGCTTGGGCAACACCTTGACCGTGAGCTCCTCGCCCGACAGGTCCGCCCCGGGCAGCTCGAAGCTCTCCGCAGTGTCCGACTCGTCGACATCGACCGCGGACGACTGCGCCTCGTTGCGACGGGCCTTGAGCTCGTCCAACGAGTCCTCGGCCATGTCGTCGCTCTCGTTGCGACGCGGAGCGTCGTAATCGGTCGCCATCGTTCCCACCCTCAACTTCTGCACTGTGTCTTCGCCGTGCCGCGACAACGTCACGGCAGCGGGGTTTGTGCCCGGTCCCGACGTGACGCCCGTCTCAATCGAGAGCATCACAGCGGCGCCCCCGGTAAACGCCCGACGCGGCACCGGCGCAGCACGGGACTGTCCCCCCGGGGCCGAGAGGGTAGCTCAGGGTGCAAGCCCGTGCCGCGTCGGCCGACCAGTCGTCGCCGAGCGGTTGCACCCCAGGTCGGCACGCGGATGATGCACACGCCTGAGCTCGGTCCGTGACACCCGTCGCGGCGTGGGCGTCGCGGACCGTCGGTGGCACTAGGGTCTGCGCTCGTGGCTGACCAGACCGTCGCGGGGCGGCACCCCGGGGCCGATCCGACGACCGTGGGCCGCTGGCTCGCCGACCGGCTGGGCGAGTCCGCCTGGGCCGACTGCACGCTGGAGATGATCGGGGCCGGCCGGTCGAACCTGACCTACCGGGTGAGCTCGGCGGCCGGAGCGGTCGTCCTGCGCAGGCCCCCCGTCGGCGAGGTCGCGGCCACGGCCCACGACATGGGACGCGAGCGCACGGTCATCTCCGCGCTGCGCGACACCGCCGTCCCGGTGCCCCGCGTCCTCGCGCACTCCGACGGCGGTCCGCCGGTCGACGCGCCCTGCTACGTCATGGACATGGTCGACGGCGTCGTCCCGCTCGCGACGCTGCCCGACGGGTGGGCCGGCGATCCGGCCGACCGTGCCCGCGCGGGCGCCGCGCTCGTCGACGTCCTCGTCGCGCTGCACGCGGTCGACATCGACGCGGTCGGGCTCTCGTCCTTCGGGCGGCCCGACGGCTTCATGGCCCGCCAGGTGCGGCGCTGGGGCGCACAGTGGGACGCCGCTCGCGACAGCGGACTCGACAGCGTCGGGCAGGCCACCGAGGAGTCGCTGACCGCGCTGTCGGCACACCTGGCGGCCGCCGTGCCCACCACGCAGCGCAACACGATCGTCCACGGCGACTACCGCATCGACAACTGCGTCTACGACGCCGCCGACCCCGGTCGCATCCTCGCCGTCCTCGACTGGGAGCTCTCCGCCCTCGGGGACCCGCTGGCCGACCTGGGGCTGATGCTCGTCTACTGGTGCGAGGCCGACGAGCACCCCGTGTGGCGGGCCGCGCAGCGCATCCCGTCGCCCACCCGGCTGCCCGGCTTCCCGACGCGCGCCGGGATCGCCGCGGCCTACGCCGCCGGGTCGGGCCTGGACCTCGCGCCGCTGCCCTGGTACGTCGGGTTCGGGGCGTTCAAGCTCGCCGTCGTCCTCGCGGGGATCCTCGCGCGGGTGCAGGCGGGCTCGGTGCCGGCGGAGATGGCCGACGGCCTCGACGGCGCGGTCGACCCGCTCGTCGCGCTGGGCCACCACGTGCTCGACCACGGGATCGACCGATGACGCCGCGGCCGCTGCGGCCCTACCAGCGACGGCGCACCCGTCCGGTCGCGATCCTGGTGAGCGTGCTCGCCGTGGTCGCGCTCGCCACCTGGACGACGGTGCTGATCACGTCCTCGGGCGGCGCCGGGACCACGTCGTGTCCGGCGCCCGCGGCCGGGACGGCCGGGACCGTCGTCGAGGCCTCGTCGCTGGAGTCGGTGACGCCGGCCGCGGCCGCCGCGTCGAAGGTGCGGGTACTCAACGGTGGCGGCCAGCGCGGGCAGGCCAACCTCGTCGCCGCCCAGCTCGGCGACCTGGGGTTCGCCGAGGCGGGCGCGCCCGGCAACGACCCCCTCTACCCCGACGGCGACCTCGACTGTCGCGGCCAGATCCGCTTCGGCGAGGCGGGTGCCGCCGCCGCGGCCACGCTGGCGATCGTGGTGCCCTGCACCGAGCTGGTGCGCGACGCGCGCGGCGACGACAGCGTCGACCTCGCGGTCGGGACCGCGTTCTCCGACGTCAAACCGAGCTCGACGGCCCGCGACGTGCTCGACCAGCTCGCCAACCCGTCGGTCGGCGACGGGTCCGGCAACGCCGACGAGAGCGGTGCCGGCACGCCGCCGGGTCCCGCGGTCGATCCCGCGCTGCTGCAGAAGGCGCGCGACACCCCCTGCTGAGCGCCGGCCCGCTCCCGGCGAGGCCTGCCCCCGCGGACACCCGTGCCCTCGGACTCAGACCTCGGCCGCGCCGTGCTCACGGACGAGCGCGGCGAGCGCAGCGGCGATGCCGGGCGCGGCGACGAGCACCGCGTCGGCACCGAGACCGTCGTCGGGTGGCGCGGCGCCGGGAGGGCCGGGGACCCGCACGACAGCACCGGCCTCGGCCGCGATCAGTGCCGACGCGGCCCAGTCGTACCAGTTCAGCCCGTGCTCGACGTAGCCGTCGAGCCAGCCGGTGGCGACGGCGCACGCGTCGAGAGCCGACGAGCCGCCGCGGCGCAGGTCCCGCACCCGCGGCAGCATCCCGGCCGCCATCCGCGCCTGCCGGGCTCGGCGCTGCGCGCGGTAGGAGAAGCCGGTGGCGACCAGCGACTGCGCGAGGTCGGTCTCGACGGTGACGCCCAACGGCCGCCCGTCGAGCGTCGCGCCCGCGCCGCGGGCCGCGCTCCACGTCCGCCCCGACACGGGATCGACGACGACCCCCGCCAGGCTGACGCCGTCGCGCACCGCGGCGACCGAGACCGCATACGCGGGCAGGCCGTAGAGGTAGTTGACGGTGCCGTCGATCGGGTCGACGACCCAGCGCGCCCTGGCCGCGTCGCCGCCGTCCTCCTCGCCGAGGACGTGCTCCCCGGGCCGCAGCTCGCCCAGCCGCGTCCGGACCAGCGCCTCGACGGCCTCGTCGGCCGCGGTCACGACGTCGGTGGGCGACGACTTGGTACGCACGGCACCCCGGACGTCCCCACCCCCGTCCCCGTCCGCGGACGACCTCGGCGGCGGCAGCGACCGCAGGTGCTCGGCGGCCTCGCGGGCCACCCGCTCGGCGACGGACCGCAGCACGGCGGGGTCGTCGCCCGCGGCGTCGGCGTCGGGGTCGGGGTCGGCGTCCGGTCGAGCCTGCATGGGCGCAATCCGACCACACCCCTCGGGACACGCGCAGGCTCAGGTCGGGTGCCGCGATCGGACAGGCGGCCCGGGACCGGGTCGACCGCCCCGCTCGTGAGCGATGACCGGGCGTCGGATCGGCGGGCCACGGTCGTGAACGCCGGGCCGCGGTCATCGGCGACGGGCCGGAGTCGTCGGCGACGGGTCGTCGGCGACGGACGCGGGGTCGTGGTGCCGATGGTCGCCGGGCGACCATCGGCACTCACGGGGGCTCGTCGGCGGCCGGGGCGCGCCGGGCCACGCGATGGCACGGGAGACGGCACGGGCGGCGGTAGGGGCCGCGCTCGGGCGCCGGACGCCCGCCCTCGTGGCCTCCTGGCGCAGGAGCGGGCCCGTACGCAGCGCCGATGCGGCGCGGAGCCCGCGGCGGGGACGCCGGCGACGACCCGGCAGGAGCCCTCCGAAAGCGCCACTGGGGGCGCGTCGGCGACCGTCCGGCGCACTGCGACGGCACGCGACGCATGCGACGTGCGAACTCTCGGCGCAGACGTAGTTACAATGACGCGGTACCCCGCCCCGTGAGGCCGGCCGAACCCAGACGAAACGGCGACCCACGACGAAGCGAGGTCATCGACAGTCTCGACATCATGACAGCCGGATCCTCCGTGTCTCCGGCGACGAGCAGAGCGCACGCAGCGAGAGGGCCTAGGTGGCAGCCGCAGACTCCGCAACCCGCACCGACACGACCGTCGACGAGGCGGTGGCGTCGGCTCCGGCCCGCCGGCGCAAGGCGGGAACGACGGGAGCCCCCAAGAAGACCGCGACGAAGTCGACGCGTGCCCGGTCGGGCCCCGCGGCCAAGCCGGCGACGAAGAAGGCCGACGGCGACGCCGACGGCGACGAGGTCGACCTCGAGGGCTCGCCCGAGGCCGGTGAGCTCGAGGACGTCGAGCTCGACGACCTCGAGGTCGACGACGAGCCCGAGACCGCCGACTCGGACGACTCCGACGACGACGATGACGAGGACGACGAGGAGGAGGAGCCGACCAACACCGGCGCGAACCGTCGTGCTCCGACGACCCGTAGCTCGCAGCAGAAGCAGTCGGGCGACTTCGTCTGGGACGAGGAGGAGTCGGAGGCGCTGCGGCAGGCCCGTAAGGACGCCGAGCTCACCGCCTCGGCCGACTCCGTCCGCGCGTACCTGAAGCAGATCGGCAAGGTCGCGCTGCTCAACGCCGAGGAGGAGGTCGAGCTCGCCAAGCGCATCGAGGCCGGCCTCTACGCGGCCGAGCGGCTGCGCCGGGCGATCGAGTCCGGCGAGAAGGTCTCCCCGCAGCTGCGGCGCGACCTGCGCTGGATCGTCCGCGACGGTGAGCGCGCGAAGAACCATCTGCTCGAGGCCAACCTGCGTCTCGTCGTGTCGCTGGCCAAGCGCTACACGGGTCGCGGCATGGCGTTCCTGGACCTGATCCAGGAGGGCAACCTCGGCCTGATCCGTGCGGTCGAGAAGTTCGACTACACCAAGGGCTACAAGTTCTCGACGTACGCGACGTGGTGGATCCGCCAGGCCATCACCCGCGCGATGGCCGACCAGGCCCGCACCATCCGCATTCCGGTGCACATGGTCGAGGTCATCAACAAGCTCGGTCGCATCCAGCGCGAGCTGCTCCAGGACCTGGGCCGCGAGCCCACCCCGGAGGAGCTGGCCAAGGAGATGGACATCACCCCGGAGAAGGTGCTGGAGATCCAGCAGTACGCCCGGGAGCCCATCTCGCTCGACCAGACCATCGGCGACGAGGGCGACAGCCAGCTCGGCGACTTCATCGAGGACTCGGAGGCCGTCGTCGCGGTCGACGCGGTGAGCTTCACGCTGCTGCAGGACCAGCTGCAGTCGGTGCTGGCCACCCTGTCCGAGCGTGAGGCGGGTGTCGTCCGGCTGCGCTTCGGTCTGACCGACGGCCAGCCGCGCACGCTCGACGAGATCGGCCAGGTCTACGGCGTGACCCGCGAGCGGATCCGCCAGATCGAGTCGAAGACGATGTCGAAGCTGCGGCACCCGTCGCGGTCCCAGGTGCTGCGGGACTACCTGGACTGACGGTCCGCACCGACCACGACGAAGGCCCCGAGTCGCCCCCGCGGCTCGGGGCCTTCGCGACGTCGGCCGGTCGCGGGCCGAGGACGGCTGCGGGGTGCGGCGCCGGTCCGGAACCGGATCTCGTCCTCGTCCGCCGGGCGGGCAGCGGGGACGAGCTCGACCCCGGTGTCGTGCGGACGATGTGCTGCCTGCGGTCGACGGCCAGTGGCACCCGCGCCGTGGTCTACCGGTCGGGGCGGTGCCAGGGAATCGTCGGCGTCGTCGACTTCCTGACCGACGCGGTGCCCGCGGGCCGACCGGGGGTGGGAGGCCGACGGCGTGTTCCGGCCCGTCGAGCCGCACCTGCCGCGGGCCGAGCTGCTCGCCGATCCCGATCTGCGGCCTGTCTTCGCCCACCTGCAGAGCAGACGCCGGCTGCCCGGGCTCGCCCGGAGCAGGCTCGGCGCGCTGCTTCCCGATCTCCCGCGCCTCGGAACCGCCCGCTGAGCCGACGCCTGGCACGCGTCGGCCCCGGCCGCACGGGGCGACCGGGGCCGACGACCCCCCACGGGACTCAGGCGGGCGACATCGGGACGCCCATACCCGGGTCGACCTGGTGCGGGCCGTTCTTGCCTGGCCGCACGTCGAAGTCGAAGATCGCGGTCGGGATGTAGACCGTCGAGCAGGAGTTCGGGATGTCGACGACACCCGAGAGGCGGCCCTCGATCGGCGCCGCACCCAGGATCATGTACGCCTGGATGGGGCTGTAGCCGAACTTGGTCAGGTAGTCGATCGCGTGCAGGCAGGCCCGCTGGTACGACAGGTGCGAGTCGAGGTAGCGCTGCTCGCCGCCGAGGGTCACCGACGTGCCGGAGAAGGCCAGCCACTCGCTGTACTGCGGGTCGGTGTTGCCCGGCATGAAGATCGCGTTCTCGGAGACCCCGTACGTCGCCATGCCGCCCTTGATGACGTCGACGTGCAGGTCCATGAACCCGCCCATCTCGATGGCGCCGCAGAACGTGATCTCGCCGTCGCCCTGGGAGAAGTGCAGGTCCCCCATGGACAGCTTCCCGCCCTCGACGAACACCGGGTAGAAGATCCGGGTCCCCTTGGTCAGGTTCTTGATGTCCTGGTTGCCGCCGTTCTCCCGCGGCGGCGCGGTGCGGGCGGCCTCGCCGGCGACCCGGTCGAAGTCGGCGCCCGAGAGGCTGCCGAGGATGGCCGAGTCGGGCAGCGGCGGCAGGGCCAGCGGCGGGACGCGGTTCGGGTCGGTGTCGATGAGCGCCTGTTCGCGCGCGTTCCACTTCGCGAGCAGATCGGCCGAGGGCGCGGTACCCATCAGACCGGGGTGCACGATGCCGGTGAAGGAGACCCCGGGGACGTGCCGCGACGTCGCCTTGCCGCCCTGGAAGTCCCAGATCACCTTGTAGGCGTCCGGGAACTGCTCGGTGAGGAACCCGCCGCCGTTGCGGGTGGCGAACACGCCGGTGTAGCCCCAGCCCTGGCCGGCGAGCGGACCGGAGTCCTCCTGCGGGATCGGACCGACGTCGAGGATGTCGACGATCAGCAGGTCACCCGGCTCGGCGCCCTCGACCGCGAGGGGTCCGCTGAGCACGTGCACGCCCGCCAGCGGTGCGTTCAGGATGTCGTCGGCGGAGTCGTCGTTGACGATCGCGCCGTCGAACCATTCGCGGCAGTGCACCCGGAACGAGTCGCCGGGCTTGACCTGCACCTGCGCCGGGATGTCCGGGTGCCACCGGTTGTGACCGACGATCTGCTGTTCGGTGAACTTCTTGTTCGAGTCGAGCGGGAAGACGACTTCGGGCATGACGCTCTCCTGCGGTGCGTACGGACAGGGACGTGACAACCAGGGCGTACCGATGAGGTGGTGCGGTCACGGCGGTGCGCGACCGCCGGGTGTGCCGGCGCCGGGGCGCCGCGCGGTCAGACGGCCGCGGCGGACGGGGTCCCGGAGGGTGCGGGTGTTGCGGTCCCCTTGGGGCGCAACGGGACGTAGATCGCGGCGAAGACGACGATGCCGGCGATCGCGGCGACCCAGGCGATCAAGGTGGCGTTACGGCCCCAGAAGCCGAGCAGCAGCACGGCTGCCGGGAGCGCGCCGGTGGCCCAGCCCTGGATCGCGGCGACGGCGCCGGTGTAGCGGCCCAGCCCTTCCATCCCGCGGCCCAGGACCAGGAAGAACAGCAACCAGAGGAACGCCCAGTAGAGCCAGATGACGCCGAAGACGGGATCGCCGAGGCGCATGAAGTTCACCAGCGAGTACGCGACCGCGGCGACGGCGACGAACAGCGAGAAGTAGCCGAGTCCGGTGCCGTCGAGGTTGAAGAACAGGTTGCACGCCACGTACAGATAGGTGAAGCCGAACAGGTAGAGCCCCGATGCGTTGAGCACGATCACCGGGTCGCCCGCGGCGGTGAAGATCAGGAACGTCGGGGTGATGACCTGCAGGATCCCGACGAACAGGTTGAGCGGCGCCGCGGAGCGGGCCTCCACCCAGCCGAGCAGCATGGCGCCGTTGAGGAACAGCACGGCGCCCACGTAGATCAGTCCGACGGCCGCCATGTCACGGCCTCGGCAGCCGGCGCAGCGCCGGGTTCGGCGGGGCGAGCGGGGTACGCCGGTGGGCCGGCCGCGGGGGCGGCGCGGAGACGACGGCGGGAGTCTCGGCCGTCGCCGCGGTCCGGTCGAGCAGCGCGACGGCGGCGCGGGGCGCGAGGCCCAGCATCGGTGCCGTGTACTCGCGTGTCGACGGCCGGGCGCACCCCGGGCACGGCGCCGTGCCGGGTGCGGTGCCGATCGGTGCGCTCAGGTCGAACGAACCGTGGCTGCCGCAGCGGTATCGATAGGTCGCCACCGGTCACTCCTTCCACGTCGTTGTGGGGCACCGGAAGGACACACGCTCGCGATGCCCGTGGCCGGAAATAATTTCTCCGGAAACTACGGGCTGTGACGGCTGCTGTCAACGGTCGGCCGGACGGGCCGCGGGGACCCCCGCGCACGTGCGCGAACCGCCAGGTCAGAGTTCCTGGATGACGTCCCAGCGCAGCCCGTCGGCGACCGCCAGGAACACCCGCTGCTGCAGGTGCCGGTTGCGCACGACGACCGTCCCCCGCGGGCTCTCGTAGGCCAGCCCCTCCGACACCGAGGTCACCGACCCGACCTCGGCGGAGTGCGCGCGACGCATCAGCGCGACGAGCAGCCGGACGCCCTCGTAGCAGGACTCGCCCAGGCTGTTGAGCACCGGCGCGTCGGGCCCGAAGCGGCGGAAGTAGGCGGCCGCGAAGTCGAGACCGGGCGTCGTCCCGAGGTCCTCGAAGTAGCCGGCGGAGGTGAGCAGCCCGCGCGTGTTCGACGCCCCCGACGCCAGCAGCACGTTCTCGTCGATGAGCGAGCTGAAGCGCAGGATGTCGCGGTCCATGCCGCGGGCGCTGAACGCGCGGTTGAAGCACACCGCGTCGTCGCCGATCAGCAGCATCAGCACGGCCTCGCAGCCGCTGGCCTCGACGCGGCCCAGCGCCCCGTCGAAGTCCGTCGTCCCCAGCGGGACGTACATCTCGTCGCAGACGGTGCCGCCGATCGACCGCAGGTGGTCCGCGGCGATCCGCGCCGAGCGACGGGGCCAGATGTAGTCGTCGCCGACGATGGTCCAGCGCCGCACGCCGACGGTGCCGGCGAACCAGTCGAGCGTCGGTCCCAGCTGGAGGTCGGGCGTCTCGCCGGTCAGGAACACCCCCGGGCGGTGCTCGCCGCCCTCGTAGAGCGCCGTGTAGGCGTAGGGGACGCGCCCCCCGATGCGCGGCGCGACCGCCTCCCGCACGGCGGAGATGTGCCAGCCGGTCACGGCGTCGATCGCGTTGGCCCGGATCAGGGCGTCGACCTCGGTGGCGACGACCTCCGGTGCCGCTCCCCCGTCGACCGGCACGAGCCGCAGCTCGCGGCCCAGCACGCCGCCCTCGGCGTTGATCTCCTCGGCCGCGAGCTCGGCGCAGCTCTCGCAGGAAGGCCCGAAGATGCCGGCCGGTCCCTGCAGCGGGACGACCAGCGCCATGGTGAGGACGTCGGGATCGGCCGACGGCGGCACCGTCAGTCGCGGCGACGCCTCGTGAATGGGCATGTGACGACGCTAGCGACACCGTGCGGCACGGTGTTACTCCGATCGTGCGGTTAGTATCCAGGGATGGCCCCTCGCCTCGACCCCGATGACGAGATCGACGACGAGACCCTCCGTCTCCTCGCACTCGTGGGACGGTCCGCCGAGCAGCGGCTGGAGGAGGCCCTGAAGGCCCACGGCGCCGACATCGAGCAGTGGCGGATCCTGTCGCTGCTCGCCGAGCGCGGCGGCTGCCCGATGAACGTCGTCGCCGAGCACGCGATGATGCTCGCGCCCAAGCTGAGCAAGCTCGTCGACCGCATGGTGTCGGCCAACCTGGTGCTGCGCCGCGCCGACGAGCTCGACCGCCGCCGGGTGCTGATCGCGGCGTCGCCGCGCGGTAAGCAGGCCCTCGCCGTCTGGGACGAGGCCGCGGCCGGCGTCAGGCGCGAGTTCTCCCGCATCCTCGGACCCGACGCCGCCGTGTTCGACGAGCTGCTGGGCCGGCTGCGCCGGGGCCTGCAGGTGCCGGGCGCCGAGGCCGCCGCGTCCGTCCTCGCCGACCCGGCCTGACCCCGGTCCCGCCCGGCCCGGGGGTCGCCTCACCGCGCCGGAACCCCCGGCGCCAGCACCTGCGCCACGCGCACCACGACCGGGTCGCCGACCGCACCCGCCGCGACGGCGTCGACGAGCCGGCGCCGCATCCGCGGGTCCCAGAACCGCCTCAGGTGTGCGGCGATCTCGGCGGCCGCGGCGTCGGGCGGCCGGTGCTCGAACTGCACCGCGATCTCCTCGACGAGCCGCACGACGGGCTCGGCGCCCGCGTGCGCCGGGTGCGCCTGCGCCGGGTCAGCCACGACCGGCCCCCACCGGCGCCTCGCCACGCTCGACCGCGGCCTGCGTCGTCGCCGGCGTCACCTGCACCGCGGTCACCTTGTACTCCGGGCAGTTCGTCGCCCAGTCGGAGTTCTCGGTGGTGACGACGTTGGCGCCGCTGACCGGATGGTGGAACGTGGTGTAGCAGACCCCGACCGGCATGCGGGCGGAGATGCTGGCGCGCAAGGACGTCGTCCCCACCCGGCTGGAGAGCTCGACGCGGTCGCCGTCGGCGATGCCGCGGACCTCCGCGTCGTGCGGGTGGATCTCGAGCAGGTCCTCGGGATGCCACGCGACGTTGGCGGTGCGCCGGGTCTGGGCGCCGACGTTGTACTGCGACAGGATGCGGCCCGTCGTGAGGATCAGGGGGAAGCGACGGGTGCTGCGCTCACGCGTCGGGACGTAGCGGGTCGGCACGAACCTGCCGAGCCCGCGGACGAACCCGTCGACGTGCATGATCGGCGTCCCCTCCGGCCGCTCGGTGGTGCAGGGCCACTGCACCGAGCCGACGGCGTCGAGATGGGCGAAGGAGACCCCGGAGAACGTCGGTGTGGTCAGCGCGATCTCGTCCATGATCTGCGCGGCGTCGTCGTAGTGCATCGGGTAGCCCATGGCCTGCGCGAGCTCGCACACGATCTGCCACTCCTGCTTGCCGGTGCGCGCGGGCATCACCGGCCGTACCCGGTTGATCCGCCGCTCGGCGTTGGTGAACGTGCCGTCCTTCTCCAGGAACGACGTGCCGGGCAGCAGGACGTGGGCGAACCTCGCCGTCTCGTTCTCGAACAGGTCCTGCACGATCACCAGGTCGAGCGCGGACAGCGCGGCCTCGACGTGGGCGGTGTTGGGGTCGGACTGCGCGATGTCCTCACCGTGCACGAACAGCGCGCGGAAGGAGCCGTCGAGCGCGGCGTCGAACATGTTGGGGATGCGCAGGCCGGGCTCGTCGAGGACCTCCACGCCCCACAGCTCGTTGTAGATGTCGCGCACCGACTCCTCGCCGACGTGCCGGTACCCGGGCAGCTCGTGCGGGAACGAGCCCATGTCGCAGGAGCCCTGCACGTTGTTCTGCCCGCGCAACGGGTTCACCCCGACACCGCGCCGCCCGATGTTGCCGGTGGCCATCGCGAGGTTGGCCATCCCCATGACCATCGTCGAGCCCTGGCTGTGCTCGGTGACGCCCAGGCCGTAGTAGATCGCGGCGTTGCGGGCGCCGGCGTAGAGCCGGGCGGCGGCGCGCACGTCGGCGGCCGGGACGCCGGTGATCTCCTCGACGGCCTCCGGGCTGTTGGCGGGCTCGGCGATGAACGCGGCCCACTCGTCGAAGCCCTCGCAGCGGGCGTCGACGAACTCGCGGTCGACCAGTCCCTCGGTGACGACGACGTGCGCCATCGCGTTCACGATCGCGACGTTGGTGCCCGGCGCCAGCGGCAGGTGGTACGCGGCCTCGATGTGCGGGCTGCGGACCAGGTCGATCGAGCGGGGGTCGGCGACGATCAGGGCTGCGCCCCGGCGCAGCCGCCGCTTCATCCGCGACGCGAACACCGGGTGGGCGTCGGTCGGGTTGGCGCCGATCACCATGATCACGTCGGCGTCGTCGACCGAGGCGAAGTCCTGGGTGCCCGCCGAGGTGCCGAACGTCTGGTTGAGCCCGTAGCCGGTCGGCGAGTGGCAGACCCGCGCGCAGGTGTCGACGTTGTTGTTGCCGAACGCCGCCCGCACCATCTTCTGGACGACGTAGACCTCCTCGTTGGTGCACCGCGAGGAGGTGATCGCGCCGATCGACCCGGGGCCGTGCTCGGCCTGGATCGCGCGCAGTCGACGTGCGGCGAACCCGATGGCCTCCTCCCACGAGACCTCGCGCCAGTCGTCGCTGATCGACTCGCGGATCCGGGGCGCCAGCACCCGGTCGGGATGGCTCGCGTAGCCGAACGCGAAGCGGCCCTTGACACACGAGTGGCCCTGGTTGGCGCCGCCGTCCTTGAGCGGGACCATCCGGACCACCTCGGTGGCCTCCCCGGAACCGCGCACCTCGGCCTTGAAGGAGCACCCGACACCGCAGTAGGCGCACGTCGTGACGACCGAACGGGTCGGCAGCCCCAGCTCGACGACGGAGCGCTCCTGCAGCGTCGCCGTCGGGCACGCCTGCACGCACGCCCCGCAGGACACGCAGTCGCTGGAGAGGAAGTCCGTGCCACCCGGTGACACCGTCGAGCCGAACCCGCGGCCCTCGATGGTCAGCGCCAGGGTGCCCTGCACCTCGTCGCAGGCCCGCACGCAGCGCGAGCAGAGGATGCACTTGGCCGGGTCGAACTCGAAGTACGGGTTCGAGGTGTCCTTCGGCAGGTCCATGTGGTTCGCGCCGGCGTCGACACCGGAGCCGTAGCGGACCTCGCGCAGCCCGGTCGCGGCGGCCATGTCCTGCAGCTCGCAGTCGCCGTTGGCCGAGCAGGTCAGGCAGTCGAGCGGATGGTCGGAGATGTAGAGCTCCATGACCCCGCGGCGCAGCTTCTCCAGCTTCTCCGACCGGGTGCGCACGACCATGCCGGGCGCGACGGGCGTCGTGCAGGAGGCGGGGGTCCCACGCGCGCCGTCGATCTCCACGACGCACAGCCGGCACGAGCCGAACGCCTCCAGGCTGTCGGTGGCGCACAGCTTGGGGACCGCGCAGCCGGCCTGCGCGGCGGCCCGCATCACCGACGTGCCCGGCGGCACGGTGACGGCGACCCCGTCGACGGTCACCTCGACCGTGGCCTGCCCCGGCCGGGCCGGGGTACCGAAGTCGGGTTCCTCGAGCAGCGTCACCGGAAGTCCTCCCCGAAGTGGCGGATCGCGCTGCGCACCGGGAGCGGGGTGAGCCCGCCCATGGCGCACAACGAGCCGTCGGTCATCAGCTCGCACAGGTCCTCGAGCAGGACGAGGTTCGCCTCGCGGTCCTCGCCCGCCCGGATGCGGTCGATGGTCTCCACGCCGCGGACCGCCCCGATCCGGCACGGCGTGCAGCGCCCGCACGACTCCTCGGCGCAGAACTCCATCGCGAACCGCGCCATCGCCGACATGTCCACGGTGTCGTCGAACACGACGACGCCGCCGTGCCCGACCATCGCCCCGGACGCGGCGAACGCCTCGTAGTCCATCGGCAGGTCGAATTGTTCGACGGGCAGGTACGCCCCCAGCGGGCCGCCGACCTGCACCGCACGAACCGGTCGGCCCGAGAGGGTCCCGCCGCCGAAGGTCTCCACCAGCTCGCCCAGCGAGATGCCGAACGCCGTCTCGACCACCCCGCCGCGGGCGACGTTGCCGCCCAGCTGGAACACCTGCGTTCCCCGTGACCGGCCGACACCCAGCGCCGCGTACGCCTGCGGACCGTCGGCCAGGATCGTGGGCACCGAGGCCAGCGACAGCACGTTGTTGACGACGGTCGGGCGCCCGAACAACCCCTCCAGCGCCGGGATCGGCGGCTTCGGCCGGACCGTGCCCCGCTTGCCCTCGAGGCTCTCCAGCATGGAGGTCTCCTCGCCGCAGATGTAGGCGCCGGCGCCGACACGGACGTGCACGTCGAACGCGAAGCCCGAACCGAGGACCGAGTCCCCCAGCCAGCCCCGCTCCCGGGCCGCCACGATCGCCGTATGAACAGCCGCGACGGCATCCGGGTACTCCGAGCGCACGTAGACGTAGCCCTCCGAGGCGCCGACCGCGTACCCGGCGATCGTCATCCCGCAGAGCAGGGTGAACGGGTCGCCCTCCAGCAGCATCCGGTCGGCGAAGGTGCCGCTGTCGCCCTCGTCGGCGTTGCAGCACACGAACTTCACCGCCGACGACGCCTGCGCGACGGTCTTCCACTTGACGCCCGTCGGGAACCCGGCCCCGCCGCGCCCGCGCAGCCCCGAGTCGGTGACGGCGGTGACGACATCAGCAGGGTCCATCGCCAGCGCCGCGCGCAGGCCCTCGAGTCCGCCGTGGCGCTCGTGGTCGTCCGGGTCGGCCGGGTCGACGACGCCGACGCGGGCGAACGTCAGGCGTTGCTGGGCGCGCATCCACGGCAGTTCCTCGACGAGCCCGAGGCCGTCCGCGGTGCCGTCGAGCAATCCGGCGGCGACCAGACCGTCGACGTCCTCCGGGGCGACCGGCCCGTACCCCACCCGGCCCGCCGCGGTCTCGACCTCGACCAGCGGCTGGAGCCACAACATGCCCCGGGAACCGGTCCGGACGACCTGCGCGCCCGCGCGTCCGAGCAGCTCGGCGACCTCGTCGGCCCCGACGGAGACCGCGGCGGAGTCCTTGGGGACGAAGACCTTCACCGGCACTGCCCGATCAGCGCGTCCAGGCGGGCGGGGGTGACCCGGCCGTGCAGCCGGTCGCCCACCTGGACCGCGGGGCCCAGCGCACAGTTGCCCAGGCAGAAGACCTCGTCGAGGGTGACGGCACCGTCGGGCGTGGTCTCCCCGCGCTCGACGCCGAGGCTCGCGACGGCGTGCTCCAGCAGCGCCTGTCCGCCGACGGCCTGGCAGGCCTCCGCTCGGCACACCCGCACCGTCACCCGGCCGGGCGGGGCGGCGCGGAAGTCGCGGTAGAACGTCACGACCCCGTGCACCTCGGCCCGCGAGAGGTTGAGCCGCTCGGCGAGCAGCGGCACGACCGACGGCGGGACATGGCCGAGCTCGGCCTGCACCGCGTGCAGGATCGGCAGCAGCGGTCCCCGGGAGCCGCGATGGGCCTCGACGATCCGTCCGACGATCTCGGCCACCCGCCCGGTGGGCGCCTCGACGGTCACGGGCGTCCCCGGTGATCACGGCTGCGTGTCATGCACGTGACTCTGGGGTCGGGCCCGGGGGCCGTCAAAATGAATGTTCCTATGCGGTGATAGCCGCGGCCTATCACGGGCGGTCCATCGCAGGCCGTCCATGACGGGCCGGCCGCCGTCAGCCGATCGCCTCGACGCGGATGGCCCTGGCTGCGGGCATTCCGAGCACGACGGCGCGGCGCCCGTGCATGACGTCGATCGTGCCCGCGCTCTCGTGCCGCTCGACGACCTCCAGCACGCTGCCCAGCGCGATCCCGAGGCGGTCGAGGTGGCGCAGGATCCGCGGATCGGAGTCCGAGACCCGCACCACCCGCACCCGGCTCCCCTCGGCGACCGCGTCGAACGTCAGCTCGTCGCCGCCCGGCATGCTCCCGTCGGCGTGCGGGATCGGGTCGCCGTGGGGGTCGCGGTCGGGCTCGCCGAGCCGCAGCGCGAGCCGGTCGACGAACGTGTCCGACACGGCGTGCTCGAGCAGGTCGGCCTCGTCGTGCACCTCGTCCCAGGTGTAGCCGAGGTAGTCGACCAGGAACGTCTCGATCAGGCGGTGCTTGCGGACGGTGCCGAGCGCGATCCGGCGGCCGTCGGGGGTGAGCTCGATGGTGCCGTAACGGGCATGCGCGACGAGGCCCCGATCGGTGAGGCGGCGGACCACCTCCGACACCGACGACGGCGCCAGGCCCAGCCGCGAGGCGAGCACGGAGACGGTGACGGGCGCGTCGGACCACTCCCCGGCGGTCCAGAGGACCTTCAGGTAGTTCTCCGTCGCCGCGGATTCGGTCATTCGGGCCTCTCGTCGCACGTCCGTCGACCGGAACCGTACGACAGCCGGTCCGGGACGCGACCTGCGCGGCCCTCCCATCGCGTCAGCCCTCGACGCGGCCCACCGCGGCGGGCGGGGCCGCGCCGTCGCGGCGGGCCCGCCTGGTGAGCAGGCCGTGCCGGGGGCCGAACAGGTACACCAGCGCGAAGGCCGCGCCCTGGGTGACGACGACCAGGCCGCCCGGCGCGGCATCGAGCCAGTAGCTCAGGTACAGCCCCACCGTCGCACACACGACGGACAGCACCGGCGCGATCAGCAGCATCCGGGAGAACCGGTCGGTGAGCAGCTGCGCCGTCGCCCCGGGCAGGATCAGCATCGCGACGACCAGGATGACGCCGACCACCTGCAGCGCCACGACCGCGGTGAGCGCGAGCAGCCCCAGCAGCAGCGCGCCGAGCCTGCGGGGCGAGAGCCCGATCGCGTGGGCGTGCCCGGGGTCGAACGCGTAGAGCACGAGGTCGCGACGCTTGTACAGCAGCACCGCCGCGACCGCCGCGCCGAGCGCGGCGACCTGGACGAGGTCGCCGACCGAGACGCCCAGGACGTTGCCGAACACGATGTGGTTGAGGTCGGTCTGGCTGGGGGTGACCGAGATCAGCACCAGGCCGAGCGCGAACAGCGTGGTGAACACGATCCCGATCGCCGCGTCCTCCTTGACCCGGCTGGTGTCGCGGATCGCCCCGATGAGCCCGACCGCCAGGAACCCGAACACGACGGCCCCGAGCGCGAAGGGCGCACCGAGCACGTAGGCGAGCACCACGCCGGGCAGCACCGCGTGGGACACGGCGTCGCCCATCAGCGACCAGCCGACGAGCACCAGCCAGCAGGACAGCAACGCGCACACCACGGCGGCGACGACGGTCGTGACCAGCGCACGGACCATGAAGCCGTACGAGAGCGGCTCGACGATCAGGTCGATCGGGTTCACGTCCGGCTCCCCTGCTCCAGCGGGTCGATGCCGAACGCGCGGGCGAGGTTCTCCGGGCGCAGGACCTCATCGACGGGCCCGTGCAGCAGCACCCGACGGCGCAGCAGCACGGCCTCGTCGGCGAGCGCCGGGAGTGCCTGCAGGTCGTGGGTCGCCACCAGGACCGTGCGGCCGGCTGCGGCGAGCTCGGCGAGCAGCGACGACATCGTCGCCTCCGACCGCTTGTCCACCCCCGCGAAGGGCTCGTCGAGCAGCAGGACCTCGGCCTCCTGCGCGATCCCGCGCGCGACGAACGCCCGCTTGCGCTGCCCGCCCGACAGCTGCCCGATCTGCCGGTCGGCGAGATCGGCGAGCTCGACCCTGGCCAGGGCCGCGGCGACGGCGGCGCGGTCCGCCTCGCGGGCCCGCCGGGTGGGGCCCAGCCGCCCGTACCGGCCCATCATCACCACGTCGCGCACCGACACCGGGAACGCCCAGTCGACGGCCTCGGCCTGCGGCACGTAGCCGACCAGCCCCCGCCTGCGCGCCGTGGCCGGCTCGTGCCCGCCGAGCCGGACCCGGCCCGAATCGGCCCGCAGCAGCCCGGTCATGGACTTGAACAGCGTCGACTTGCCCGACCCGTTCATCCCGATCAGGCCGCACACCGTCCCGGGTGCCAGCCGCAGCGAGACCCCGTCGAGCGCCACGAGGGGGCCGTACCTGACGGTGAGCCCCTCGACCTCGATCGCGGCGGTGTCGACCGCGGCGGGGCTCACACCGCCACCCCGGTGAGGCCCGCGATGATCGTCCGGGTGTCGTGGCGGATGAGGTCGAGATAGGTCGGGACCGGACCGTCGGGGCCGGAGAGCGAGTCGACGTAGAGGATGCCGCCGAACCGGGCGCCGGAGGCGTCGGCGACCTGCCGCATCGCGCTGTCGGACACCGTCGACTCGCAGAAGACCGCGGGCACGTCGTTGGCGGCCACGAATGCGATGGCCGAGGTGACCTGCTGGGGCGTGGCCTGCTGCTCGGCGTTGACCGGCCAGATGTACTTCTCGGTCAGCCCGGTGTCCCTGGCGAGGTAGGAGAACGCGCCCTCGCAGGTCACGAGCGCCCGCTGGGCGGGTGGCAGCGTCGCCAGTGCCGTGACGAGCTCGTCGTGGACGCGGCGCAGCTCGGCCTTGTACGAGCCGGCGTTGGCCGCGAACGCGTCGGCGTGCGCGGGGTCGAGCGCGGCGAACGCGGCGACCATGTTGTCGACGTAGCGGACCACGTTCGTCGGGCTCATCCACGCGTGCGGGTTCGGCTTGCCGGCATAGGCGTCCTCGGTGATGTCGACGACCGCGACGCCCTCCGACACGACGACGTGCGGCACCGCCAGGTCGGCCACGAACTTTTCGAACCACACCTCGAGGTTCAGCCCGTTGTCGATGACGAGGTCGGCCTCGGCGGCCTTGCGGATGTCGCCGGGGGTGGGCTCGTAGCCGTGGATCTCGGCGCCGGGCTTGGTGATCGACTCGACCCGCAGGTGCTCCCCCGCCACGTTGCGGGCGATGTCGGCGAGCACCGTGAACGTGGTCAGGACCAGTGGCCGGTCGGCGTCCTGCGCCCGGCCGGTGCCGGCACAGCCGGCCACCACGACGAGCAGCGCCGCGAGCACCGCCACGGCCCTTCCGGGTGGGCGCCGGCGGGCAGCGCCGGGGCGCGAGCCGCTCGGGCCGAACCAACCTCGCGAACCGGACATGGCGTGCAGCGTAAGATTTCGGTTGACCGAAAACTAGAGTTCGGCTGTTCAATTCTGAGAATCGCCCGGCCCTCGGGGAGGCCGGTCGGGCCGCGGACGTGGCGCGCCGGGCGTGCGCCGCACCGGCCGCGACCTCGTCCGGCAATCGCGTTGACCTGAACCCGGGTTGAGGGAGCAGGCTGGCGCCCGTGAGCAGTGCGACGGACGATCCGACGTCATCCCGCCCCGCCCCACCCGCGTCGCCGCCGGACGGCTCCGCGGGGAAGGCGGCGGTACGACCCGAGCTGTTCGGACCGGGGCGGCGCGCGACGACCGCCGGCATCGTGCTGCTCATCAGCATGATCGCGTTCGAGGCGATGGGCGTCGGGACGGCGATGCCGGCCGTCGTGGCGGACCTCGGCTCGGTGTCGTCCTACGCGTGGCCGTTCGTGGCGTTCACCGCGGCGAGCGTCGTCGGGACGGTGCTGGGCGGGCGCTGGTGCGACGTCCGCGGCCCGCGCGGCACCCTGGTCACGGCGCCGCTGCTGTTCGGGGCGGGGTTGCTGGTCGCCGGGACGGCGGGGACGCTCGCCCAGCTGCTGGTCGCCCGCGTGCTGCAGGGCCTCGGCGCGGGCGCGGTCGCCGTCGCGGTCTACGTGCTGATCGCGCTCGTCTACAGCGAGCGCGCGCGGCCCGCGGTGTTCGCGCTGATGTCGTCGGCGTGGGTGCTGCCCGCGCTCGTGGGCCCGCCCGTCGCGGGCGTGGTGACCGAGCAGCTGTCGTGGCACTGGGTCTTCCTCGGCATCGTGCCCTTCGTCGTGGTCGCCGTCGTGCTCGTGCTCCCGGCCGTGCGCGACCTGCCCGCGGGGTCGGCCGAGGCGCCCGCCACGCGACGCGGGATCGTCGCGGCGGCACTGGCCGCCGCCGCGGCCGTCGCGGCGCTGAGCTGGGCGGGCCAGCACCCGACGGGATGGGCCGCGCTGGTCGTCGCGGTCGTCGCCCTCGCGCTGCTGGTCCCGTCGCTGCGCCGGCTGCTGCCCCGCGGGACGGTCCGGGCGCGCCGTGGGATCGCGGCCGTGGTCGCGTGCCGCGGGCTGCTGTCGGGCGCCTTCTTCACGGTCAACGCCTACCTGCCGCTGATGCTCACCTCGACGCACGGCTGGTCGCTCTCGATGGCCGGGGTGCCGCTGATCGTCGGCGCCCTCGGCTGGTCCTCGGCAGCGGCGTGGCAGGGCCGCCACCCCGACCTGTCGCGGCCGGTGCTGTTGCGCGTCGGGTTCGCGTGCGTCGCGGTCGGCATCGCGGGGCTGCTGCTCGTCGCGCCCGCGTGGGGCCTGCCGTGGCTCGCACTGCCGTTCTGGATCGTCGCGGGCGTCGGGATGGGACTGGGTTTCTCGTCGCTGTCGTTCCTGCTGCTGGCGCGCTCGGCCGACTCGGGTGCCGGCGCGGTCGGCTTCGACTCCGCCGCGGCCCAGCTCACCGACCAGCTCTCCCAGGCGGCACTCGTCGGGGTCGGCGGTGCGCTGCTGGCGACGACGGGCTCCCCCGCGACCGCCCTGCCGGTCCTCGTCGCGGGCCTGGTGGTCCTGGCGGTCACCGGGACGGGGATCGCCGGGCGGACCGCCGGACCGGCCCGGGCGGCCGCGGGCCGGTAGGCCGGTCGGAGGCCTTCGCCCGGGTGACCTTGACCACCCGCAGGACGCGCATTATGTTTCCATGATTGTTAACAATCTTGAGAACAGGGCCGTGAACATGAGGCGGCAGCCGGACCCGGATCGTTCCTGACCGGCCGGCTCCTCGTGGCGAACCCGCCACCGCACCGGCGGATCGCCGCAGCTCGCCGGTGGTTCCACACCCGTGTCCGACCCGGGCAACGAGGCCCGGCTGCACAGAGGGAGCGCCACGATGCGCCTGATGCCTCCCACGGTCCGGCCCGGGGGTAGCGACGACCGCGCGGCGCCTCTCCGGCGCGCGCCGGCGGCTCCCGCGCCCCGGTGCGGAGCCCGGGGCCACCGGCCGACGCGGGAACCGGTCGAGGGCACGGCCGCGACGTGGCCACGCCGGACCGCGTCCCGGTCGCCGGTGTGCCGACCGCCGTCGCGCGGGATCGTCGGGGGCTCGATCTGGCCGGCGGAGCAGCCGGCCCGGAAGGGAGACGGGTGACGACGACGCAGTCGTACGAGACGGGGACGGGCAGGGCCGCGGGGGCCGACAAGGTGTACCCCTCGCCCGCCGCGGCGGTGGCCGACATCGCCGACGGGTCGAGCATCGCGATCGCGGGGTTCGGGGTCACCCACCGGTTCCCGTCGAGCCTGATCACGGCGCTGCGCGACCAGGGTGCGCGCCGGCTCACCGTGTACTGCAACGGGCTGGGCCAACCCGGGCACCCGACCGCGCAGAGCCTCGCCGAGAACGGACAGCTGTCGCGGCTGGTGGCGTCGTTCTCGGCGCGGCCCGGTCCGGTGACGGCGGCCGAGGCGCAGATCGAGTCCGGCGACCTCGAGCTGGAGCTCGTCCCGCAGGGCACGCTCGTCGAACGGATGCGCGCGGGTGGGGCCGGTATCGCGGCCTTCTACACCCCGGCCGGTGCGGGCACCGCGATCGGCGACGGCAAGGAGGTCCGCGACTTCGACGGAGTCCCGCACCTGCTCGAACACGGCATCCGCACCGACTACGCCCTGTTGCGGGCCCACCGCGCCGACCGGATGGGCAACGTCGCGTTCCGCGGCGCCAGCCGCAACTTCAACGACAGCTTCGCCAAGGCCGCGCGCTGCGCGATCATCGAGGTCGACGAGATCGTCGAGGTCGGCGAGCTCGCCCCCGACGAGATCGACCTGCCGGGGGTGTTCGTCGCCCGCGTCGTGCAGACGACCGTCAAGATCGACGTGGACGACCTGCC
Organism: Pseudonocardia sp. D17; assembly: GCF_036984265.1. Taxonomy (NCBI): domain Bacteria; kingdom Bacillati; phylum Actinomycetota; class Actinomycetes; order Pseudonocardiales; family Pseudonocardiaceae; genus Pseudonocardia; species Pseudonocardia sp. D17. The sequence continues at coordinate 136,152 of NZ_BPRG01000080.1, read as the reverse complement.
CCGGCGGGCCGCGCGGCCCGCCGCGAGCGGCAGGCTCTACCACGAGAAGCCGGGCCTGACCCGCGCCGACATCGGCCGCCGGGTGGCCGCGCTGATCCCGCCGGGGAGCCTGGTCAACCTCGGGGCGGGCCTGCCCAACCTCGCCGCCGACCACCTCGCCGGGCGCGGGGTGACCCTGCACGGCGAGAACGGCGTCCTGGGCTACGGCGGATTCGTCACCGACGGCCCGCGCGACCCCGACATGCACGACGCCGGCGGCAACTTCATCACGCTCCTGCCGGGGGCGTCGTTCTTCGACAGCGTCACGTCGTTCGAGATCGCCCGCTCCGGACGGCTCGACGCCGTCGTACTGGGCGCGTACCAGGTGGGCGGCAACGGCGACCTCGCGAACTGGGCCGTCCCCGACCGGATCGGTGGCGGCATCGGGGGCGCGATGGACCTCGCGGTCGGGGCGAGGTCGGTGATCGTGACGCTCGAGCACAGCGACAGCAAGGGCCGGCCGAAGCTCGTGCGACGCTGCAGCTACCCGGTGACCGGGGTCGGCTGCGTCGACACGATCGTCACCGACCTCGCGCTGTTCACCCGGGTCGGCGACGGGTTCCGGCTCGACGAGGTCGCGGCCGGGTTCACCGTCGACGAGGTGCTCGCGCTGACCGACATGTCCGTGACGGTCGCCGACCAGGTGGGCGTCATGCAGGAGGCCTGGTGAGCGAGGTCCGGTTCCTCGACACGACGTTCCGTGACGGCTCGCAGTCCTTGTGGGCCATGGGGATCCGCTACGGGATGATGGAGGCCCTCGCGGGCGACCTCGACCGGGCCGGGTTCTCCCACATCGAGGTGCCGGCGAACGCGATCTTCTTCAAGAAGATGGTCCGCGACCTGCGCGAGGACCCGTGGGACACCATGCGGATGCTCGCCCGCACGATCACCCGCACCCCGACGACGTGCATGGGCGGCGCCGGCGGCAACCTCAACGGCTTCGGCACCCCCACCGCGCCGGTCCTCGGCGAGCTGTTCGCCGAGAAGCTCGCCGAGATCGGCGTGATGAACCGCGCGCAGCTGATGGCGAACACCGCCGACCAGACCACGCGCCAGTTCCCCACCGCGGTGCCACGGGCCCGCGAGCTGGGCCTGACCGTCGCGCTCGCCGTCTGCTACACCATCTCGCCGCGGCACACCGACGAGCACTTCGCCGAGACCACCCGGCGCTGCGCGGCCCTGAAGCCCGACGTGATCTACATCAAGGACGCGGGTGGCCTGCTCACCGTCGACCGCATCCGCACGCTGCTGCCCGTCGTGCTGCGGGAGGCCGGGGACATCCCCGTCGAGCTGCACTCGCACTGCACCACGGGCCTCGCCCCGGTCGTCTACCTGGAGGCGCTGCAGCTGGGCGTGAAGACCCTGCACTGCGGGGTACCGCCGTTGGCCGACGGCTCGGCCCAGCCGTCGGTGCTCACCACCGCGCGCAACGCCCGCATCCTGGGCTTCACCCCGACGGTCGACGAGGAGCTGCTGGCATCGGTGTCGGCACGGCTCGGGGAGTTCGCCCGCCGCGACGGGATGCCGCTGGGGGTGCCGCTGGCCCACGACGCCGACCACTACCGCCACCAGATCCCGGGCGGCGTCATCTCCAACCTGCGCCACCAGCTCGCCGGGATCGGGATGGCCGACCGGCTCGCTGACGTCCTCGAGGAGTGCGTGCGGATCCGCGAGGAGCTCGGCTACCCGATCATGATCACGCCGTACTCCCAGTACGTCGCGACGCAGGCCGCGATCCACGTCGCCTCGGGCAAGCGCTACGACGTCGTCATCGACGAGCTGGTCCGGTTCGCCCAGGGCGCCTACGGCGAGGACTCCGGGTACACCTGGATGGACCCCGACCTGCGCGATCGGTTCCTCGCGCTGCCGCGGGCGGCTCAGCTGGCCGAGGCCGCCCGGCACGCTCCCGCCGACGTCGGCCTCGACGACGTGCGGCGGTCCATCGGGGCTCCCGGCATCTCCGACGAGGAGCTCATCCTGCGGGCGATCATGCAGGGCACCGCGGAGATCGACGCCATGCGCGCCGCCGGACCGCCCCGTACCTACCACTCCGGCGACCTCCCCCTGCGCACGCTGATCGACCGGCTCGGGGAGACGTCGCGGGTCCGCTACGTGCAGGTTGCGCGGCGCGGGACATCGATGGAGCTGCGCACCCGCCAGGAGGCGACGTCATGAGCGATCCCGGGACCGCACGCGGGCTGACCGACGAGGACGTCGACCAGGTCACCCGGCTCGTCGAGAGCCTGGACCGCTCGGGGTTCGACTTCCTGCAGGTCGAGCTGGGCGACCTGCGGATCACGGTCGGGACGGGCGAGCCGCCCGTCCCGGGTGCCGCCCCGCCGCCTCCCGCTGCCGCGACGCCGGCGGCCGTGCCGCAGGCCGTGGCACCTGCCCGGAACGCCGCGGACCGGCCGGACACTGCGGTGGCGCCGTCCGCGGCGCCGGTTGCCGCGGGGTCGGTGGCTGCGGGGTCCGTGGCTGCGGGGTCGGTGGCTGCGGGGTCCGTGGCTGCGGGGTCCGTCGAGATCACCGCGCCGACGATGGGGATCTTCTACGCCCGCCCGGAGCCGGGGAAGCCGCCGTTCGTCGCGGTCGGCGACGTGGTCGAGGAGACGACGACCGTCGCGCTCGTCGAGGTCATGAAGACCTTCCACTCCGTCGCGGCCGGGGTGCGGGGCACGGTCGTCGAGATCTGCGTGTCCGACACCGACTTCGTCGAGTTCGGGGCGGTGCTGATGCGGGTCTCGACTGAATGAGCGGGTCCATCCGGCGCGTTCTCGTCGCCAACCGCGGCGAGATCGCCGTGCGCATCGTGCACGCGTGCCGCGAGCTGGGCATCGAGACGGTCCTCGCGGTCTCGGAGGCCGACCGCGACTCCCTCGGCGCCCGGCTCGCCGACCGGGCGGTCTGCATCGGGCCGCCGCGGGCGCCGCAGAGCTACCTCGACGTCGCCCGGATCGTCACCGCCGCGGTGGCCACGGGGTGCGACGCGGTGCACCCCGGCTACGGGTTCCTCTCCGAGTCGCCCGCTCTCGCCCGGGCGTGCACCGAGCACGGGCTGACGTTCGTCGGCCCGACGGCTGCCCAGCTGGAGGCCATGGGCGACAAGATCTCCGCCCGCCGGCTGGCCCGCGCAGCGGGGGTGCCGACCCTGCCCGGCTCCGAGCAGGTCCGCACCCCGCAGGAGGCCCTCGCGGTCGCCCGGGAGGTGGGGCTGCCGCTGATCGTCAAGGCGTCGGCGGGCGGGGGTGGGCGCGGCATGAAGGTCGTGTCCGACGTCGCGGAGCTGCCGTCGGTGCTCGCGACCGCCGCCGCCGAGGCCGCCGCCGCGTTCGGGGACCCGACGCTCTACGTCGAGCGGTTCGTGCGCAACGCCCGCCACGTCGAGGTGCAGGTGCTGGGCGACCGGCACGGCCACGTCGTGCACCTCGGGGAGCGCGACTGCTCGCTGCAGCGACGCAACCAGAAGGTCGTCGAGGAGGCCCCGGCGCCCGGACTGCCGCCGCAGGTCCGCGACGCCCTGCACGCCGCGGCGGTCCGGCTCGCCCGGCGGATCGGGTACGAGAGCGCGGGCACCGTCGAGTTCGTCCTCGACCGCGACACCGGCGAGTTCTTCTTCCTGGAGATGAACACCCGGATCCAGGTCGAGCACCCCGTCACCGAGCTGGTCACCGGCATCGACCTCGTCCAGCAGCAGCTGCGCGTCGCGGCCGGTGAGCCGCTGGCGTTCGGGCAGTGCGACGTCGTGCACCGCGGGCACGCCATCGAGTGCCGGATCACCGCGGAGGTGCCGTCGGCGGACTTCCGGCCCGACGCGGGCCGCATCACGGCGTGGGACCCGCCGGGCGGCCCGAACGTCCGCGTCGACACCCACTGCGTCCCCGGTTACCTCGTGCCCGTCTACTACGACTCGCTGCTGGCCAAGCTGATCGTCTACGCGCCGACCCGGGCCGAGGCGATCGCCCGCGCCCGGTCGGCGTTGCGCCGCTTCGGGATCGAGGGCGTCCGCACGACCGTCGGGTTCCTCGACTTCCTCGTCGGCCGCCCCGAGTTCGCCGACGCGACCATGACCACCCACACCATCGCCGACGTCCTGGGCGAGTTCGCCCCGGCCGACGCCGCATGAGCGCTCTCGGGGTCGACGCAGCGGCCGATCACCTGCACGCCCTCGCCGAGCGGCTGCGCGAGCTGCCGCTGGGAGAAGCCCCCGGCGCGCTCACCTTCACCCCCGTGAGTGGCGATGGTCGCCATGGCGACCGTCGCCACTCACGACCGCTGAGCAACGGATCCATCGCCGACGCACGGGCCGCGATGGACGCCGGCGAGGTCTCGGCAGCGGAGCTGACGGAGCAGGCGCTGGCGGTGGCCGGGGAACATGCCGACGACGCGATCTTCATCCACCTCACCGCCTCCGCCGCCCGCGCTCAGGCCGCCGAGGCCGACCGCTCGGCTCGTGCACGAGGTCCGCTGCACGGCATCCCCGTCACGGTCAAGAACAACCTCGACGTCGCCGGCCTCCCGACCACCTGCGGTTCACCGGTCTTCGCCGACCGGCTCGCGACGAGCGACGCCGAGGTCGTGCGGCGGCTGCGCGCGGCGGGCGCGGTCGTCGTCGGCACGACGAACCTGCACGAGATGGCGTTCGGGTCGACGTCGGTCAATCCGCACACCGGCGCCGTCGCCAACCCGCGCGCCCCCGGCCACGTCGCGGGCGGGTCCAGCGGCGGGTCCGCCGCGGCGGTCGCGCTGGGGATCGGGTTCGCCTCGCTCGGCACCGACGCCGCCGGGTCGATCCGGATGCCCGCGAGCTGCTGCGGCGTCGTCGGGCTCAAGCCGACGCACGGCACGGTCCCGTTGCGCGGCATGGTCCCGACCAGCATGACCCACGTGGACCACATCGGTCCGCTGACGACGTCGGTCGCCGACGCGCGGCTGTTGCTCGACGTCATCGCCGGGCCCGGCCCGGGGGCAGGCGACGCCGCCGGCCTGGACGGTGTCGCCGTCGGGCTGCCCGAGGCCTACTTCTGGACCGGACTGGACAGCGATGTCGAGTCCGTGTGCCGGGCCGCGATCGGGTGCCTCGCGGCCGCCGGTGCCCGGCCGACGCCCGTGGCCTGCGACATCGGCGAGCTGATGCCGTTGCTGGCCGTCGCGATGTTCGCCGAGGCGCACGTGCTGCACGCCCCGCTCATCGCGGCCGGCCCCGACCGGTACTCCCCCGCGCTGCGCGACCGGCTGCTCGCCGGCGGGACGGTCCTCGGCCACGACTACGTGCGTGCGCTACGGGCGCGGCGGCTCGTCGTCGACAGGATCGCGGCCGCACTGGAGGGCGTCGACCTGCTCGCGATGCCGACGATGCCCGTACCTCCGGTGCGGATCGCCGACGTCGACGACGACCCGCGCGTCGCGCTGATGGCGCGGCACACCTCGCCGTTCAACCAGAGCGGGCACCCCGTGATCTCGCTGCCCGCGGGGGCGACGCCGGACGGGCTGCCCGTCGGGCTGCAGCTGGTCGGGCACCCGTACGCGGACCGCCGGCTGCTGGCCCTGGCCGAGGCGGCGGAAGCCGCCCTCGCGCCGGGGACGTGAATGGCGAGGTCGCCGCTGTCCGGGGTCGGGTCAGCGCGCCGACGCCGTACCCGCGAACACCGCGTCGTCGAGGGTGCGGCGCAGCAGGCGGCCGGCCGGCCGGTCGGCGGTGAGCTCACCCCGCGCCATCACGACCTCGCCGCGCAGGACCGTGTAGGCGGGCCAGGCGTCGACCCGGCAGCCCTCCCACGGTGAGTAGTCGCCCTCGTGCATCTCCGCCGCGCGGATCACCCGCGGCGCACGAGGATCGAGCAGCACGAGGTCGGCGTCCGAGCCCACCGCGATGCAGCCCTTGCGCGGCCACAGCCCGAAGATCTTCGCCGCGTTCGACGACGTCGCCTCGACCAGGCGGGTGAGGTCGAGCGAGCGGTTCGCGAGCATCTCGGTGTAGAGCACCGCGAGCTTGGGCTCGACCCCGGTGACGCCACCGTAGGCGTCGTCGATCCGCGAACCCTGGGTCTTCTGCTCCCACGTCGGGCAGGCCCCGTCGGTGCCGAAACAGTTGACGGTGCCGTCGCGAACCCCCTCCCAGATCGCGTCGACGTCCTCGGCGTACTTCAGCGACGGGTAGATGTGGTACTTCACACCGTCGGGTTCGGAGTACCGGGCGGCGGTGTTCATCGCGATGACGTCGATCGCCTCGCCGTAGGCCGCCACGCCACGCCGGCGGAACTCGCGCAGCGCGTCGACACCCGTCCGCGCCGTGACGTGGTGGAAGTACAGGGCGAGACCGGGGTAGTGCTCGGCGAGCCGGAGGACCCGCCGGAACGACATGTCCTCCGACAGCGTCGTGTGCACCTCGGCCATGTACCGCAACGCGGTGCGGCCGCTGTCGATGTACTTGCGGTACTGGTGCATGACGATGTCGTCGTCCTCGGCGTGCACGGTGACGATCCCGCGGTGGCGGGCGACGACGTCGAAGAGGTCGGCGAGCGTGCCGAACCGCACCTTCAGCTCGACACCGGACAGCAGGCCCGACGGCACGATGTCGGTGGTGAAGATCTTGAAGCTGGGGAACCCGTCGGCGATCACGTCGGGAATCTCACGCAGGATCTTCTCCGACACGTCGCCGGTCAGCGCCACGTGGAACGCGAAGTCGGTGTACGAGTCGCCGGTCCACGCCTCGACCCGCTCGGCGAGGTCGGCCGTGATCGAGCGGCGGGCCACGTCGGTGGTCGACGGCCACACGAAGTCGATCACGGTCGTCGTGCCGCCGTACAGGCACGCCGAGGTGATGACATCACGGGACTGGCCGAGCGACTCCCCCAGCGGCCCGTTCGCGTGCACGTGCGGATCGACCGCCCCGGGCAGGGTGACGCACCCGCTGCCGTCGACGGTCCGGGCCGCCTCAGGCAGGCCGCCGGGCTCCGCGAGCAGGGCGAACCGGCCGTCGGCGATGCCGATGTCGAGCCGGCGCGGCCCCTCCGGGGTGACGACGTCGGAACCCACGATGGCGAGGTCGAGCATGCATGTTCCCGTCGTCCGAGCGATCCCCGCGGAGGGGGACTGGAAGGTCGGGATCGGAACTAACACGGTCGGAGCGCGGCCTGTCAAGCGCAGCGTCACTTGACGAGTCGATCACCAGAGACCTAACCTCTCGCCGCATGAGGTCAGGCCAATTTTCCGAGCGGCCCGAGCCGCCGGCCGCCTCGTTCTCCAAGCGTTCCGGCCGCCGGTTCGTCGTCGCGGCACAGCACGTGCTCGACCGGATCCAGACCGGCCGGCTCGCGCCGGGCGACCGGCTGCCGCCGGACCGCACGCTCGCCGTCGACCTCGAGGTGAGCCGCGCGACCGTGCGGGAGGCCCTGCTGGCGCTGGAGCTGCTCGGCGTCGTGGAGATCCGGCACGGCTCGGGTGTCTACGTCGTCGACCCGGCCAAGGTGACCCGCGACTCCGACGCCTGGTTCGTCCCGACGACGAGCGCGCTGTTCGAGGCGCGCGCGACGATCGAGCCGAAGCTCGCGCAGATGTGCGCGGTCCGGATGAGCACGGCGGACATCCGCGCGATGTCGGCCTCGGTGTCCAGGGCGCGCGCGGCGGTGACGCGCGAGGTCGAGTTCACCGAGTTCGCCGAACTGCAGGTCGAGTTCCACCGCATGCTCGCCGACCACTGCGGCAGCCCGCTGCTCGCCGACACCGCGCGCAGTTTGGTCTCCGCCGAGGAGCATCCGCTGTGGGTACTGCTCAACCAGCAGGCCATCGGCAGCCCCGAGCTGCGGATGCAGCAGGTGGCCGAGCACGCCGCGGTTCTCGGCCACATCAAGAAACGCGATCCGGACGCGGCGCGGGCCGCGATGCATCGGCACGTCACCGACCTGGGCTGCACCCTCGTCGGTTCCGACTGGATCTCCTGACCGCGGGCCACCCGCGCCCGCATTCGACGTCGTCCGCGAGCGCCCGCTCGCCGAGCCCGAGGAGTTCGCTTGAAGACGAGGATCAGCCGAGGAGTGGTCGCGGCCGTGCTCGCGGTCACGGCCCTGACCGCCTGCAGCACCGGTGCGCCGACCGGTGGCGGCACGGCCGACACCGGCACCGCGGCGAGCAGCCTGACCGCCGACGCCGAGCGCGAGCTGCAGGCGACGATCGACCAGTACCGGGCGGTTCCCACGTTCACCCCGCCGGGACCGGCCATCGACGTGACGAGCCTGCGCGGCAAGAAGATCTACATCATCCCCGAGACGAACAACGTGTTCAACACGGTCAACGTCGCGGCGATGCAGGACGTCGCACAGCGCGCGGGCGTCGAGGTGACCGTGTTCCCGAACCAGGGCAACACCTCGCAGTGGGTCCAGGGCATGCAGACCGCGGTCTCGCAGAAGGTCGACCTCATCGTCCTGGCCAACGCGCCCGACCCGCGCGCGCTGCAGCCGCAGCTCGCCGCGGCCAAGGCGGCGAACATCCCGGTCGTCGTCACCCACTTCTACGACGACTCCACGACCCCGGCACCGAACTGCGAAGGGTGTGCCGCCGGCGTCACCGCACTCGAGACGGCACCGTTCGACACCGCCGCGAAGCTGCTGGCGGACTGGGTGATCCTGCAGGGCAAGGGCAACGTCAACGCGCTCATCCCGATCGTCGGCGCCGTCATCCCGTCGCCGGGCATGCAGGCCGCGATCAAGGGCGAGTTCGACAAGTACTGCCCGAAGTGCACGTACAAGTTCGTCGACATCTCGCTGGCCGACTTCGCCTCCGCGAAGCTCGCGACGGACATCCAGGCGAGCCTCAGCGGCGACCCGAAGATCAACTGGGTGATCGACCAGCTCGACTCGATGGAGTCGGCCACCGTCAGCGCCATCAACACCGCCGGCCGGAGCGGCCAGATCCAGATCGTCGGCTACAACGGTGCGACGTCGTCGATCAAGGACGTGCAGAGCGGGACGAGCCCGATGGTGATGGACGTCGGCGAGTCGGCGCCGTGGATCGGCTACTCGACGATGGACCAGGCCTTCCGGGTCCTGCTCGGCCAGCCGGTCGTCAAGGCCTCGGCGCCGGTGCGGGTGTTCGACTCGACCAACGCGAAGGACGCCGGCGACCCGCCGGCGCTCACCCAGGGCTACGGCGACGCCTACGTCGCCGGCTACGAGAAGCTGTGGGGCCTGTCGTGACCACCCGGTCGACGGCACGCTGACATGGCCGGACGGATGTCGACGTCCGACGGGAGCACCCCCCTGCTCCGGCTGGACGGCGTGTGGAAGCGGTTCGGTGGCGAGGTCGCGCTCGGCGGCGCCGACCTCGCCGTCGCGCCCGGTGAGATCCACGGCCTGCTCGGCGCCAACGGGTCCGGCAAGTCGACGTTGATCAAGGTGCTCGCGGGCTTCCACGACGTCGACTCCGGCACGCTGGAGGTGCACGGACGGCCGGTGCCGCTGCCGCTGTCCCCCGGACAGCCCGCGGCGCTCGGGCTGCGCTTCGTGCACCAGGACCTCGGGCTCGTGCCCAGCCTCAGCGTCCTGGAGAACTACCTGCTGCCCCAGCTCGCCGCGTCCCGCGGCCGGGCCTCGGTGGGGTGGCGCCACGCCCGCACCCGGCTGCGGGAGGTGCTGGCCCGCTACGAGCTCGACCTCGACCCGCGGGCGACGGTGGCCGACCTGCGCCCGGTCGACCGGGCACTGCTCGCGATCGTGCGGGCCCTGGAGGGCGTCGGCACGACGTCCGACCCCGGCCGGGGCCAGCTCGTCGTGCTCGACGAGCCGACGGTGTTCCTGCCCCGCAACGAGGTGGACCGGTTGTTCTCGCTGGTCCGGCGGGTGGCCTCGACCGGCTCGAGCGTGGTGTTCGTGTCGCACGACCTCGACGAGGTCCGCGAGATCACCGACCGGGTCACGGTGCTGCGCAACGGCAGGCGCGCCCTGACCGGGGTCACCGCCGACCTGGGCCACGACCAGCTCGTCGCGGCCATCGTCGGCGCGGACCTCGACGTCGCCGCGAGCTACCGGGCCGCCGAGCGGTCCGCCGGGACCACGGCGCTGCGGGTCGAGGGCCTGTCGGCGGGCCTCGCCGACCAGGTGTCGTTCACCGCCGGCACCGGTGAGGTCGTCGGCTTCACCGGGCTGCTCGGTTCCGGGTACGAGGACGCCGTGCGCGCCCTCGCCGGGGCGCTCGACGTCCGGGCCGGCACCGTCACGCTCGACGACGAGCCCGCCCGCGAGCTGCGGTCGTGGTCCCCGCGCGCGGCGACCGACCACGGCATCGTGCTGGTGCCGGGCGACCGGCTGACCGAGGGCATCGTCGGCGACCTGCCGGTGACCGACAACCTGACCATGGTCAACCTCCGTCACTACCTCGCGGGCCCCTGGCTCGACCGGCGTGCCATGCGCGCCGCCGCCACGACCCTGGTCGAGCGCTACGACGTCCGCCCGCCCGACCCGAGGCTGCTCGTCGGCCAGCTCTCCGGCGGCAACCAGCAGAAGGTCGTGCTCGCCAAGTGGATCCAGACCCGGCCGCGGGTGCTGCTGCTGCACGAGCCGACCCAGGGCGTCGACATCGGCGCCCGGCAACAGATCTACGCCGCGGTGCGGGCCGCCGCCGGGGGCTGCGTCGTGCTGTGCGCCAGCTCCGACCACGACCAGCTGGCGCAGCTCTGCGACCGCGTGCTGATCCTGCACCGCGGCCGGATCGGCGCCGAGCTGCACGGCTCGGCGCTGACCAAGGCCCGGATCACCGAGGAGTGCCTGCGCTCCGGCAAGGAAGGAAGCACCCGATGACGACCACCGAGTCCGCCCCGGGAGAGTCGGGGACGCTGCCGCCGGGCCGGCCGCCCGGGCGGCGCGGCGCGGTGTCGACGCTCGTCGCCCGCTCGGCCGAACGCATCGCGCTGCCGGTGGTGTGGGTCGCGATCATCGTGCTGTTCGGGGTGCTGCGGCCCGACACCTTCCTCACCGCCGGCAACTTCTCGGCGATGTTCTCGTCGCAGACGAGCCTGCTGGTCCTGGCGCTGGCGCTGACGATCCCGCTGACCGCCGGCGACTACGACCTGTCGGTCGGGTCGGTGGCGAGCCTGTCGGCGATGCTGATCGGGATCCTCAACGTCCAGCTCGGCGTGCCGGTCGTCTGGGCGGTGCTCGTCGCACTCGCCGTGGCGACGCTCATCGGGGTGGCCAACGCCGTGCTGAGCATCGCCGTCGGGGTCGACACCCTGATCGTCACCCTCGGCATGGGCACGTTCGTCCAGGGCATCGTGTCGTGGACCGGCAACGACAGCACGGTCACCGGCATCTCCGCCGAGCTGGTCCGGGTCGTGGTGCAGGCCCGGTTCCTCGGCATCCCGGTCGAGTTCTGGTACGGCATCGTGCTGTGCGCCGTGCTGTTCTACGTCATGGAGTTCACCCCGCTCGGGCGCCGGCTGCTGATCGTCGGCCGCGGCCGCGAGGTCGCCCGCCTCAGCGGCGTGCGGGTGCGCCTGGTCCGCGGCGGCGCGCTGGTCAGCTCGGCCTTCCTCGCGGGGCTCGCGGGCGTGCTCATCGCCGGGACCAGCGGCGCGGCCGACCAGACGTCGGCGCCGCTGCTGCTGTTGCCGGCCTTCGCCGCCGCCTTCCTCGGCGCGACGACGATCATGCCGGGTCGCTTCAACTCCTGGGGGGTGCTCGTCGCGGTGTTGTTCCTGGTCACCGGCATCACCGGCCTGCAACAGCTCGGCGCCCGGCCGTTCGTGCAGAACCTGTTCTACGGCGCGGCGCTGATCGTCGCCGTCGTGCTCTCCTTCGCGGTGCGCTCGCGCCGCAGGAAGGCCGCGTGATGGCCCACGAGTTCCAGCTGGTCGTACGGGGCGCCACGGTCGCCAACGCCGACGGTCACGCCGTCGCCGACGTCGCCGTCAGGGACGGGGTCGTCGTCGAGGTCGGCGCGCAGGTCGCGGGCAGCGGGGAGCGCGAGCTCGACGGTCGCGGCAAGGTCCTCGCGCCCGGCGGCATCGACCCGCACACCCATTTCCACACCCCCAGCCCCGACGGCTCGCTGATGTCGGCCGACGACTACGAGAGCGGGACGCGCGCCGCGGCCGCGGGCGGCGTCACGACGGTGATCAACTACGCGTTCCAGCAGCTCGGCGAGTCGTTGTGGACGACGCTGGAGCGCGAGGCGGCGAAGGCCGACGGGCGCGCGCACGTCGACTACGGGTTCCACCCGATCCTGACCGACCTGCTCGGCGGCAGCTCCCTCGCCGAGCTCGCGCCGCTGGTCGAGGCGGGCTATCCCAGCGTGAAGATCTTCACCGCCTACGATCCGTTCCGCGTCACCGACCGCGAGGCCATCCGCGTCCTGGCCGCCGCGGCCCGGGCGGGCGCGCTGGTCAACGTCCACGCCGAGGACGACGGCCTGACGCACTACCTGACCGACACGCTGGCCGCCGTGCCCGCAACGGTCGAACCCATCCTCAGCACGTTCAAGCGCAGCCGCCCAGAGGTCGCCGAGGAGCTGGCCATCGAGCGCATCGCCGTCTACGCGCGCACGGTCGGCTGTCCGGTGTACTTCGTGCACCTGTCCTCGCGCGGCGCCGTGGAGGCGGTGCGGCGCGGGCGGGCGGCCGGCGGCCAGATCTTCACCGAGGTGCGCCCTGCGTACCTGTTCCTCGACGAGTCCCGCTACGACCAGCCCGACGGCCAGCGCTACGTCTGCGTGCCCCCGCTGCGCACCGCCGACGACCAGGCCGCGCTGTGGGACGCCATCGCCGCCGGCGAGATCGAGACCTCGGCCAGCGACCACACCACCTACTCCAGCGCGCAGAAGCTCGGGGCGTACGAGTCGTTCGTCGACATCCCGCCGGGGTTCGCCAGCGTCCAGACCGGTCTCGGCCTGCTCTACGGCCGCGGGGTCGCCGCCGGACGGATGACGCTCGAGCAGTTCGTCGCGATCACCTCGGCCAACGCGGCGAAGCTGTTCGGGCTGTGGCCGCGCAAGGGCCGCATCGCGCCCGGCGCGGATGCCGACCTCGTGCTCATCGACCCCGACCGCACGACCACGCTCGCCGACGAGCCGTTGCAGTCGGCGTCGGACTACGACCCGTTCGTCGGCATCGAGGTGCGGGGCTGGCCGTCGGTGACCGTGTCGCGCGGCGACGTCGTCTACCGCGACGGGACGATCACCAGCACACCCGGACGGGGCCGGTGGCTGCACCGGCGGCTCGGCGATCCCGGGACCGACCCGGCGATCCCGAGCTTCTCCCCCCGGACGGGCGACCCGGGGCCGGCCGTGTCCTGACCCGACGGGCGCCGGGCCGCCGGGTAGGGCCACAGCCGGTCGGGCACGCGTTCGACGACCGGCGCCTGTCGGCGCTCGCGCAGCCGGCTTCTGCGACGATCGCCGGACCATGACCGCACCCGTCCGTTCCTTCGACCACGAGTTCGCGCCGACCCGGATCGTGTTCGGGCCCGGCAGGCTCGCCGAGGTCGGCGAGGAACTCGCCCGGCTCGACACGTCCCGCGCGATGGTGATCATGAGCGGGCACGCGCCCGGCGGGGACACCGTGACGGCCGCGCTCGGCGACCGCGCCGCGCTGACCTGGCACGAGATCGCCCAGCACGTGCCCGTCGACATCGCGGAACGCGCCACGGCCGCGGCGCGTGACGCCGGTGTCGACGTGATCGTGAGCCTCGGTGGCGGCTCGGCGACCGGGCTGGCGAAGGCCGTGGCGCTGGAGCTGGAGGTCCCGATCGTCGCCGTCCCGACGACCTACGCCGGCTCCGAGCTGACCCCGGTGTACGGGACGACCGGCGGGCAGCGCAAGCGCACGGGATCCGACGAGCGGGTCCGGCCTCGCGTGGTGCTGTACGACCCCGAGCTGACGGTCGGCCTCCCGGCCGCGGTGACGGGTCCGAGCACGTTCAACGCGATGGCGCACTGCTTCGCCGCGCTCTGGGCGCCGGCCGGGAACCCGCTGATCGCGGCGCTCGCCGCCGACGCCGTCCGCATCCTCACGACGTCGCTGCCCGTCGTCATGCGAAACCCCGCGGACCTCGACGCCCGCGCCGGCCTGCAGTACGGCGCCTTCCTCGCGGGGACGGCGCTGGGCGCGACCGGGACAGGTCTGCAGCACCGGATCTCGCACGCCCTCGGTGGGCGGCTGGGCCTGGTGCACGCCGACACGCACTCCGTCGTGCTGCCCTACGTCGTCGCGTTGAACGCGCCGGCGGTGCCCGACATGGTGTCGCGCGTGCGCCCCTACCTGGGCGACGATCCCGGCCGTGCCCTGTGGGAGCTGGCCGCGCGGATCGGGCTCCCCCACGACCTGGCGACGCTCGGTGCCACCGACGAGGCCCTCGACGGCGTCGCCGCCGACGTCGCGGACACCCCGAACCCGGTGCCGGCGTCCCGCGACACGATCCGGGCGCTGCTCGACCGCGCGTACCGGGGTTGCGAGTGGCGATAGTCGCCGTGGCGAGCATCGCCACTCACCGGCTCTACTCCTCCAGGTCGCCTTCGCTCTCCAGGTAGGCGGTGCGCAGAGCGGCGAGGGTGTCGGGGTCCGGGGACGCCCACATGCCGCGTTCCACCGCCTCCAGGAGACGTTCGGCCATGCCGTGCAACGCCCACGGGTTCGACTCCGACAGGAACGCCCGGTTCTCGGGGTCGAGGACGTACTCGGCCGTGAGCCGGTCGTACATCCAGTCGTCGACGACACCGGTGGTGGCGTCGTAGCCGAAGAGGTAGTCGACGGTCGCGGCCATCTCGAAGGCGCCCTTGTAGCCGTGGCGGCGCATCGCGGCGATCCAGCGCGGGTTGACCACACGCGCCCGGAACACCCGCGCCGTCTCCTCCGACAGCGTGCGGGTGCGAACGGACTCGGGCCGGGTCGAGTCGCCGACGTAGGCCTCGGGCGCGCTGCCGGTGAGCGCGCGGACCGTCGCGACCATGCCGCCGTGGTACTGGTAGTAGTCGTCGGAGTCGGCGATGTCGTGCTCGCGGGTGTCGGTGTTCTTGGCCGCCACCGCGATCCGCCGGTACGCGTGCTCCATGTCCTCGCGCGCGGGGACGCCGTCGAGGCCGCGGCCGTAGGCGTAGCCGCCCCACGTCGTGTAGACCTCGGCGAGGTCGGCGTCGCCGCGCCAGTCCCGGGACTCGACGAGCTGCAGCAGCCCCGCCCCGTACGTGCCCGGCTTGGAGCCGAAGACGCGGGTACGGGCGCGCCGCTCGTCGCCGTGCCGGTCGGTGTCGGCGGCGACGTGGGCGCGGACGAAGTTCTGCTCGGCGGGTTCGTCGAGGCCCGCGACGAGGGCGACGGCGTCGTCGAGCAGGGCCAGGACGTGCGGGAACGCGTCGCGGAAGAACCCGGAGATGCGGACGGTGACGTCGATGCGGGGGCGGCCGAGCTCGTCGAGCGGGATCGGTTCGAGGTGCGTGACGCGTCGCGACATCTCGTCCCACACCGGGCGCACGCCGAGCAGGGCGAACACCTCGGCGACGTCGTCGCCGGAGGTGCGCATCGCCGACGTGCCCCACACCGACAGCCCGACCGAGCGCGGCCAGTCGCCGTGGTCGCGGCGGTAGCGCTCGACGAGCGACTCGGCCATCGCCTGCCCGGTCTCCCACGCCAGCCGCGACGGGACGGCCTTGGGGTCGACGGAGTAGAAGTTGCGACCGGTCGGGAGCACGTTGACCAGGCCGCGCAGCGGCGAGCCCGACGGCCCGGCCGGGACGAACCCGCCGGCCAGGGCGTGCAGCACGCGGTCGATCTCGTGGGCGGTGCCGGCGAGCCGGGGCACGACCTCGGTGGCGGCGAAGCGGAGCACTGGTTCAGCGGCCGTGGCGTCGTGAGCCCGAGCGATCTCGGTGACCGCAGCCGGGTCCCAGCCCGCCGCCTCCATGTCGGCGACCAGCGCGTGGGCCAGCTCCTCGATCTCGTCGGTGCGCGCCTTGGTCTCCGAGCCGTCCTCGACCAGGCCCAGCGCCTCGCGGAGCCCGGGGACGGTGTGCTCGCCGCCCCACATCTGCCGGGCGCGCAGCATGGCCAGCACCAGGTCGACCCGCTGTGCACCCGTCGGGGCCGTGCCGAGGACGTGCAGGCCGTCGCGGATCTGGACGTCCTTGATCTCGCACAACCAGCCGTCGACGTGCAGGAGCATGTCGTCGAAGTGGTCTTCCTCAGGGCGCTCGGACAGCCCGAGGTCGTGGTCGAGCTTGGCGGCCTGCATGAGCGTCCAGATCTGCTGGCGGATCGCGGGCAGCTTCGCCGGGTCGAGCGCTGCGATGTTGGCGTGCTCGTCGAGCAACTGCTCGAGCCGGGCGATGTCGCCGTAGCTCTCGGCGCGCGCCATCGGCGGGATGAGGTGGTCGACCAGCGTGGCGTGGGCGCGGCGCTTGGCCTGCGTGCCCTCGCCCGGGTCGTTGACAAGGAACGGGTAGACCAGCGGCAGGTCGCCCAGCGCGGCGTCGGTCCCGCAGGCCGCGGACATGCCCAACGTCTTGCCCGGCAACCACTCCAGGTTCCCGTGCTTGCCGACGTGCACGATCGCGTCGGCACCGAAGCCGTCCTCCTCGCGCGGGGCGGCGAGCCAGCGGTAGGCGCCCAGGTAGTGGTGCGAGGGCGGCAGGTCGGGATCGTGGTAGATCGCGACCGGGTTCTCCCCGAACCCGCGCGGCGGCTGCACCATCAGCACGACGTTGCCCGACCGCAACGCGGCGACGACGATCTCGCCGTCCGGGTCGGCGGACCGGTCGACGTAGTGCTCGCCCGGCGCAGGCCCCCAGTGCTTCTCGACGCCGTCGGTCAGCTCGTCCGGCAGCCGCTCGAACCAGGAGCGGTAGCGGTCCGCGGAGATGCGGACCGGGTTGCCGGCCAGCTGCTCCTCCGTGAGCCAGTCGGGGTCCTGCCCGCCGGCCTCGATGAGCGCATGGATCAGGGCGTCTCCGTCGCCGTCGGCCACGCCGGGGAGGTCACCGACGTCGTAGCCGGCCTCGGCCATGGCGCGCAGCAGCGCGACCGTCGACGCCGGGGTGTCGAGGCCGACGGCGTTGCCGATGCGGGCGTGCTTGGTCGGGTACGCCGACAGCATCACGACGATCCGCTTGTCCGCGTTGGGGATCCGTCGCAGCCGGGCGTGCCGCACGGCGATCCCGGCGACGCGCGCCGCGCGCTCCGGGTCGGGCACGTAGACCGAGAGGCCGTCCGCGTCGACCTCCTTGAACGAGAACGGCACCGTGATCAGCCGGCCGTCGAACTCGGGGACCGCGACCTGGGTGGCGACGTCGAGCGGGGTCATCCCGTCGTCGGACCCGGCCCACGACGCCCGGTCACCGGTCAGGCACAGGCCCTGCAGGATCGGGACGTCGAGCGCGGCGAGCTCGGCCACGTCCCACGCCTCGTCGTCGCCACCGGCCTGCGCGGACGCGGGTCTGGTCCCGCCGGCGGCGAGGACCGTGACGACCATGGCGTCGGCGGCGCGCAGCGTCGTCAGCAGCTCGGGCGGGGCCTGGCGCAGCGACGCGCAGTAGACCGGCAGCGGCCGCCCGCCCGCGTCCTCGATCGCGGTGCACAGGGCCTCGACGTAGCCGGTGTTCCCGGCGAGCTGCTGGGCGCGGTAGTAGAGGACGGCGACGGTCGGGCCGTCGCCCTCGGGGGCGGGCCGGTCGAGCACGCCCCAGGCCGGGAGCTCCGCCGGCGGCGCGAAGCCCTCGCCGGTGAGCAGCACGGTGTCGGACAGGAACGCGGCCAGCTCGGCCAGGTTGTCGGTGCCACCCTGTGCGAGGTAGGCGTGGGCCTGCGCCGCGACGCCCGCGGGCACCGTCGACAGCTCCATCATCTCCGCGTCGGGCGCCATCTCACCGCCCAGCGCGACGACGGGCAGCCCCGAGGCCAGGACCGCGTCGAGGCCGTCCTCCCAGTACCGGCGCCCGCCCAGGATCCGCACGACGACGACGGCGACGCCGTCGAGCAGCGCGGGCAGGTCGTCGAGCAGCACGCGCGCGGGGTTCGCGAGCCGGTAGGGCGCCCCGCTGGCGCGGGCGGAGAGCAGGTCGGTGTCCGACGTCGAGAGGAGCAGGATCCCGGGACGGGAGTGGGGGCGCATGGCCGGTGGCCTTCCTCGGGATCCTCGTCCCGGGTGGGGGTGTCGGCGGGCAGGTGAGTGTCCTGGCTCCCGGATCGGCGCTCGCCCCGGCCTTCCGGGCTCGCGCCCGTGGCCGACTGCGTGGGGTCCGCTCCCCGGTGACAGTGGCGGGACCGCGCCGGACTCGCACCGGCTTCCTCGCTCCCGCCCGCCATGAAGTTGTCCGTTCGTGCCGCCTCACTGTCCGCAACGTCGCACTCGCGCGTCAAGCCGGGCGGCCCGGGAGTGACGATCGGCTCCCGCCACGCCCGCAATGCGGTGTTTACAGTGACGGCCGTGCCCCCGTCCGCCGCCCCCCCGCCGCGCGTGCGCGCCGACGCCTGTCCCGGCGTCCTCGCCCCGCACGACGCGGCCGACGGCGCGCTCGCCCGGATCCGGCTGCCGGGCGGGGTGCTCACCGCGGCCGCGGCGCGCGCCGTCGCCGACTGCGCGGCGCACCACGGCGACGGCGCGGCGCACCTGACCTCGCGCGGGAACCTGCAGCTGCGCGCCCTGCGGCGCGACGACCCCGACGCCCTGTCCGTGCTGGTCGGCGCGGGTCTGGTGCCGTCGCGGACGCACGAGCGGGTGCGCAACGTCCTGGCCTCGCCGCTGTCGGGCATCGCGGGCGGGCTCGCCGACGTCCGTGGCCTCGCGGCGCGGCTGGACGCCGCGATCTGTGCCGCCCCCGCACTCGCCGGCCTGTCCGGGCGGTTCCTGTTCGCTCTCGACGACGGCCGTGGTGACGTCGCCGCCGAGTCCCCCGATCTGTGCTGGCGGGCCCGGACGTCGACGACCGGGGTGCTGCTCGTCGCCGGCACGCCGGTCGGGGCCGTCGCGCTCGCCGACGCCGTGGACGTACTGGTCAGCGCGGCGGAGTCGTTCCTCGCGCTCAGCAGTGCGCAGTGGCGCGCCGCCGAGGTGCCCGACGCCCCCGCCCGGCTCGCCGCCGCCCTCGGGCTTCCCGACCGCGCGCTTCCCGCTCGCGCGCTTCCCGGTCGCCCGCTTCCCGCTCGCCCGATTCCCGACGCGAACGAACGGCACAGTGACGCCACTGAGTTGCGCGACGGTGCCGCTCGTTCGCCGGAGGTCGGCGAGGTGCTGCGCGACGACGGTGCGCGGGCGCTGGTCGTCGCGCCGGTGCTCGGCGAGCTCTCCGCCGACGACCTCAGGCTGCTCGCCCGGCTGTCGCCGCAGGTGCTGGTCACACCGTGGCGGACGATCGTGCTGCCCACCGCCGAGGGTGCCGACCTCCTGGCCGCAGCCGGGTTCGCCGTCGAGGCCGGCTCCCCCGCCACGCTGGTCAGCGCGTGCGCGGGCGCGCCGGGGTGTGCGAAGTCGCTGGCCGACGTCCGCGGCGACGCCCGGACGTTGATCGCCTCCGCCTCGGCCACGGGTCGAACCCATGTCGTCGGCTGCGAGCGCCGCTGCGGCGCCCCGCACGGGACCCACGTCGAACTCGTCGCGCAGGCCGACGGCAGCTACGCCCACGGCATCTCCGGAAGGACCGCATGACCAGCACCTACATCCGCGACGGCGCCGAGATCTACCGGCAGTCGTTCGCGACGATCCGCGCCGAGGCCGACCTCTCCCGGCTGCCGGCCGACGTCGCACCGGTCGCGGTGCGCATGATCCACGCGTGCGGGCAGGTCGATCTCGTCGACGACATCGCGGCGTCCCAGGGCGTCGTCGCCGCTGCTCGCGCCGCGTTGCGCGCCGGCGCGCCGATCCTGTGCGACGCGATGATGGTCGCGGCCGGGGTCACCCGGGCCCGGCTCCCCCGCGACAACGACGTGCTGTGCACCCTGCGCGACGAGCGCGTCCCCGAGCTCGCCCGCGAGCTGGGCAACACCCGGTCCGCGGCGGCGCTGGAGCTGTGGCGCCCGCACCTCGACGGCGCCGTCGTCGCGATCGGGAACGCGCCGACGGCGTTGTTCCACCTGCTCGACATGATCGACGACGGGGCGCCGCGGCCGGCGGCGGTCCTCGGCATCCCCGTCGGCTTCATCGGCGCGGCCGAGTCGAAGCAGGCCCTGGCCGCGCGCACCGACGTCGAGCACCTCGTGGTGCACGGGCGCCGCGGCGGCTCGGCGATCACCGCGGCCGCGCTCAACGCGCTCGCGACCGAACAGGAGTGAGTGTGCCGGGCACGTTGTACGGGGTGGGCGTCGGACCCGGCGATCCCGAGCTGGTGACGGTGAAGGCCGCGCGGCTGATCGGTGCCGCCGAGGTCGTCGCCTACCACGCGGCGCGACACGGCCGGTCCATCGCGCGCCGCATCGCCGAGCCGTACCTGCGCGGCGACCAGATCGAGGAGGCGCTGGTCTACCCCGTGACGACGGAGACCACCGACCACCCGGGCGGCTACCAGGGCGCCATCGACGAGTTCTACGCCGCCGCGGCCGACCGGCTGGCCGCCCACCTGGACGCGGGCCGCGACGTCGTGCTGCTCGCCGAGGGCGATCCGCTCTTCTACGGCTCCTACATGCACATGCACAAGCGGCTCACCCCGCGGTTCCGCGCGGTCGTCGTCCCGGGCGTGACGTCGGTGAGCGCGGCGTCGGCGGCGCTGGGCCGGCCGCTCGTGGAACGCGACGAGGTGCTGACCGTCCTGCCCGGCACTCTGCCCCGCGACGAGCTGGCCCGCCGCCTCGCCGCCACCGACTCGGCCGCGGTGCTGAAGCTCGGCCGGACGTTCGACGACGTCCGCGGCGCCCTGGCCGACGCGGGCCGACTCGCCGACGCACTCTACGTCGAGCGCGCGACGACCGACGGCCAGCGCACCGCGGACCTGGCCGACGTCGACCCCGCCGAGGTCCCGTACTTCTCGATCGCGCTGGTCCCGGGCCGGGTGGCGTCGAGCCTGCCGCCGGGACGGCCCGGAGAGGTCGTCGCGGCCACCGAACCCGCCGTCGTCGCGGCCGCCGGACCCGCGGCGGAGCCCGCAGGGTTCGGCGAGGTCGTCGTCGTCGGGACCGGGCCCGCCGGGCGCGACTGGCTCACCCCGCAGACCGCGGCCGCCCTCGCCGAGGCCGACGACCTCGTCGGATACGGCCCCTACCTCGACCGGGTCGCGCCGAACCCGCGGCAGACCCGGCACGCGTCGGACAACCGCGTCGAGGCGGAGCGGGCCGCCCTCGCCCTGGACCTCGCCGCCGCGGGGCGGCGGGTGGCCGTCGTGTCCGCCGGGGATCCCGGGGTGTTCGCGATGGCCGCCGCGGTGCTCGAGGTCGCGAGCGGACCGAAGTACTCCGACGTGCCCGTCCGCGTCCTGCCGGGGATGTCGGCGGCGCAGGCCGTCGCCGCCGCCGTCGGGGCCCCCCTGGGGCACGACCACGCGCTGATCTCGCTGTCGGATCGGCTCAAGCCGTGGGAGGTCGTCACCGAGCGGCTGGTCGCCGCGGCGCGCGCCGACCTCGTCATCGCGATCTACAACCCGCGCTCGAAGGCCCGCCCGTGGCAGCTCGGCGCGGCCCGCGACGTCCTGCTGGAGCACCGCGCCGCCGACACCCCCGTCGTGCTGGGGCGCGACGTCGGCGGGGCGGGCGAACGGATCGTCGTGACCACGCTCGCGGCGCTCGACCCCGCCGACGTCGACATGCGGACGCTGGTGATCGTCGGATCGTCGGCGACGCGGGTCGTGCACCGCGGCGCCGGGACGACCGTGTTCACCCCGCGCCACTACGGCCGCTGACCCGCGCAACCCCAGCGTCCGCCGGCAGCGCTCCCGCGACGGAGAGGTTGCGCCCTACCCACCGGGCGCAACCTCACGGTCCCCCGGGGGCGCCGGGACGACGGAGAGGTTGCGGCCGACCCGGGGCGCGCAACCTCACGGTTCTCACGGGGCGCCGGGACGACAGTGGGGTTGCGGCCGGGCGGGGGTGTCAGGTCTGCAGGAGGTTCTGGGTCCAGGTGACGGCGTCCTCGACGCTCTCCGCCCGCTCCACCCCCGGGCCCGTCGGCAGCGGCGGGCGGCGCTGCACGACGACGGGGATCCCGGCGTCCCGCGCCGCGATCAGCTTCGCGGCCGTCATGATCCCACCGCTGTCCTTGGTGACGACGACGTCGATCCGATGCCGTTCCAGCAGGTCGCGCTCGCCGTCGACGGTGAACGGGCCGCGGGCGAGCAGCACCTCCGCGTGCCGCGGCACGGGCGGCTCGGGCGGGTCGACGGTGCGGACGAGGAACCACAGGTCCAGGTCGGCGAACACCGCGAGGTCCTGGCGGCCCGTGGTCAGGAACACCCGCCCGCCCAGCTCGGGCAGCAGCCGGGCGGCGGCGTCGAGGGAGGGCACCCAGTGCCAGCGGTCGCCGGGGCCGGCGGTCCAGCCGGGCCGGCTCAGCACGAGCAGCGGCGTCCCGGTTGCGGCGCAGGCCCGGACGGCGTGCGCGGTGATGCGGGCCGCGAAGGGGTGGGTGGCGTCGACGACGGCGTCGACCCGGTTGTCGCGCAGCCACTGCACGAGACCGGGCGTCCCGCCGAACCCGCCGATGCGCACCTCGCCCGCCGGCAACGACGGCGCCTTCACCCGCCCGGCGAGCGAGGACACCACACGCAGCCCGGGAGTGCCGGCGAGGGCGCCGGCCAGCCGCCGGGCCTCGCCGGTGCCGCCGAGGAGGAGCACCGTGCTCAGGATCGGCCTCAGGACCGGCACCGCCCGTCGGAGTACAGGTGCGAGTCGGGGAACTGCTCGGCACCCAGCGCCGGCCCGACGATGACGACCGCCGTCCGCTCGATACCCGCCTCGCGCACGGCCGCGGCGATGCCGTCGAGCCGCCCACGCAGCACGACCTGGTGCTCCCGGCTCGCGTGCGCGACGACGGCGGCCGGGCAGTCCCCGCCGTAGGCGTCGAGCAGCTCCTTCACGACCTCCTCGATGCGGTGCACCGCGAGGTGCGCGACGACCGTCCCGGCGGCCCGGGTCAGCGCGCCGAGGCCCTCACCCTCGGGCATCGCGGTCGCGCGGGCCGCGATCCGGGTCAGGGTCACCGTCTGCGCGACCGTCGGCACGGTGAGCTCACGGCGCAGCGCGGCCGCCGCCGCGGCGTAGGCGGGGACGCCCGGGCAGACGTCGTAGGGGATGGCCAGCGCGTCGAGCCGGCGCATCTGCTCGGCCATCGCCGAGAACACCGACGGGTCCCCCGACGCCAGGCGCGCCACGTCGAGGCCGTGGGAGTGGGCGCGGGCCATCTCGTCGACGATCTCGGTGAGCGTCATCAGCGCCGTGTCGACCAGCCGGGCCCCCGGCGGGCAGAACTCCAGCATCTCCGGCGGGACGAGGCTGCCCGCATACAGGCACACCGGGGAGGCGGCGAGGAGGTCGCGCCCGCGCAGCGTCAGCAGGTCGGGGGCGCCGGGACCGGCGCCGATGAAGTGGACGGTCACGGTGTCACGCTCCAGATCGTCACCGGCATAGCCGGGCGCCAGCCGGTGAAGCCGCCGACCGCACCCGCGCGGGCGACCGACAGCCGTGTCAGGGTGCCACCGAGGCGGGCGTGAGCGGCGGCGAGGACCGCCTCGCCCTCGACGGTCACGGCGTTGGCGACGAGTCGGCCCCCGGGCCGCAGCGCGTCCAGGCAGGCGTCGAGCACGCCCTCGCCGGTGACCCCGCCGCCGATGAACACCGCGTCCGGGGTGGGCAGGTCGGTCAGCGCCGCGGGCGCGCGGCCCGGGACGACCCGCAGGCCGGGGACGCCGAGCGCGTCGGCGTTGCGGGAGATCGCGGCGACGCGGTCGAGGTGCGACTCGACGGCCACGGCGCGGCACGCCGAGTGGGCGCGCATCCACTCGATGGCGATGCTGCCGGCACCGGCGCCGACGTCCCACAACAGCTCACCGGCCCGCGGGGCGAGCATCGCGACGGTGACCGCGCGCACCTCGCGCTTGGTGAGCTGACCGTCGTGGTCGTAGGCCTCGTCGGGCAGACCGGGCACCTCACCGAGGACGCGTGCGTCGGGGCCGGGCTCGCAGGACACGGCGACGAGGTTGAGCGCGTCGCCGGGCGGGTGCGGCCAGTCCGACGCGAGCCCGGCGAGCAGCCGCTCCCCCGGGCCCCCGAGCTGTTCGAGCAGCGCGATCGCGCTGGGCCCCCAGCCGTCGGCGTCGAGCAGGGCGGCGATCTCACCTGGCGACTCGGCACCGGAGGACAGCACGATCACCCGCCTGCCCGGGGCCAGCGCCCGGCGCACCCGCGCCAGCGGCCTGCCGACGACGCTGACGACGTCGACCTCCTCGGCGGGCCAGCCGAGTCGCGCACACGCCAACGCGACCGACGACGGCGCCGGCAGCACCCGCAGCCGCTCGGGCGACAGCAGCCGGGCCAGGGTCGCGCCGATGCCGAAGAACATGGGATCGCCGCTGGCCAGTACGCACACGGCGCGGTCGGCCAGCTCGTCGAACAGGCCGGGTAGCGCGGGGGTCATGGGGGTGGGCCACGGGCGTCGTGGGGGGATCCGGGGGTCGTCGGGGAGCAGGGCGAGCTGGCGGGGGCCCCCCAGCACCACCTCGGCCCGTTGGACGGCCTCGCGGGCGGACGTACCGAGCCCGTCCCACCCGTCGGCACCGATCCCGACGACCGTCACTCGTCCGTCGGTGCCCATCGCCCGTCCATCCGCTGCCGTCCTCCTGGCCGTCCCGTGCCCCGGCAACGCTAATCGTCCCCGGCCGGGGGTGGTGGTGAGGCCCGCCACCCGCCCCCGGAAGCCGAGCCGGGGGCGCTGGTAAAGGATTGGTCAGTAGTTCCCCATTCATCTATCTGCCCGATTTTCACCCCGAATCACCTTGAGGTGCTTTCAACCCGATTCTGTCACGCCTATTTCTGCCCCCTTGTCCGAAGAAGGGGCAGAATCACGACGAAACCGGCCAGAGCCGTTTCTCACCCGAAAGCCACGAATCTCCGGGGACAACGCAAAGAGACAGCAAACTTGAGGGCGCACTTACTCATGCGAAGGTAAAGACATCGGCGCGGGCGAATCGCGCGAACTACCCACCGCGGACCAAACAGGCTGGTCAGCCGCCTTTAGCGCAGTTCCGGTCCGATGTCACGCACCCGGACCCCGCATTCACGACGCGGCCTCCGAATTCCCCGGGCCCCCTATTCGCCGCATTCCCGGAGCGGGCGAACGACGCCGCCGGGAACTGTGGCCGTTCCCCGATCCCCGGCCCGGCCGCCGGCCATAGCTTTGTCGTCAACACCGGGACACACGGACCGGGACGCGACACCGCAACGACGTCCACGACCACGCACCACCCACACATACGGAGCACACGATGGCCACCTCGCTTCTCGACCTGCTGATGAGCCTGCTGAACGACCCGGCCGAGAAGGCCGCCTTCCAGGCCGACCCCGCCGGCTTCCTGCAGAACTGCGGCCTGACCAACCTCAGCGCCGAGGACATCCACGACGCGATCCAGCTCGCCGGCGACGACGAGTCGCACCACAGCGGCCACGGCCACCTGCCCCCGCCGCCGCCCGTGCACCACGCGCACGGCGAGACCCCGCACGAGGCCGCGGTCAAGTACCTGAACAACTACGTCACCAACAACTACGTGTCGGTCGACGCCCGCGAGACCTACATCGACAACTCCGTCCACCAGGACATCGACGCCTCGCACGGCGGCCACGTCTTCGCGCCGGTCGACGTCACGAACGTCAACGCCACGGGCGACCACTCCGCTGCCGTCGGCGGCGACAACAACGGCCAGATCGCCACGGGCGACGGCGCGGTCGCCGGCACCGGCAACCAGGTGGCCGAGGGCAACACCGACAGCGCGGTGAACTTCGGCGCCGGCGGCTCCGCGGTCAACAACCACGGCGCGACCGCGTCCGACGGCGGCGCGATCTCCGGCACGGGCGCGGCCACCGGCGGCGACCACACCGACAGCCACGACGCGCTGACCAACTTCGGGTCGGGCTCGGTCGCGAACGACGGCGGCCAGGCCAACCAGCTCAACAGCAACAACACGACCGACACGGGGCACAACACCACCGACACCGGTCACAACACCACGACGACCACCAACACCACGACCAACACGAGCGACAGCCACGACAGCACCGACAGCCACGACCACCTGCTGTCGGACAACAATCTCGACCTGGCGTCGCACAACACCGACACCGCGACGACCGACTCGCACGACCACCTGCACGACGTGCACCTCCACACCTGATCTCCCGCCACCAGCCCGAAGGCCCGGCCCCGCTCCCGCGGGGGCCGGGCCTTCGGCATCGACGGGCCGGGCTCGGCGGGATCAGGCAGGGCGCAGATGCACGTAGTGCTTGGGGCGCAACCGCATCGCGTGCACGACGGTCCCGTCGGGCTCGGCGACGACCTCCAGCAGGTCGCGGGCGTCGGTCACCCCGATGTAGAGGGTCCGCTCCCCCTGGGCCACCACGCGCAGCGGCGTCGCGACGACGGCGCGGATGTCGGGCACGGGGACGCCGTGCTTGAGCGCGCCCCGGGTGACCTGCACGCCGTCAGTCTATGGCCGCCCGCGACGGCGGAGCCGCCACCGGTTCGCGCAGCACCGCCAGCAGCTCGGCCTCCAGCGCCGCGGCGGCGGGCGTCGCGAGCATCCGGACCTCCCGCGGGCGGGGCAGGTCGATCTCCACGACGCGGCGCACCGTCGCGGGCCGCGGACCCAGCACGACGACCCGGTCGGAGAGGAACACCGCCTCGCGGATGTCGTGGGTGATCAGCAGGACCGTCCAGCCGTAGCGGGCCCGCATGACCTCCAGCCACTCCTGCATCGAGGTGCGGGTCAACGAGTCCAGGGCCCCAAAGGGCTCGTCGAGCAGCAGGACGTCGCGGGCCTGCACGACGGTGCGCAGCAGTGCCGCCCGCTGGCGCATCCCACCCGAGAGCTCCGAGGGCCGCGCGTTCTCGAAACCCGCCAGGCCGAACGGCTCGAACAGCGGTGCGGCGCGCTCGCGCGCGGCCCGCTTGCCCAGCCCGCCGACCTCCAGGCCGAGCGCCGCGTTGTCGAGGACCGTCCGCCACGGGAACAGCAGGTCCTTCTGCGGCATGTAGGCGAACGTCGACCCCGACGCGGGGGCGCCGTCGACCAGCACGCTGCCCGCGGCGGGTTCGACGAGCCCGGCGAGCACGTTGAACAACGTGCTCTTGCCGCACCCGCTCGGGCCGATCACCGACACGAGCTCACCGGGCCGGGCGTCGAGCCGGACGCCGTCGAGGACCTCGCGGTCGCCGAACCGGACGACGAGGTCGCGCACCCGCACCTCACGCACGGCGGCGCTCCGCGGCGTACCACGGCATCACCAGCCGTTGGACGGCGTAGGTGAGCCCGAACAGCGCGACGCTGATCACCGCCGTGACGATCACCGCCGCGAGCACGAGGTCGGTGCGGAACGAGTTCTTCTGCAGGTTCATGAAGATGCCCAGCCCCGCCCGGGCGCCGACGTACTCGGCGAACACCGCGCCCGTCACGGCGTAGGTGATGCCGATGCGCAGCGACGTGAAGAACGACGGCATCGCGGCGGGCAGCCGCAGGTAGCGGAACTCCCGCCAGCGGCCCGCGCCCATGCTGCGCACCAAGTTCGTCGCCTGGCGCTCGACCGAGGAGAAGCCCTCGATCAGCCCGATCGCGACCGGGAAGAACGTCACCAGCGCGATGACGACGACCTTGGGCAGCAGTCCGAACCCGAACCAGATGATCAGCAGCGGCGCGATCGCGATGATCGGGATGGTCTGGGAGGCCACCAGCAGCGGCAACAGCGCCTGCCGCAGCCACGGCGAGAAGTCGACGACGACGGCCAGCACCCACGCGACGGCCAGCGACACCGCGAATCCGACCGCGGTGACCTGCAGCGTCGGCACGGTGTTGGTCCACAGCGCGTCGCGGAACAGCCAGCCCTGCTCGACGACGCGCAGCGGCGACGGCAGCACCTGCGGCCGCACCGCGAACGCCGTGACCGCCCACTGCCACGCGGCCACCAGCACCGCGACGACCACCAGCGCCGGCAGCACCCGGCGCAGCCGGCCACGGGACGGGGTGGCCGCGTCGCGCGGCGGCTCCGGCGCGGCGGGCCTGCGTACCGCCGGTGTGCTCAGCCGGACGCTCACGACGACGTCGCCTGGTACTTGTCGGTGAACCACGTCGCGAAGTCGGGGCGGGTGGTCAGCGGCTTGCCCGCCGCGTCGACGAGGGCACCGGAGTCGAAGAGGAACCCGGAGAAGCCGGACCACTGCGCGAGCGTCTGGGTGCCGACGCGACCCGACGGGTCCTTCATGAACTGCTGCGCGAGCATCTGCTGGCTGCGGTTCACCAGCTCCGGGTCGGTGAACGCGCCCGGGTTGGCGTCCATCAGCAGCTTCGCGGCGGTCGCGGGGTCGTCGGCGGCGAGCTGGTAACCGCGCTGCACCGCCTGCACGAACTTCGTCGCGACGTCGGGATGCGCGGCGAGCCAGCCGGCGTTGCCCTCCAGCAGCACGCCGTAGGCGTCGGGAAAGCCGTAGTCGGTGTAGGCGAAGGTCTTGAGCGGCTCGTTGCGCAGCTGCGCCTCGATGCCCTCCCAGGCCACGAACGGCTCGGTGAAGTCGACCTGCCCGGAGTAGAGCGCCTCGTAGGCCGACGTCCCGAGCACGACGGTGCTGAACGTGCCCTTGCCGCCCGCGTCCTTGATGACGGCGCTCATCTTCGGGACCTCGCCCGGGTCGCCGAACCCGCCGTAGACCTTGCCGTCGAGGTCCTTCGGCGACGTGATGTCGGTCCGGTCGGCGCGGACGGCGATGTCGGATCCCCAGTGCTGCAGGATCGCGAGCACCGAGACGATGTCGGCGCCCGCGGCCTTGGAGAAGGTGAACGAGTTCTGGAAGCCGATCCCGAACTCGGCGGCGCCCGACCCGACCAGCGTGTCCGGCGACGTGCTGTTGTAGGGCAGGATCTGCACGTCGAGGCCCGCGTCGCGGAACCAACCCTCCTGCTGGGCGACGAACAGGCCGGTGTGGTTCGTGTTCGGGGTCCAGTCGAGCGCGACGCGGATCGTCGTCGCCCCGGCGGGAGCGCCGGAGCCGGAGCAGCCGGCGAGTGCGAAGGCGAGTACTGCGACCAGAGCCGCGAGTACCCGGCGAGAAGCCGTACGGACGTGCATGTGCACCGTCTTCCTCCCTACGCCGGTGCTAACCGGGTCAGGTGATAACGGTCGACGGCCGGTCCTGCCGCCCTCTCAGCCTCGGTACGCGAGTGCTCCCGTGGGGTGTGGACACGATACGTGCCGCGCCGTGGCGGCAACCAGCCGAGTGGCGCAGGTCGCTCCCCGCGCGGTGCGCGGCCGGTTCAGGAGATGTCGGCGCGCCGGTGGCGCGGCGACGCCGGCGGGTCCCCGGGGCCCTCGTCGCCGGAGGACCCGTCGTCGTGGCGCGTCCGGCCGTGCCGCGGCGCACCCGCCGCCGGCCGGGCGTCGCCGGAGCGGCGGGCCCGGGAGTGCCGTGGCAGCGGGAGGTCACCGGTGATCCAGCTCAGCGGCCCGGTCGCGTCGTCGCGGCGGTGCCTGCGGCCCGTGGGCGCGTCGGGGGCGGCACCCGCGCCGTCGTCGCGCTGCGCCGGCAGGTCGCCCTCACCGCGGGCGGCCGCCCACTGCGCGTCGCGGCGGCCGACGCCCTCGACCACCGCGGCGGCGTGCGCCTCGGCGGTCAGCCCCGCCCGGACCGCGGCACCGGCCAGGAACCGGCCGGCCTCCTCGACGTCCGTGCCGTACCGCTCGGCGAGGATCCCCGTCGCGTGGGCCAGCGGCAGGCCGGCCTCCAGCGCGGCCGTCGAGCGGGCGACGGCGGCGGTCAGGGTGCGGAACGACCGGGCGTCGGCCAGCCGTGCGGACAGCACCTCGACCAAGGGCCGCACGGTCTCGGCGAGCTCGGCGGGCACCGGCCGGTACCCCGTGCCGAGCAGCTGCAGCGCACCGGCGGGACGCCCGTCGAGCAGCAGCGGCACCGTCACCGCGCTGGCCAGACCGGTCTCGGCGGCGACCGCCGCGACCTCGACGGTGTCCGCGCGGGTGAGATCCGCCGTCGCCACGACCCGGCCGGTGCGGATCGCCTCGTGCGCCGGTCCCGCCGACCGGGAGTGCTGCAGCTCGCCCAGCCGCATCGCCGCCGCGTCGGACGCGAACACCGGGCCCGCGAGCGGGTCAGGCGCATGCCGCAGCACGACGACCGCGCCCGCGACACCCACCGCCATCGGCAGGGCCCGGCACACCCCCGCGACGACCGCTCCGACATCGAGCTGCGCTGCCGGCGTCCGCGCCACCTGGAGCGCCAGACCGACGAGCGCCGGGTCGTTCGCGAGCACTGCCACCGTCCTTCCGCCGACCGCGCCGCACGGGCACGTCGTGTGCGCGGCAGTCAACCATCAGTCACCGCAGCCCCCGACACGGACCATGGGCGCGATACCGATCGGGGTAGTGTGCTCGCCCGATGGCCGCACCGTCCACGACCGACGCACCTCGCGCTGGCGAGTTCACACGGCGTCCTCAGCTCGCACACAGCTTCGCAGACCACCCTCAGGTCCTGTGCTGCGATCGCTCTCCCCAACCGGCTCGCGGACCCCACATCACGGCGGCCCGATCGTGAGCGCCGCCCCGGCGCGTACGCCACACCTGTACCCCGTCGACCTGGTCCGTGTCTTCACCTTCGCGTGCGTCATCGCGGTGCACACGATCTCGACGACGACGCCGCAGGACAGCGTCCGTGCGGGCGGTCTCGTCGTGCTGCTGCACTTCACCCGGGAGGCGTTCTTCGCGCTGACCGCGTTCGTGCTCATGCACCGCTACCGCGACGACCGGCCCCGGCCGGTGCACTTCTGGCGACGACGCTTCCTGCTCGTCGGGGTGCCCTACGTCGTGTGGTCGGTGATCTACACCGGCCTCGGGCTCGTCGCGGCGCCGGCGCCGCCGCTGCAGGCGCTGGCGGGCCTCGGCCACGCGCTCGTCACCGGGACGGCCTGGTACCACCTGTACTTCCTGCTCGTGTCGCTGCAGTTCTACCTGGTCTTCCCGCTGTTCCGGAAGCTGCTGCTGGCCACCCGGGGCCACCACGGGCTGCTGCTGCTCGGGAGCGCGGCGCTGCAGGTCGTCACCGACCTGTGGCTGCACGTCCCGGCGCCCGGACCGGCCGAGACCGCGCTCATGCCCTACGCGATGTCGTCGCTGCTGAGCTACCAGTTCTTCGTCGTCTTCGGCGGGGTCGTCGGCATGCACCTGCCGGCCGTGGACGCCTGGATCCGGCGGCATCTGCCCGTCGTCCTCGCGGCCCCCGTCGTCACCTGCGCGGCCGTCGAGCTGTGGTACCGGCACTCGATCACCGGCGGCGCGACGGCCCAGTTCGCGGCCGACGTCTTCCAGCCGGTCATCGTCCCGTGGACGGTCTCGGTGATGGCCGCCGTCTGGGGCCTCGGGACGTTGTGGGCCGACCGCCGCGACCGCTGGCGCGGCTCCCGCCTGGTCGAGGCCGCCTCGACCCGCTCGTTCGGCGTCTTCCTCGTGCACCCCGCGATCCTGTGGGTGCTGACGACGATCCCCGACGCCCCCGCGGCGCACCTGCAGCGGCCGTGGGAGACCGTCGTGACGTACGTCGTCACGATCGCCGCCGCATTGACGTTCGTCGAGCTCGTCCGGCGCACCCCGCTGCGGCTCGCGCTCACCGGCAAACCGCAGCGCGCGGCGCGGCGGGCACCCGCGGCGCAACGAGCCGGTGTCGCCGCCCCCGGCGAGCGGGCGGCCCTCCCGGGCGACCGGGGCCCCGCACTCGGCACGCCCCGGGCGGCCGGGGGCACGTCCGGCTGAGCGGCCGTGTGTGCGACGACGCCCGCCCGCTCAGCGCGCCGACACCGCCAGCAGCCGCTCGCAGGTGCGCACCAGGACCGCCGCGACGGCCCGCACCGACTGCGGCGAGGCCGGGTGCGCCGCCGCGCGCTGCCAGTAGTGCAGCCGGTCCGCCGCGGCCGCGGCGACCGCGGCGTCGTCGGCGTCCGGGTCGAGGTCCAGGCGCGCCGCGGGTGCGGTGCCGTTCATCCCGAGCAGGCGCTCGGCGGCGAGCAGCTCGGCCGGCGGCATGACGAGGGTGCCCGCGAGCAGCTGATCGAGCAGATCGGTCTCGGCCAGCTCGTGCGCCCCGGCACGGACGCGCTCGAGCTCGTACTGCAGCGGACGCGCACCCGCCGGCGGCGGGGTCGTCCGGACCATGATCTCGAGCCGCTGCAGCACCGAGCGCGCCACCAGGACGTCCGAGCGGCTCACGAACCTCGTCGCGACGAGGTCGCGGAACCGGTCGATGCCGCTGCGCGCCAACAGACCCGCGACGACCGAAGCCGGATCGGGTGCCGTCCGCGCCATGGCCGCGGCCGCACCGAGCCCCGACGGTCCGAGCCGCGCGGCCAACGCGGGGTCGACGGCCGCGCCCCTGGCGAGGGCCTCGACGTCCGCCGGTGACAGAGTCGGCGCGGCCCGGGCGAGCAGTCCCGACACGGGGACCACCGTCCGCGCCAGCCGCCGGACGTCGGAGCGCGACGCGAGCTCGGCGGCGACCCGGGCGCCCGTGTCGGGGTCGAGACCGCCCGGGGTCTCGTCGGCTCGGGCGAGGACACCGAGCGCGTTGGCCCGGGCGTGCGGCACGACGCCGGTGTGCAGCATCGCGAACGCCGCCGCGTCCTCGGGGTGGTCCGGGCGCAGCAGCAGCACGAGCGCGTCCGCGACCGGTTCGTCGGGACCGAGCAGGCCGGCGCCCCGGCCGTCGGGGGCGTCGACGCCCGGCAGGTCGAGGATCGTCGCGGAGCCGAGCAGCGGGTGGGGCACGTGCAGCTCGATGCGGTCCAGCGCCGCAGCGGTCGCCGCGTCGGGTGGCCACGGCCCGCCGTAGGGAGCGCCCGTGCCGTCGGTGTGGACGCCGACCGCCGCCGGCGCGCCGTGTCGCCACCACACCGGCGCGCGCGTCGGCGGCGGCGGCGCCGGGGCGCCCGGGTGTCCGAGCACGGCCTCGACCAACGTCGAGGTGCCGACGCCTGCCGGACCGGCGAACGCGATCCGCAGCGGCTCGTCGAGCCTGCCGTAGAGGGCGACGATCCGGGTCGCGTGCGGGGTCTCGCGGTACAGCTCGGCGGCGAGGGCGAGCGCGCCGCGCACGCGGTCGCGCAGCGTCCCGGCACCGGCGGGACCCGAAGTGCCCCGGACGAGCCCGGGCGCCGCGCCCTGAACGGA
This sequence comes from Pseudonocardia sp. D17, assembly GCF_036984265.1. Classification (NCBI taxonomy): domain Bacteria; kingdom Bacillati; phylum Actinomycetota; class Actinomycetes; order Pseudonocardiales; family Pseudonocardiaceae; genus Pseudonocardia; species Pseudonocardia sp. D17. The sequence goes on along the minus strand of NZ_BPRG01000080.1, from coordinate 102,794 downwards.
CGGCGCGGGACCGGACGGGGACGACCGGGGGTGCGGCGCAGCCGCGGGGAATGCACCGGTCGGTTGCGCCACAGGCGGTTCTGCCGGGGTGGTCGGATGCGGCGGGGCGGCGGCCACGGCGCCGACCGCCGGGATGCCGGTCGGGGACGTCGCCGTCGCAGTCGACGCGTCGGCCTCCCCGGGCGTCGCCGTGACGACGGGGATCGGGCCGGTCGTCTCGGCGTCGGGCGCGACCCGGACGGTGTCGGGCGCGCCCTCCGGCGCCTGCGCCCCGAACCCGCCGGGCGCGAACTCGCCGCCCGCGAGGTCGCCGGGCTCGCCCCCGGGCGTGGCCGGGACCGCGGACCCGACGCCAACCGGCTCGGCGAGGTCGGGCTCAGCAACAACCTGCTCAGCGGCAACCTGCTCAGCGGCAACCTGTTCAGCGGCAACCTGCGCGGCGCCCGACCCGACGGCGGCGAACTCGTCCCCGGAGCCGGGCCGGACCACGGACCCTGCACCGAAGGACCCGCCGGCGAACGACCCGGCCGGGCCGGGCTCTGCGACGCCGGGCTCTGCGACGCCGGGCTCTGCGACGCCGGGCTCTGCGACGCCGGGCTCTGCGACGCCCGGCTCGTCCCCGGACGCGACGGGGACCGCCGATTCCGCAGCACCCTGCTCGGCGAGGCCGGGCTCGGCGGCGACCGGTCCAGCGGCGACCGGCTCAGTGGCGACCGGTTCAGCGGCGACCGGCTCGCCGGCGCCGGACCCGAATGAGGCGGACTCGTCCCCGGACCTGGTTGGGCGCGACGGCTCGGCCGCCAACGGCTCGGCGGTAACGCGCTCCCCCGCCAACGGCTCGGCGGCGACCTGCTCCCCCGCGAACCGTTCGGCCGCGACCGGATCCGCAGCACTGAACTCGACGGCAACGGGCTCGGTGGACCCGAACTCAGTGGCAACCGGCTCCACAGCACCGAACCCCGCGGCAACGGGCTCCGCGGCAACGGGCTCCGCAGCACCAGACCCGGCGGCAACCGGCTCATCCCAGGGCCGAGCGTCCCCGGACCCGGCGACGACCGCGGACCCGGCGGCGCCGGCCCGGACGTCGTCCGGCTCGACCGCGGCCCGACCCTCCCCCGGCCCGGCTGCGACCGCGGGCTCCTCGACGCCCGGTGCGGCGGCCGTGGGCTCGGCAGCCACCGTCTCGGCGACCGCGGCGTCGCCGATCACGGGCGCCACCGGCGCCGTACCGTCGTCGATGCTCTCGACCTCGGCGGCGGTACCGTCGTGCGCGTCGGGTGCGCCGCCCGGGTCGGGCGCCTCCTCGGGGGCGGCGTCGCCGGCGACGCGATGGACCTGCCCGCCCGGCGACACCTCTTGTCCCGCAACGAAGGCCGCGCTCTCCTCCGGATCCTGCGGGGCCTCGTCCCGGACGTGCCGACCCGCCGGTCCTCCGTCGACGAACCCGGCGCCGAACCCGGGATCCTCGGTCGTGGTGTCGGACCGGGGCGCCGGGGCGACGGCACGCGGGTCGAACCACTCCAGGTCGTCGGCGGCACCCGTGAGGTCGCCTCCGGTCAGGGCCGCCGGCTCCTCCTCGGGCGGCCGTGACCTCCACATCCCGCCCGCCGGCGCCGGGCCGGCGCCGGCGCGGGTGCGCTCGCCCGCGGGCGGCCCCGTCGCGGGCTCGGCGGACTCCGAGGACGGCCGTTCGGAAGCCGCGGCCGGGGCGTCGGCGGTTCCGGCGACACCAGATCCGGCGACACCGGAATCCGTCGGACCGGCCGCCACACCGGACCCCGTGACACCGGACCCCACCGCAGCCGACGGGTCGACGGGCGCGGTCGCACCACCGCGCTCCGTACCGGACGGCCCGGCGTCGGCCCCGCGCGTCGCGGCCCGGCCGACGGCCCCCGCCGCCGCGGCCGCTCCGGCGGCGGCCCCGCCGACCCGGCTCGTCCGGGGCTCCGTTCGGGGCGGCGACGACGCGCTTCCCGCACGCCACGCGGCGGCCTGCACCGCATCGATCGGGACCGTCTCCTCGTGGTGCGACGGCACCGGGACGGAGCCCTCGACCGTCGTGCCCTCCCCCGGCCGCGACCGGACCTCGATCCGCCCGCCGACCGAGGAGATGCGGGCCACGAGGTTGCGCATGCCACGGTTGGCGCCGCCCTGCGCGGCGGTCTGGTCGAACCCGGGCCCCTCGTCGCGCACCAGGAACCGCAGCGACCCGCCCTGCACGGCGAGCCGCACGACGACGGGCGCGCCACCGGCGTACTTGCGCGCGTTGTTGACGCCCTCGAGGCAGCAGAACCACACCGCGGCCTCGACGTCGGCGGGGAACCGCACGCCCGCCAACCCCGGCGCCTCGACGGCGACGGGCGGCGAGCCGCCCCCGAGCTCACTGGCGAGACCGCCGACGAGCCCGTGCTCGGACAACAGCGGCGACACCACCCCGGTGGCGGTCTCGGCGAGGATCGACTCCGCGGTGCGGATCTGCTCGACGACCTGGTCGAGCCGTTCGCGCGCCTGGTCGAACTTCCCCGCCTTCACCAGGTGTTCGACGAGCCCGAGGCTCAGCCGCAGCGAGACCAGGTGGTGCTGGGCACCGTCGTGCAGATCGCGCTCGATGCGGCGGCGCTCCCCGTCCATCTCGGCGACGGCCGCGCGCCGCGACACCGCGATCTCACCCGCGTGGGCCAGCGCGGCCCGAAGCTGCCGTTCCAGCTCGATGCCGTAGCGGCTGGCCTGCAGGACGGCGCCGAGGCTGTCGGCGATGTCGGTGAGCAGGCTCTGCCGTTGCGCCCCGAGCCCGGCGACGGCGGCCCGGTCGACGGCGATGGTGCCGATGCGCTCCTCGCCGTGCCGGACGGCGACCTCGGTGAGGTCGTCGGCGACGTGCACGCCGGGCTCGGCCCACGAGTAGGTGCGGTCGCGCAGCCCCGGCCGGACGACGGTGAGCCGGCACGTCGTCGCCCCGAGTCCGCGGCCGACGGCCTCGGCCACGCGCGCGAGGTCGGGGGCGTCGGCGGCCGTCGATCGCGACAGCGCGGCGATGCCGGCGAGCACGCTGTACGGGGTGGGCCGGGTGCCGTAGAGGAGGCGGTCGACGATCCGCTCGGCCGCGACGTGCACCGGCAGGAACGCGACGGCTGCGACCGTGCAGGCGGCGACGGCCGACCACAGCGTCGCTCCCGGGCCGCCGACCAGCAGCGCGACGACGGTGTGGACCAGCACGTACCCGCCGCCGATCACCGCGGTGTCCAGTGCGACGACGAGCCCGCGGCTGAACCAGCGCTCGGCGTTCTGCAGCCCGCCGGTGCGCAGCGCGATGAGCACGGCGCCCGCGATCGCGACGCAGGCCAGCCGGGAGAACCAGAACAGCAGCGCGAGCGGCAGGTCGCCGGACCCGCCCGCCGTCGGGTCCATCAGGGCGAGGCCGCCCCAGCCGATCCCCCACACCAGCAGGCTGACCCCGGCCAGCACGACCGCGATTGCCCCGGCCGCGAGCAGCACGCTGAACAGGAGCCGGGCCTGGGTGCGCTGGTCGTCGGTCGAGCTGTGCCGGACCCGGCGCGGCAGCGCGAGCAGGCCGGCCGCGGGCACCGCGAACCCGAAGAACAACACACAGCTCGCGGTGTGCGGCAGCAGGGCCGTGCCGAACCCGGCGAGCAGCAGGGTCACGGTCGCGACGACGACCGGGACGGCACCGGGCCTGCGGATCCCGGCACCGTCGGCGGAGGCCTCGTCGGCCCCGGGCGGGAAGATCAGCAGCGCCAGGATGTAGGCCGCGCACGCCACGCCGTGCAGCAGGATCTGGTGCACGCCACCGATGGCGAGCCCCGTCGCGGTCTCGACGGCGCTCGCCGCGGCGTGGGCCTGCAGGTTGAACGCGCCGGCCGACCCGACGAGCGCCAGCACCAGCAGCCGCGCCGACCAGCTGCGGCCACGCCGCACGGCCATCACGACACCGAGCAGGATCGACGCGAGGCTCAGCGCGTAGTCGAGAAGGGCCTGGGCACCCGGCTCGCTGTGCCCCAGGGCGCCGAGGATGCCCTGCGCCCACGTCCCGCCGTTCGCGGCCGACGCGGTGAGCGACGCCGCGAACGCCGGCGACGACGCCGCGAACCCGACGACCGCGCCGACGACGAGCCACACCACCGAGAACAGCGCGCACGCCGCGAGCAGCAGCCAGTACCCGGCGAGCAGCCACGTCCGGGCCGTCGGTCCGCGCGGGGAGCGTGGCGCCGGCTGCGGCGCGGCGGGCGGGACGGGCGGCTGCGTCGTCCAGGCGACGCCGGTGGGCAGCACCGTCGTCGGCGGCGCCCACGTCGGGGCGGCGGGGGCGGTCAGCAGCTCGCTCCGGGACGCGGCGAGGTGGGCGGGAGGGCGGGTGGGCACGTTGCGCCCCAACGTCCCGCCGGTCATCCGGAACGGGTGGAGCTCGTGCCCGGCGTGGTGCTCGCGGACCGGGCGGGTCGGGTCGTTCTCACGCTCGTCCACGGCGTCACACCCGCGCCGGGAGGTCGGCGCCGCCGGGTGCGCCGGCCGGGTCGACCAACGGTTCCAGCCGGTCGGGCATCGACGCCCGCAGCACGACGTGCGCCCGTGCGTCCGGACCGGCGCTCGTCGCCTCCTCGCCGGTGAGCTCGACCGCGCCGCCGAGCGCGATGAGCCGCTCGGCCTCGTCGGCCAGCGCGACGCGCAGCCGGGCGGGCCCGACGGGGGCCGCGGCGTCGTCGACGGTCACCGACACGCGGCCGTCGCCGTGCTCCAGCGTCATCACGAGCTCCTCGTCGACGTCCTGTTCGGCGAGCTCCTTCATCGCCGCGGCGGCGACGTAGTAGATGCCCGACTCGATCTCCCAGCCCAGCCGCTCGCCGAACCCGCCGCTGACGACGACGGTGCGCGTCAGGTCGGCCGCGACCTCGTCGAGCGCGTTCACCGGGCCGTGGTCGCGCAGCACCGACGGGTAGACGCCGCGCGCGATCACCCGGAACCGGTCGAGCAGCTCGTCGAGACCGGTGCGGGCCGTGGCCAGCGAGGTCGCCGCCGCCGCACCGTCCTCGGCGCCGTCGGCGGCCACGGACGTGCGTGCGGTGAGCACCTCGGCGCGCAGGTCCGACAGCCGGTCGGTCGTCGCGTGCGACAGCTCGACGACGAGGCGGCGACGTTCCATCTCGCGGGCGCGGGCGAGCCGCTGCCGTGAGGCCTGCAGGGTGGCGGCCAGCTCGTCGGCACGCCGGACGCGCTCGGCGAGCTCGGCGTTCTGCGCGACGCCGCGCAGCAGCATCGCCGCCCCGTTGCCGACGTCGCGCATGAGCTGCCGGTCGGCCGGGGTGATCCACGAGCCAGGTTTGCCGACGGACAGCGCCGCCCGCAGCTCGGTCCCGTCGAGGATCGGCACCACGTGGTCGGTGTCGTCACGGGTGAGCAGCACCGCGAGGTTCTCGACGCTGAGCCCACCCGGCCGCAGCGCCGGCGGGTCGGCGGGGTCGTCGGGGTGCCGGGCGGCGAGCACGAGCCGGTCGCCGACCGCGAGCCACACCGCGGCCCGTGGGGCGCCGGTCCCCTCGGCGAGGACCTCGGCGAGGCCGGGCAGCGCCTCCTCGAGCGAGCCGGCGCGGATGCGGGCCGCGGCGTCGGCGAGCGCCATGTACGGGGTGGTCTCGCGGTGATGGGTCAGCCGGATGACGATGCGGCCCAACCGGGGCATGAACGCGACGAGCGCCGCGCCGCAGAGCGCGGCGGCGGCGAAGGGCAGCAGTACCCCGACGCCCTCGGCCGGCAGCAGCACGCCCACACCGTCGACGACGGCGACCAGGACGACCGCGACCGCCAGCGCCACGATGAGGCCGCGCACCAACCGCGCGAGGATCGTCCGGTTCATCGTCCACCATGCCCGTCCGTCCGGGCGACGCCCGGGTCCGAGACGGTCACGCTAGAGGTACCGGCGATGCCTGGACAGCCCCCGCGCTCGCCCGGCCGCCGCCGGGGACCTCAGTCGTCGTCACGCTGGGCCCGCAGGTACTCCAGCACGGCGAGCACCCGGCGGTGGTTCTCCGACGTGTCGGCGTGCAGCCCGAGCTTGCCGAAGATGTTGGCGATGTGCTTCTCGACGGCCTTCGGCGTGACGAACAGCTGGCCCGCGATCCCGTTGTTGGACCGGCCCTCCGCCATCAGCTTCAGCACGTCGGTCTCGCGCTCGGACAGCGACGCGACGAGCCCCTTCTTCTCCCCGCGCGGGCGCTCGACGAGCCGCTTGGCCAGCACCGGCTCGATGACGATCTCGCCGTCGCGGATGCGGTCGAGGGTGTCGGACAGGACGTCGACGCTGCCGACCTTCTCCTTGAGCCGGTAGCCGACGGCCTCGGTCCCGATGTCGAGGATCCGCATCAGGTAGTGCGACTCGGCGTAGTGCGACAGGAACAGCAGCCCCATGTCCGGGTACTTGGCGCGCAGCCGTTCCGCGGTGATCAGCCCGCCGTCGGGCTCCGGTGGCATCCGGATGTCGAGGATGGCGACGTCGCAGGGTTCGGTCGCCAGCAGGTCGAGCAGGGCGTCGCCGTCGGCGGTCGCGCCGACGATGTCGTGTCCTGCCGCTTGCAGGAGCATCAGCAGGCCCTCGCGGAACAGGGCACCGTCCTCGGCCAGTGCTACGCGCATGGAATCCTCGCAGTGATCGTGCCGACGCCCGTCCCGCCGGTCACGTCGATCGTCCCATCAAGACCGGCGACCTCGTCCAGCATCCGCCCGGCGTACTCGACCGGGACCCCCTCGACCGTGACGACCAGTGCCCCGCCGTCGTCCCCGACGACGATCGCGACATCGGAGTCGGGTCCGAGCGCGCCGAGGAGGTCGGCGACGGCGAAGTAGGCGGCGCCCTCGGCGGCCGGGTCGAACCGGCGGTCGGGTGCCTGGACGCGGACCGTCGCCTCGCAGCGGTCGCCCGCCCCGCGCAACGCCGGTCCGAGCCCGGCCTCGTCGAGCAGCGTCGGGTAGATCCGGCCGGCGATCTCGCGCAGCTCCTGGAGCACGGCGTGCAGCTGGTCCTGCAGATCGTCGATCGATCCGTCGAGATCCGGTGCGGCACTGGCGATGTGGTGGCGCACGACGCCCAGCTTCAGCGCGAGCGCGGAGATCCGCAGCGAGGCCCCGTCGTGCAGCTGACGTTCGAGCCGCTGCCGGCTCTGCCACCTGGCACGCCGGAACCGCAGCCGGTCGTCGGGGCCCGGCGGCAGCAGCCGGACCGTCGGCGATCCCGGACGCGCGCCCTCGGACCGGGGGCCGACCTCTGCACCCGCCTGGGGGGCACCGTCGGTACGGTGCGCGGGCTCGGCAATCATCGTCGCAGCCTGCCCCCGACGGGCGGTCCACGGAAGGGGGAAAACCCCACCCTCGCAGGGGTTGTCCCCCGTTCGTTGCAGGCCGCGGTCCACCGGTAACGCTGCAGGGTGCTCCGGCGAGTCACGATTTGGCCCGACCAGGGGTATCGCACCCGTAGGTATCTCGATCCAGCGTCGACGGCTCGTTACGATGTGTGCCGGTTTCAGGGGGAGGCGACGGCGGTGGGTTACAACCTCGGAGTTGACCTCGGGACGACGTTCGTGGCGGCTGCGGTCGCCCGGGATGCTCGTGTCGAGATGTTCACCTTGGGCGATCGGACGGTCGTCACACCGGCGGTCGTCTTCCTGCGCGAGGACGGGAACCTCGTCACGGGCGACGCGGCGAACCGGCGGGCGGTCAGCAACCCCGACCGCGTCGCCCGGGAGTTCAAGCGGCGCCTGGGCGACCCGACGCCCGTCGTGCTCGGCGGCTCCCCCTACGCCGTGACGACGCTGCTCGGCACGCTCCTCGGCGACGTCCTGACCCGGGTCACCGAGACCGAGGGCGGCAAGCCGGAGAGCGTGGTGCTCACCCACCCGGCCAACTGGGGACCGTTCCGGCGCGAGCTGTTCGAGGAGGTCCCGCAGTTCGCGGGGCTGACCGGTCCCGAGACCGTCACCGAACCCGAGGCGGCCGCGGCGCACTACGCTGCCTCGCGGCACCTGGCCGACGGCGAGGTCATCGCGGTCTACGACCTCGGCGGCGGCACGTTCGACGCGACGGTGCTGCGCAAGCACCCCGGCGGCATCGAGATCCTCGGTTCGCCGGAGGGCATCGAGCGCCTCGGCGGTGTCGACTTCGACGAGGCGATCCTGTCGCACGTCAACTTCTCCTCCGGCGGTGCGCTCGCCGAGCTCGACATGGGCGACCCGCAGACCGCGATCGCGCTCGCACGGCTGCGCCAGGACTGCGTCCTGGCCAAGGAGGCGCTGTCGATCGACTCGGAGACGACGATCCCGGTGTTCCTGCCGGGACGGCACTTCGACGTCCGGATCACCCGCGGCGAGTTCGAGGACATGATCCGGGCGCCGATCGAGTCGACGATCGGGACGCTCTCGCGGACGCTGCGCTCGGCGCAGGTCGAACCGGCGAACCTGTCGGCGGTCCTGCTGGTCGGTGGGTCGTCGCGGATCCCGCTGGTGTCGCGCATGATCTCCGAGGAGCTCGGCAGGCCGACCGTCGTCGACGCCCACCCCAAGTACGCCGTCGCCCTCGGCGCGGCCACCCTCGCCGCGGCCAGCGCGTCGGGGGCGGGCCGGGGCGCGGGCGGCGCGGTCGCGTGGCCGGGCGTCAGCATCTCGGCGGCGCCGGAGCAGAGTGGCGCACTCTCCGCGGCGGGCGCGGCAGGCATGGGTGCGGCGGCGGGCGCCGCGTTCGGCGCCCGTGGCGCGGCGGCAGGCACGCCGCCGGGTGCCGCGACGCTGCCGCCGCCCGTGCAGCAGCCCGGCCCGGGGCAGCAGCCGACTCCGCCACCGCAGCCCGTTCCCGCGGGCAGCGGGTGGGGCGCGCCTGCCGGTCCGCCGCAGCACGCCGCACAGGCCGGTCCCCCGCCGGGGCAGAACATGGCGCCCCAGAACTCGGGGCCGCAGAACCTGGGCCCGCAGAGCCAGTTCCGGCCGGGTGTCGCGCCCGGCACGCCGTCCTCGCCCCCGCCGTCGGCCCCCGGCACCGGGAACGGCAGCGGCGGTGGTGGTGGCAACCGCAAGGCCCTCGCGATCGTCGCGGCCGTCGTCGTGCTGCTCGGGCTGGTCGGTGGCGGTGTCTGGCTGGGTGTCAGCAAGCTGGGCGGCAGCTCCGGCGGCGGCACCTCGCCGACCGCGACCGCGGCGGCCGACGCCACCGACGCCGCCACGGCGACGCAGGCTCCCCCGAGCGTCTCGGCCGCCGTGCCGGTGCCCTCGCTCGCCGGGACGATCCCGGGGGGCAAGCCCGCAGGCTTCGCGGTCGCCTCGCCCAGCGGCCGCCAGATCTACGTCGCGAACCGCGCGACGAAGACGGTGACCGTCATCGACACGTCGGTCAACAAGATCACCGCGACCATTCCGGTCGACGCGGGCCCGCCCCAGTACCTGGCGTTCGCGCCCGACGGCAAGAAGATCTACGTCAGTGTCTGGGACGACGCGCGGACCATCGCCGACGTCGCCGTGCTGGACACGACGACGAACTCCATCGTCGCGGACATCAAGGTCAACACGCGGCCGTTCCTGGCCGCGGTGACCCCGGACGGCTCGAAGCTGTGGGTGCCCAACCACGACTCGGGCTCGATCTCGATCATCAACACGTCGGACTACAAGGTCGAGAAGGACCTCGCGGTCGCGGCGAACCCGCACTGGATCGAGTTCAGCACGGACGGGACGAAGGCCTACACGGCCAACCACGAGTCGAACGTCGTCTCGGTGCTCGACGTGGCCAGCGAGTCGGTGATCACGACGATCGCGGTGGACAAGAGCCCGCACAGTCTGGCGGTCAACCCGGACCGCCCGCTCGTCGCCAACGTCAACTACGACTCCAACACGGTGACGATGATCGACACCGACACCAACGCGGTGACGGCACGCATCCCGGTGGGCAAGAACCCCCAGGAGATCACCTGGTCGCCCGACGGCCGGTTCTGCTACGTCGCCAACGTCACCGACAACACGGTGTCGGTCATCAGCGCCGACTCCAACACGGTGACGGCGACGCTGCCGGTCGGGAACGGGCCGACGTCGGTTGCGGTCCTGCCCGACGGTCGGACCGGCTACGTGACCAACCTGAACGACGGCACCCTGACCGTGCTCAACCTGGCCGGCGGCTGAGCGCCGCCCGCCGCACGGGAGTAGGGGCCACCCCACCGGATTCCGGTGGGGTGGCCCTGTCAGGTGGGGGGTCTGCGATATGTATCGGGGCGGCGCCGCGGCGCATCCTTCAGTGGTCCGCATCACAGCGGTCACCACACCGAAGGGAGAACGTCATGAACGCCACCGTCACCCCCATCAACGGCCGCGACCGCGCCGTCCTGCGTGCCGTCGCTGCCGGCCGCGCCGAGTTCTCCCCCACCCGGGGTGGCCTCGTCGTCGACGGGCTCAACCTCAGCGACCAGTTCACCGCGCTGCGGCTCGCCTCGGCCGGTCTGATCGTCGACCGCCCCGGGCCCGCCGCACTGACCCCGACCGGCGTCGCCGTCCTCGCGGCCGCGTGATCACGATGACCGCCTTCGCCGCCGCCACGGCCACGACCGCCGCCGTCGCCTCCGCCATCGCCCGCCCGCTGACCCGCGCCGACCGTTGTGACGCCTGCGGTGCCGCCGCCCGCGTCCGGGTCGTCCTCCCGACGACCGGTGAGCTGCTCTTCTGCGGCCACCACGCCCGCCGCCACGCCCCGCGCCTGCGCGAGATCGGGGCGGAGCTGGTCACCGACCCCTGACCCGCCGCTCGTCCCCGAGCCCGGCCGTCGCCCGACGGCCGGGCTCTGCTGTGTTCTCCGGCCTCGGCGCGCAGGTTCGACAGGCGGCGCCCGGTCTGGGGGCCGGGCGACGACCGGACGCGGCGCGTGCTGACCGGGAGAACCAGGCGGCGATGCGCGCCGCCCCGGTGCAGCAGAGTGGAGCCGCGCCCGGATCACCGAGGCGGCGCTCCTGGTCGACGACGCGAGCGGCCTGGCCGCGGTCATGAGGCGGCGCGTCGCCGCCGCGCTGGGGACGGGCGCGGCGTCGTTGTACCGCTACGTCTCGACCCGCGACGACCTCCTCGACCTGATGGCCGACCAGGCTCTCGCCGCGTTCGTCCCGACGCCCGACAGCGGCGACCGGCGGGCCGAGCTCGTCGCCGACCACCTGCAGGTGCTGCGCCTGCTGCGCCAGCGGCCATGGCTGATCGAGGTGGTGCGCTCCCGCCGGCGTCGGGGCCGAACGGGACGACGACCGTCGAGAACACCTTGGCCCGCATGGCCGGGCACCCCGCGCCGGGCAGCCGCAAGATGGAGGTCGTCGGCACGCTGTTCGAGAGGATCCGGACCTACGCCGCGAGCGAGCGCCCGGGCGGCGGCATCCTCGACGAGGACTTCCCGGCCGTGCAGACCCGGCTGGTGCAGCAGGCCGCCGCGAGTGGGCCGTCCTGGCCGGGATGCTCCCCGAACACACGTGAGTGGCGATGGTCGCGATAGCGACCATCGCCACTCACAGGGGCCGGGCCGTCGGGAACCGCGGACCGGGCGGGTCGGTCAGGCGTTCGCCCAGGCACCCTCGATGGCGCGCACCAGGATGGAGAGTGCGACGTCCATCAGCTCGGCGGTCACGTTGAGCGGCGGGAGCATCCGGACGACGCAGTCGTCGCGACCCCCGAGCTCGACGATCAGCCCGGCCCGCAGCGCGCGGGCCTGCACGTCCTCGGCGAACTGCGTCACGGTGCGGCCGTCGGCCGGGGCGACGAGCTCGATGCCCCACATCAGGCCCCGCCCCCGGACCTCGAGCACACCCGGGTGCGCGGTGAACCCGGCGAGCCGGGCGGCCACCTGCTGGCCGCGGGCCACGACGTTGCCGAGCACGTCGTCGCGACGCACGATCTCGACGGTCTTCGCGCCCGCGGCGAAGGCGAGCTGGTTGCCGCGGAAGGTGCCCGTGTGGGCGCCGGGCGCCCAGGTGTCGAGCGCGGCGTCGTACATGATGATCGCGACCGGCATCCCCATGCCCGACAACGCCTTCGACGCGACGACGACGTCCGGCTCGATGTCGTACTGCTCGAACGCGAACCAGGTGCCGGTGCGCCCGCACCCGGTCTGCACCTCGTCGACGATCAGCGGGATGCCCAGCTCACGGGTGAGCCGGCGGACGCGCTGGACGAACTCGAGCCGCGCCGGGATGACGCCGCCCTCGCCCTGGACCATCTCCATGATGACCGCGGCGGGCAGCTCGAGGCCGCCGTTGGGGTCGTTGAGGGCGCGCTCGAGGAACGAGACGCAGTTGATCTGGCAGGTCTGCGGGTCGAGCGCGAGCGGGCAGCGGCTGCACGAGGAGAACGGGAAGAACTGCACGCCGGGCATGCCGTTGGCGACCGGGCGCTTCTGGGAGACGTTGCCGGTCAGCGCCATCGCCGCGTGCGACGAGCCGTGGAAACCGCCCTGGAAGGAGATGACCTGCCCGCGCCCGGTGGCCGTCTTGCAGAGCTTGATCGCGGCGTCGACGGCGTTGGCGCCGGTGGGGCCGCAGAACTGGATGCGCATCCGGTCGCGCATCCCGGCGGGCAGCATCGACAGCTGGGCGTCGGTGAACGCGTCCTTGGCGGGCGAGGCCATGTCCAGGCCGTGGGTGAACACGCCCATCTGCTCGGTGGCCACCGCGACGAGCTCGGGGTGGTTGTGCCCCAGCGAGAGCACGCCGGCGCCGGCCAGGAAGTCGACGAAGACGTTGCCGTCGAGGTCGCGGACGAAGCTGCCGGAGGCCTCGGCGACGGCGAAGGGGAAGTGCCGCGGGTAGACGCGGGCGTTGGACTCGCGACGGGCCTGGCGGGCCAGCAGCTCCGCCGAGCGCGGGCCGGGCAGCGGCGTCCCGACGAACGGGCCGGACATCGGCGCGGCCGGACCGGGCGGCACCGGCGCGAGCGGGGCGGGTGCGCCGCGCGGGACGGGGCGTGGACCCGTCGCGGGGCCGTCGGCGAGGCGCACCGCGGGAGCGGGACGCGGCGCCGGCGCGGGCGCGGCCGGAACCGGCGCGACGGTCGCGGGCAGGGCCGGGACGGCTGCGAGCGGGGGCCGGGCGGTGCCGGTGGTGGTGTTGGTCATGACGGTCTCCTGGTGGACGAGCGGGCGCTGCGCGTCCGCGGTGACGGGCCGCGCGGCGGGCGCCGGCGGGGCGGGCTGGAACGAGGGCCGGTACTGGGTCGGCCGGTTCGGGCCGGGCTGAGGCGCGGGCGTCCCGGCCGCGACGGCGGGCCGGACCGGCACCCGCTCGGCGGGCCGCGGCATGCCGGGCGCCTGCGGCGCGACGGCCGCCGGGACCGCTGCCGCGGGGTGGACGGGAGCCGGCTGCACGGGCGCCGGCTGCACGGGCGCCGGGCGGCGGACCACCGGCAGGGCGACGGTCGTGTCGGCGCCGACCGCCGCGAGCGGCGGTGCGGTCACCGTGGCGATGGGCCGGGGCGCGGCCGTGCCGGCGGGGGCGGTGAAGACCGGGCCGGGAGCCGGGCGGTCGAGCGCCAGGTTGGGCACCGAACCTGCGGCGTACGCGGCGAGCATGGCGGCCTTGTCGGCCTCGGACCGGACGGGCACGACCGGCACGGGCGGGGTCGGCACGGGCGGCGCCGCCGGCGCGGGCAGGACCCGCTCGCGCAGCTCGGTGGCCGGGTTCCCCTGCCACACCGCGAACGGCGCGACGACCTCGCCCTTCATCAGGAACGCGTCGGCGTCGAGCACCGCGCCCTCGCCGATCGTCACGTCGTAGTGGACGAAGGACTTGACCCCGAGGGTCACGCCGTCGCCGACGACGGTGGCGCCGGACTTGAACGAGCCGTTCTCCAGCGAGTGGCACTGGATGACGGTGCCCGCGTTGAGCACGACGTCGGACCCGATCGTGACGAGCGACTTCTCCGGCATCGCCGCGCCGTCGTCGAACACCCGGCGGCCGATGCGCACGCCGGCGAGGCGCCACACGAGGCTGTTGAACGGGGTTCCGGTGAACCGCGGGGTCACGTAAAGCTTCCAGAGCCGCTCGTGGTGCCAGAAGTAGCGGTCGTAGATGGAGCAGACCCGCGGGCGCAGCGAGCGGAAGCCGAGGGTCGCCCGCTCGAGCAGGGCGGTGTAGACGGTGCGGAACACCAGGCTCGCGACGAGCGCGGTGGCGAGCGCCGCGGTGCCGTAGGTCGAGTAGAGCCGGACGCCGGCGGCGACGAACAGGATCGTCGCGGCGAGGACGAACCAGCGCAGCAACAGCACCAGGAGCATCGAGGACGCGTTGTGCAGGTTCTTCCTGGCGAGCAGGCGCCGGCGCAGGGCCAGGTCGGTCATCGCGGGGTGCTGCTCGTCGCGGGCGTCGCCGCGCGGGATCTCGAACGGCGGCGAGCCGAGCAGGCCGACGTTCTCGCGCACCGGGCCGTCGATCGGGACCATGACCTTGGTGGCCAGCAGGACGTTCTCGCCGACCGCGGCGTTCGCCGGGAAGGCGATGTTGTTGCCCAGGAAGTTGTGGGCACCCACGGTGACCGGCGAAACCCGGAACGACGTGGCCGAGAAGTCCGCGTTCATCGCCGACAGGCCGTCGGAGACCATCGTGCCGGTGCCGATCGTCGTCAGGTACGGCGTGTCGTGGTGCATCTCGGTGCCGAAGTTCGACCCCGTCTGGTCGACGCGCCGCAGGTCGTAGCCCAGCGCCCGGACGAAGTGCACGATGAACGAGCTGTCGCCGAGCAGCAGCATCAGGAACCGCGAGTTGGTCAGCCGGGTCAGGGCGCGCTGGGCGGCCCAGTGGATGCCGTAGAGCGGGTAGGTCCGGCCCGGCCGGACGACGCGCCGCAGCAGCCGCGGCACGGTCGCCATGACGAGGATCGCGAACAGGACGCCGCCGAAGTACAGGGCGAGCGAGAGCACCGCGACGCCGAGGTAGAAGCCGGGGTCGGTCAGCGAGTAGCCGCCGAGCACGGTCGTGACCGCGGGGATGGAGCTGACGAGCAGCACGAGCCCGGTGAGCACCGCGGGCCCGATGACCAGCACCGAGAACAGCTGCAGCGCGCTGTAGACGAACCGGCGCAAGGTGCCGGGACGACCGGTCTCGACGGTGCGGTAGTCGGTCGTCGTCGGCTCGGCCGGCACGCCGTGCCACCGCTCGCCCGCCGGGATCGACTGGCCGGTGTGCAGCGACGACGAGTGGCCCAGCTGCCCGCCGTCACCGATCGACGTGCCGATGTCGAGGACGGTGGCCTCGCCGACGAAGGCGTCGCGGCCGATGGTGACGCGCCCGGTCCGGATCGCGCCGGCGACGGCGTGGTAGCCGGTGAACGAGCTGTCGCGGCGGACGACCGCGCCCTCGCCGATCGTGATCAGGTCGGTGGCGACCGGCACGGTGCGGGACAGGACCGTCGCGCCCCGGCCGATCTTCGCGCCGAGCGCGCGCAGGTAGAGCGTGTAGAGCGGCGAGCCGGCGAACAGCACGAGCGGGTTCGCGCGCACGAGCGTCCGGACGACCCAGAACCGCAGGTAGCCGGGGCCCCACAGCCGGATCTCGCGCTCCTTCCAGCGGCCGACGAGCAGCCACTTCAGGGCGATGGGCAGCAGGCAGGCCGCCACGTACACCACGACCCCGTACAGGACCGTGCGCTCGACGATCTGCGTCACGGCGGGTGCCTCGGTCGCCCAGAGGAACCCGTTCTCCAGCAGGAACGTCCCGCCGTAGGCGACGCCCAGGAACGCGAGCAGCTGCAGCAGGCCCGTCGTCAGGTAGCCCAGCGTGCTGGTCCGCACGAGCGGCCCGGTGCGGACCGCGGCAGACGTGCCGACCTCCTCACCGCCGAGCGCGACGGCCAGCTCACGGATCGTCGGGTGGGCGTAGATCTCGCGCATCGACGGTGCCGGCAGCGCCGTCTCCTTGCGCAGCGCCGCGGAGAAGCGGGCCATGAGCAGGGAGTTGGCGCCGAGGTCGTCGAAGAAGTTCGAGTCGACCGAGACCTCGTCGAGCCCGATCGTCTTCGCCAGGGTGGCGGCGAGGATCTGCTCGGTGTCGGTCGCGGCGGCGACGATCTCGCCCGCGGGCCCGCCCGCGCGCCGCGTGGTCGGCGGCGGCAGGGCCTTGCGGTCGGCCTTGTCCGACGTCGTCATCGGGATGGCGGCGAGGTGCTCGAGGTAGGCCGGGACCATGTAGGCGGGCAGCCGCTCGCGCAGGTGGGCGTGGATGGCGTCGGTCTCGGGCGGCACGACGCCGGTCTTGAGGCTGTAGTAGCCGACGAGCTCGACCTGGCCGGGCGTCGGCTCGAAGGTGTCGACGACCGCCGCCGACACCCCGGGCACCTGCAGCAGCACGGACTCGATCTCGGTGAGCTCGATACGGTAGCCGCGGATCTTGACCTGCAGGTCGATGCGGCCCATGTACTCGATCTGGCCGTCGTCGTTGACGCGGCCGAGGTCGCCCGTGCGGTAGATGCGCCCGGACGGGTTGCCGGCGATCCCGAGGAAGTCCTCGATGAACGACTTGTCGGTGAGGTCCTCGCGGTTGAGGTAGCCCGTGGCCAGCCCGATGCCGGCGATCCCGATCTCGCCGACCTCGCCGTGCGGCAGCGCCCGGTACGGGTTGTCCGGGTCGAGGACGACGGTGGTGTAGGTCGGCAGCGGCTGGCCGATGGTGACGGGCCGGTCGGGGTGGACCTCGGTCCAGGTCGCGGTGACGGTGGCCTCGGTCGGGCCGTAGACGTTGAGGAAGCGCCGGCCGTCGCGGTGCCAGCGGGCGACGAGGTCCTGCGGGCAGGCCTCCCCGGAGACGAGCAGGAAGCGCAGCGCGGGCAGGTCCTCCTCGATCGTCGCGAGCAGCGTGGGGACGACGCACATCGCGGTCACGTGCCGCTCGGTGAGGAACGCGTGCAGGTCCATGCCCAGCAGCGAGGTGCCGGCCGGCTTGGGCACCAGCGTCGCGCCCGCCATCCACGGCACCCAGATCTCCTCGACGGAGAAGTCGAAGGCGATCGTCATGCCCTGGTAGACGCGGTCCTTGGCGCGCAGGCCGTACACCTCGGCGGCGACGCGGACGAAGTTGCAGATGCTGGGGTGCTCGATCGCGACGCCCTTGGGGCGGCCGGTCGTGCCCGAGGTGTAGATCAGGTAGGCGAGGTCCTCGACGGGCGCGCCGCGCTCGTCGTCGGTGAGCCGGGTGCCGGGCCGCGCGGCGATCTCGGCGGCAAGGGTGTCGACGAAGTTCAGCCCGGGCGCGAAGTCCGCCAGTCCGACGACGCGCTGCGGCACGTGCGAGAGCGTCAGCACCGAGGTCACGCCGGCGTCGGAGAGGATGTAGGCGATGCGGTCGGCGGGGAAGGCCACGTCGAGCGGCACGTACGCCGCGTTGATCTTCATCACCGCGAGCATCCCGATGTAGGAGTGCACGGGCTGGTCGAACAGCAGCGCGATCCGGTCGCCCGCACGGGCGCCGGAGGCCAGCAGCTGGCGGGCGAGCCGGTTGGCCCGCTCGTCGAGCTCGGGGTAGGTCAGCGTGATGTCGCCTGCGTCGACGGCGAGGTGGCCGGCGCGCCCGTAGGTGCGCATCCAGTCGGCCTGCTCCTCGAAGACGTGGTCGAGGCGCTCGCCGCTGCGGGCCCGCGAGCCCTGGGCGTACTCGTCGGCCACGAGGAGGCCGGGCGCATCGGTCGCCGCAGTGGGCGGCGCATCGGGTTCCTGCAACGTGGTCACGGTCGGCTCCTGAGCGGCTGAGGGCTTCCAGGGGGGGGCTTTTCCTGCTGGTCACAACCCTGCCGACCCCGGCGTCGCGGTTCGATGGTGCGCTCCCCCGACCGCTCGGGGCCGCCCCCCGGACCCGGGTGGGGTTCTCTCCCCGGAGGGCGACCGCAGTCGTGAGTGGCGATGGTCGCCGGGGCGACCATCGCCACTCACGGGTCGGGCGCTCAGGCGGCGGTGCGGCGGGCTCCGGTGTCCTCGCCGACGACGAGTGCGGCGTGCAGCGCGCGGGTCGCGTCGTCGACACGGTCGGCGGCGACGAGCACCGACACCCGCGCGGGGGTCGTCGTCACCAGGCGGGGGGTGATGCCCGCGGTGGCGAGCACGTCGAGCGTCGCGGTGACGACGCCCGGCGCCCGGGCCAGGCCCAGGCTGACCACGCCCACCGACCCCAGGTCCTCGCGGGACGCGACGGCGATCCCGGCCGCGTCGAGCGCGGCGACGACCGCCTCCGGGGCGGCGGCGGGCACGCTGACCGTCGTCGCGGGTCCGGGCACGACCGCGCCGAGGACCAGGCCCCGCGCGGCGAGCGCGGCGGCGACCGCGCCGAGCGGCGCGTCGACGGTGTAGAGGTGCTCGTCGCGGCGGTGCGCGACCCCGGCGACGGCCGCCGTGCCGGCGACCTCGAAGTCCCCGGCGCCACCGCGGATCCAGGTGCCCTCCTCGGTCCCGAAGCTCGACCGCAGGTGGATGTCGACGCCGTGGGCCATCCCCAGCTCGACCGACCGCGGCTGCAGCACGCCCGCGCCCGCCTCGGCGAGCTCGAGCATCTCCTGCGGGCGGATCGTCGCGAGCCTGCGGGCGGTGGGCACCACGCGCGGGTCGGCGGTGAAGACGGCCGGGACGTCGGTGAAGATCTCACACTCGCGGGCACCCAGTGCCGCGGCGACGGCGACGGCGGAGGCGTCGGACCCGCCGCGGCCGAGCGTCGTGGTGTCGCCGTCGGGCGACTCGCCCTGGAACCCGGTGACCAGCACGATCGCGCCGTCCTCGACCGCGGCGCGGATGCGGGCGGGGTCGAGGCCGAGCATGCGGGCGCCGCCGTGGGTGGCGTCGGTGCGGATGCCGGCCTGCGGCCCGGTCAGCGAGACGGCCCGGCCGCCGAGCTCGGCGACGGCCATCGCCGTGAGCGCGCAGGAGATCTGCTCGCCGACCGACAGCAGCGCGTCGAGCTCGCGCAGCGGCGGGTTGGCCGAGATCGCGGCGGCCTGGGCGACGAGCGCGTCGGTCGACTTCCCCATCGCCGACAGCACCGCGACGACGCCGCGGCCCGAGCGCTGCGCGTCGACCATCCGCTGCGCGACGGCCCGGATGCGGTCGTGGTCGCCGACCGACGTGCCGCCGAACTTCCACACCAGGGGCGCCTGCGGCCCGCTGATCGACCGCGGTGCCGACTCGCCGCTCCTGCGCCCTGCCATGACGTTCTCCTCGGTCCCCCGGCCCGGACTGTCCGGGACTCGACGTCAGCCTGCGGCCGTGACGACCGGCGCGGCGATGGTGCGCTCCCCCGAGCCGCGGGTGCCCGCCCCCGACCGCGGGTAGGGCCACCCCTCTGCCCGGTATATCCGGTTCGTCGAGGGCTCGTCCCCGCTCCGACCTGCACGGACGGCATGCTCGCGCGACCCGGCAGCGCGGCCGGGTCGTTGGTGCGCCGGGAGAGCGGACGCGGCACGCGGGTGGGGGGTCACAGGACGTACGGGTCCTGGACGGGCGGGCCGCAGGAGTCGAGCCGCGTGAGGTCGGCCAGATAGGGCACGAGCTCGGCACGGGAGGCGTCGTCGTACACGTTCTCCCAGGTCCGTGCGGTGTCGGGTGCGGTGCGCGGGTCCACTTGTGCTCCTCGGGCGGCCCCGGGCACCGGGGCCTGCGGCGGCCGCGGACGACGTCCGGGCGACCGCAGGCTCCCGTGCCGCGGCCCGCGCGACGAGGGGGCCTGCCCCCGGTGCGGGGGTGCCGGCCCCCGGAGTCAGATCGTCTCGAGGACCTGCTCGAAGGCCAGCTCGGCGGCGCCGACGAGGCGGGCGTCGCGGCCCAGCGGCGAGACGGTGATCCGTGTCCCGCCCACGGCCCGGCTCACGAGGCTGCGCTCGTGCACGATCCCGCGGGCCCGGTCGACGACGCGCGGCGGCAGGGCCGTCAGCAGGTCCCCGAGCACGACGAGCTCGGGTGCCAGCATGTTGACGACCGTCACCAGCCCCGCGCCGAGCCACTCGGTGAACTCCCCGAGCGTGCTGTCGATCTCACCCGGGGCGGCCGCGAGGGCGCGCAGCTCCGCGACGAGCGCGCCGCGGGGGGTGTCCTCGGGCAGGCCGAGGGCGCGGCACAGCGCGGGCTCCCCCACCTCGGTCTCCCAGCAGCCCTGGGCGCCGCAGAAGCAGGCGCGCCCGCCGGGCCGGACGAGGATGTGCCCGAGCTCGCCGACGTAGCCGCGGGTCCCGCGCAACGGACGGCCACCGACGATGACCCCGCCGCCGAGCCCGACGTCGGCGGAGAGGTAGACGAGGTCGCTCGCCTCGCGGGCCGCGCCGCGGACGTGCTCGGCCAGCGCGCCGAGCTCGGCGTCGTTGCCGACGAGCGTCGGGTACTGCAGGACGGCACCGAGCCGCTGGCCCAGCGCGACGTCACGCCAGCCGAGGTTGGGTGCCTCGTGGACGAAGCCGTCGGCGCGGCGCACGACCCCCGGCACCGACACCCCGACCCCGGACACGACGACCGCCAGCTCGTCGCGCAGCAGCTGCGCCGACTCGACGACGTGGGTGATCACCTCGCCGGGCAGCCGGGTGGTGCGGTGCAGGTTCCAGCTGTGCCGGCCGAGGATCTGCCCGCCGATCCCGACCATCGCCATCGCGACCTGGTCGACCCGCACGTCGACGGCGAGCACGACCGCCGACTGCGGCTGGGGCAGGACCATCAGCGAGGGCCGTCCCGCCCCGCTGCGCTGGGACGGGACGGCCTCGGTGACGACGCCTGCCTCCGCGAGGCCGTCGACCACCGCCTTGATCGTGCTGCGGTTGAGGCCCAGCTCGGTCGCGAGCGTGGCCCGCGTGCAGGGTCCGCCGACGTGCAGCCGGCGCAGCAGCGCCGAGCGGTTGTGCCTGCGCGCGTCGTCGGGTCGCGTGCCGGACGTCGGGGCGGTCACCGGCCGGCGGTGGCCGATCGACGCCGCGACAGCACGTCGACGCCCGCCGCCACCAGCAGGACCAGGCCGGTGATCACGAAGACCACCGCCGCGGGCTGCTTGAGCAGGCCGAGACCGTTCTCGACCGTCGCCAGCACGGCGCCGCCGATCACGGCGTTGCTGACCCGGCCGCGCCCGCCGAACAGCGACGTCCCGCCGATGACGGCCGCGCCGACCGCGAACAGCAGCGTGTTCCCGCCACCGGCCGCGGGCGAGACCGACCCGACCTTCGACGAGTACACGATCGCGCCGATCGCGGCGAACGCCGAGCTGATCACGAACACGCTCGCCCGGATGCGCACGACGTCGATACCGGCGCGGCGGGCCGCCTCGCGGTTGCCGCCGACGGCGTAGACGTGCCGGCCGAAGCGCGTCCGGTCGAGCACGTAGGTGCCGACCACCAGCAGGACGAGCACGATCGGGACCACGTAGGGCACACCCGAGATCTCTATCAGGCCCGGCGAGCGGTCCTGCGTCAGCAGGTAGGTCGCGACGGCGCCCAGCACGACGACCGCCCCGATCTTGAGCAGCACCAGCCCGGTCGGCTGCGCGACCAGCCCCTTCGCCAGCCGGGTGCGCTGGCGGTTGAGCAGCACCAGCGCGTAGCCGCCCGCGCCGACGACGAACAGCAGCCAGCTGCCCAGCGTCGACAGGTTGCCGTTGGCGACGGCGTTGATCACCGGGTCGCGCAGGCCCAGCGTCCCGCCGTCCCCGATCAGCTGCAGGATCACGCCCTGCCAGGTGATGAACAGCGCCAGCGTGACCACGAACGACGGCATCCCGACCTTCGCGACGAGGAAGCCGGTGAGCACGCCGATGACGACACCCACGCTGATCGCGAGCAGCATCTCGAGCCAGGCGTTCTGCGGGAACCCGACGACGAGCAGCAACGCCGCCACGACGCTCAAGGCGACTGCCCACCAGATCCGCAGGAACGCGGCCAGCGCGGCCGCGAGCAGCATGACGACGACGAACAGGATGAAGACGGTCGTGCCCATCGCGCCGAGCATGTTGCCGCCCGAGACCAGGTGCAGCGCCATGAGCGCCGCCGCCAGTCCGGACGCGGTGCCCGCCGCGAGGTCGATCTCACCGGTGAGCAGGACGAAGACCAGCCCCATCGCGATGATCGTGCGGCCCGCGCCCTGCTGGAGCAGGTTCGCGAGGTTGAGCAGGCTGGGGAACACCCCGCCCTTGTCGAGGACGGTGAACAGGATGAACAGCGCGAGCAGGCCGAGCAGGGCCGGCAGCGACCCGAGCTCGCCCGACCGCAGCCGTGTCCCGTAGTCGCGCAGCGCCTGGCCGGTGGTGCGCGCCGTGGTGTCGATGCCGAAGTCGCCCTGGCGGCTGCCGGGCGCGGCACGTTCCGCCGCCCCGGGCGGGTGTTCGGTCGAGGTCGCGACGGTCGCGCCGGTCTCGGCCTGCGGCGCGCCCTTCGTGACGTCGACCGGCGTGTCGTCGCCGGAGTTGCCGGTCACTGGGTCACCCCCGCGGCCTCGGGCCGGGCGAGACCGAGGTCCCCGGAGCGTCCGGCGGTGATGAGCTCGACGACCTGGCCGTGCGTGACGTCCTTCGTCGGCACCTCGGCGACCATGCGGCCGAGGTAGAGCGTGGCGATCCGGTCGGCCACCTCGAACACGTCGGCCATGTTGTGGCTGATCAGCACCACGCCCAGGCCCTGCTCGGCGAGCCGGCGCACCAGGTCGAGGACCTGGCGGGTCTGGGCGACGCCGAGCGCGGCGGTCGGCTCGTCGAGCAGCACGACCTTGGAGTCCCACAGGACGGCCTTCGCGATCGCGACGGTCTGACGCTGCCCCCCGGACAGCGACGCGACGGGCATCCGGACCGACGTCACGGTCCGCACCGAGAGCGAGGCGAGCGTGCGCCGGGCGGCCTGCTCCATGTCGGACTCGTCGAGCAGCCAGGAGCGCCCGCGCTCGCGGCCGAGGAACATGTTCTGGACGATGTCGAGGTTGTCGGCGAGGGCGAGGTCCTGGTAGACGACCTCGATCCCCAGCGCCGCGGCGTCGGCGGGCGAGTGCACGGTGACCGGGTTCCCCTCGAAGAGGATGTCGCCGCCGTCGATGGGATGGATTCCGGCGACGCACTTGACCAGCGTCGACTTGCCGGCGCCGTTGTCACCGACGAGCGCGGTGACCTCGCCCGCCCGCACGGTGAAGTCGACGTCGTGCAGCACGCGCACGGCGCCGAAGCTCTTGGAGACCGCCCGCAGCTGCAGGATCGGTTCGGACACTCGCGCTCCTCGCGATCGGGGCCTGGGTCGCGGCGCCGGCGTCGAGGTCGTCGACGCCGGCGCCGCGGGTTCAGCCGGACAGGGTCAGGACGACTTGATCCCGAGCTGGTCGCAGGCGGCCTGGGTCTGCGCGTTGCAGATCTCGCTCGCCTTGACGTAGCCGGCGTCGGTGACGGTCTTGACGTTGTCCTTGGTGATCAGCTGCGGGGTGAGCAGGACGGACTTGACCTGGCGGTTGCCCTTCGGGTCGTTCGTCGTCTGCGTGGCCACGGCGTCGGCCGCCGCGGTGTCCCCCTTGGCCAGCGCCGCCGCGAGCTTCGCGGTCGCATCGGCCTCCTCCTGGATCGGCTTGAACACCGTCATGTACTGGTCGCCGCGCAGGATGGCCTGCAGGCCGTCCGCGGTGGCGTCCTGGCCGGTGACCGGGACCTTGCCGTTGAGCCCGTACTTGGTCAGGACGGTGATGATCGCGCCGGCCAGGCCGTCGTTGGCGGCGACGACACCATCGACCTGCCCGCCGTTGCCGGTGAGGATCTGCTCGAACGTGGTGCCGCCGGTCTGGTTGTCCCACTTGTCGATCGGCTGGTTGCGCACGAGCTTGTACTGGCCCGAGTCGTACTTGGGCTGCAGCACCGTCATCTGGCCCTGGGTGAACAGGGTCGCGTTGTTGTCGGTCGGGGCGCCCTCGATCTGGATGATCTGGGCGCCGGCCTTGTCGCCCACGCCCTGGACCAGGCCCTGGCCCTGCAGCGCGCCGACCTTCACGTTGTCGAACGACACGTAGTAGTCGCTCGAGCCACCGAGGTTGAGCCGGTCGTAGTCGATGACCGGGATGCCCTGCGCCTTGGCCTTGGCCGCGACCGCGGACCCGCCGTCGCTGGAGATCGAGGCGATGACCAGGACCTTCACCCCGCTGGAGATCATCCCGTCGGCGAGGGTGGAGAACTTCTGCTCGTCACCCTGCGCGTTCTGGATGTCCGGGTCGAGGCCCGCGGAGCGCATCGCCTTGTCGAGCATCGGCTTGTCGAAGCCCTCCCACCGGGCCGACGAGTCGGTCTCCGGGAGGATCACGCCGACCTTCACCCCGCCGGCCGCGGCGGGCGCCGAGCTCCCCGCCGATCCGCTGCTCGAAGGGGCGCTGTTCTGTCCGCAGGCGGCCAGCGCGAGCGCGAGGCCCGCACTCACGACGGCGAGGGCCGTTCTCCGTATGCGCATCGATGTCCTTCCCACGTCTTCGTGGGCCGCCGCAGCGGCGCTCGAATGTTGCGACCGACAACGTATGTCCACAACCCGGGTGACGGGAAGCACACTGCATCGGTCAAGTACGCCGCGGATCATCACGTTTGGGTTACGCAGCGCGGAATTTGTTGTCTGCCCCAGCCGAACAAGATGCGTTCCGGGCGCGTCCTCCGGACGCCGGCGACACGCCCGAACGGTTCGGAGCCGTCAGTGTGATCCGAGCGCGGGCAGCCGGCGCCGACCACGCGCGGCGGTCGAGGTGCCGGACAGCACCCGAATCGCCCTGGTCACGAGGAGCCCGTGCCGTCCGAGCGTCACTGCACGTAGGTTTGATACCGACAATTCGGGCTCAACACAGCCATACCCGGCGCGGTATTCACCCGTTCGATCAGATGAATGTCACGCGTAGTCACGCTTTCAGGTATCACTCTGTGTGATCGAGACGCCGGGGCCGCGCCGCCGTCACGAGGGGGTCCGGGCGGCCGCCACCGCGGGTTCGTCGCCGTCGCGCGACCGCAGCGCGACAGCCACCACGACGGCGACGATGCCGACCGACTCGAGGGGTCCGGGCACCTGGCCGAGAGCCACGAACCCGATCAGGGTCGCCGTCATCGGCAGCAGCGCGAGCAGGACCGCGAAGCGCGCCCGGCCCAGCCTGCGCAGCACCACCTGGTCTATCGCGTACGGCACGACGCTCGACAGCACCCCGACCCCGACCGCGAGCGCGACGACCCGCGGCGACGACAGCGCGCCGAGCCCGCCCGCGTCCAGCGCGAGCAGCACCGCCAGCGGGACAGATGCGTACGCGAAGCCGACGGCCATGTCGTCGAGCCCGTTGCCGCCGAGCGCGACCCGCTTGCCCAGGACGATGTAGGCCGCCCACAGTGCCGCCGCCGCGAGCCCCCACGCCACCCCGGCCGGGCTGCCTGACCAGCGCACATCGGCGATGCACAGCACCCCGGCCGCGGCCAGCACCACAGCCGCGACGTCGCGCGGGCGCCGGGACGCGAGTGCCGCGACGGCCACCGGTCCGCAGAACTCGACCGCCACCGCCGTGCCCAGCGGCAGGCGCGCGACGGCCTCGTAGAACGCGACGTTCATGCCCGCCGTCGCCAGCCCGAACGCGGCGGCCCGTCCCGCCCGCCGGCCCCGCCACGCCGCACGCCCCGGACGTCGCCAGACACCCAGAACGGTGGCTGCCGCCATGATCCGTAACGCGGCCACGACGGACGGCGAGAGATCATCGAACAGGCCGACGGCGACGGCCGCCCCGACGTACATCGAGGCGCCGCCCGCGACGAAGAGGACGGGTGCCGGGACCCGGTACGAGTGCCTCGTCGTCACGTCGCCGACCCGTTCACCACGACTGCGCAGCGTAGTCGCGGCTCGACGAGTGTTAACGCGCCCGGCCTTGCGGGGGTGGAAACGGCCCCGCATCATTCACTCGTCGTCAACTGAATGCGCAGAGGTTCTCCGGCGGCCCACCGGAACGACACGCCACCGGCCCCGAGTGGTCGAACGTGACGGTCGTCGCCTCCGGGCCGGGAACACGTACAGGGGTGCTGTACGTCTGCAAGAGTGGATGTGCCGCGCGAGCGGTACTCCAGTGCACAGGGCACCGGATGTTCCGGTGTCGAGACGGAGGGAGACCGCCATGCAGCCCGGAACCCTTACCCGCCCCGAGTTGACCGCCGCCGACCGCTGTGACCGTTGCGGAGCGGCGGCCAAGGTTCGCGCCGTACTTCCCTCCGGTGGAGAGCTGCTCTTCTGTGGTCACCACGCGCGCGCGCACGCCGACAAGCTGCGCGAGCTCGAGGTGGACGTGCAGTCAGGCAGTTGACGCGCCGGCGGTAGCCGGTCGACCAGACGTCCAGCGCAGGGCGGGAACCACTCCGGTTCCCGCCCTGCGTGTGCGTCGGGGTCCGTGCTCCGCCGTCCGCCCGTCAGCGCGCCCGGTGGGCGAGGTCCGACACGACGTCGAGGGCGCGGTCGACCTCCCAGGCGCGTGAGTAGTGGTTGGGACTCAGCCGGACGAGGCCGCCGTCGTCGCGGACGCCCAGCGCCCCCGCGGCGCCCCACGCGTAGGCGTACCCGGCCCAGGCGTTTACCCCGGCCGCGTCCAGCGCCGCCACCGTGTCCGACGGCGTCCACCCGGCGACACGGAAGGCGGCGACCGGCGTCCGGACGTCAGGACCGCCGTCGGGGCCGTAGCGCCGCACGTGCGCCAGCTCCCCCAGCCCGGCCCACAGCCGGCTGCCCAGCGCCGCCGTGTGGGCGGCCGCGGCCCGTTGGCCCGCGTGCGGGTCGTCGCCCCCGGGGAGCATCCCCGCCCAGTGCTCGACGGCGGCCACCACCCCAGCCAGTGCCGGGAACGGGTTGGTGCCCTGCTCGAACCGCGCGGGCCCCGACGCCGGGGCACCCGCCGGACGCGGCGGGTCGATCGCCGCCACGACCGCGGGATCGGCCGCCACCAGCGCGGCGACGTGCGGACCGGCCCACTTGTGCGCGCTCGTCGCGTAGAGGTCCGCACCGAGCGCGCAGACGTCGACCGGCGTGTAGGCCGCGTGGTGCACCCCGTCGACGACGCTGAGCGCGCCCACCGCGCGGCCGGCGGCGGCGACCGCGGCGACGTCGACCCGGGCACCGGTCAGGTTCGAGGCCGCGGTGACCGCGACGAGCCGGGTCCGGGGCCCGATCAGCGCCGTCACGGCATCGGTGGGCAGCGCCCCGTCGGCCCGCAGGCGCGCGGTCCGCAGGGTCGCCCCCGCCCGCGCCGCGGCCCGTGCCCACGGCGCGACGTCGGCCTCGTGGTCGGCCTCGGTCACGACGATCTCGTCGCCCGGGCCCCACGTCGGTTCGAGCGCGGCGGCCAGCCGCGCGAGCAGCGCCGTTGCCGTCGGCCCGAGGATCACCCCGTCGGGATCCGGCGCGCCGGCGAAGGCCGCGAACGCCCGGCGGGCCGCGTCGACGAGTGCATCCGCGCGCCGGGCCGCAGGGAACACCCCACCCTGGTTGGCCACGCCCGCCCGCATCGTCGAGGCCACCGCCTCGATCACCGACTCCGGGACCTGGGTGCCGGCGGCGCCGTCGAGCCAGGCGCGCCCGTCGCCCAGCGCCGGGTAATGGGCCCGCAGCCGCGTGACGTCGAGAGCAGCGTCGCCGGTCATGCTCACCGCCAGGAGCGCAGCGTCGCGATGCGCTCCTCCAGCTGCTCGATCGTCGCCATGGCCGTGACGGGTCCCCCGCACACGCGGCGCAGCTCGTTGTGGATCGCCCCGTGCGGCTTGTTCGTGCGGTGGTGGTACATCGCGACGAGCGTGTTGAGCTCCTTGCGCAGGCCGTTGAGCTGTTCGCGCACCGAGAGCTGCGGACGCTGCGCGGGCGGCTCGGGGGCCGGGGTGGCGCGGGCCTGCGCACCGGAGCGGCGCTGGCCCCGGGCCATCCACTCCTGCTGACGCTGGCTCAGCAGCGTGCGCACCTGGTCGGGATCGAGCAGCCCCGGCAGGCCGAGGTAGTCCTCCTCGTCGGCGCTGAACGACGTGCCCTCGTAGATCAGCTGGTCGAGCTCGGCGTCGGCGTGCAGCGCGGTGAACGACTTCTCGTCCTCCCCCGGCTCGTCCTCGACGCGCTGCGCCGCGGCGAGCTCCTCGTCGTTCCAGGTCTCGGCGGCCCGGTGCGGCGCGCCGAGGACGTGGTCGCGCTGGGCCTCCAGCTCGCTGGCCAGCCCCAGCAGCACCGGCACGCTCGGCACGAACACCGACGCCGTCTCCCCCGGCCGCCGCGACCGCACGAACCGGCCGATGGCCTGTGCGAAGAACAGCGGCGTCGAGGCGCTCGTCGCGTACACCCCGACGGCGAGCCGCGGGACGTCGACACCCTCGGAGACCATCCGGACCGCGACCATCCAGCGGTCCTGCGACCGCGAGAACTGCTCGATCCGCGCGGAGGCGCCCTTCTCGTCGGACAGCACGACGACCGGCGGCGTCCCGGTGACCCGCTCGAGGATCGCGGCGTAGGCCCGGGCCGACGTCTGGTCGGTCGCGATGACCAGGCCGCCCGCGTCGGGCATACCGCCCGAGCGGTGTCCGGTGAGCCGCTTGTCGGCCGCGGCCAGCACCGCCGGGATCCACTGGCCGCCCGGGTCGAGCGCGGTGCGCCAGGCCCGCGCGGTCTGCTCGGCGGTCAGCGGCTCGCCCAGCCGCGCCGTGATCTCCTCCCCCGCGCTCGTCCGCCAGCTCGACGTGCCCGAGTAGGCCAGGAACACCACCGGCCGCACGACGCCGTCGGCGAGCGCGTCGGCGTAGCCGTAGGAGTGGTCGGCCCGGCTGCGCAGCGCGCCCTCGGCATCGGGCACGTAGTCGACGAACGGGATCGGGTTGTCGTCGCTGCGGAAGGGGGTCCCGGTCAGCGTCAACCGCCGCGTCGCGGGGTCGAACGCCTCCTTGACCGCGTCGCCCCAGGAGCGCGCGTCGCCGGCGTGGTGCACCTCGTCGAGGATCACCAGGGTGCGCCGGCTCTCGGTGCGCGCCCGGTGCAGCATCGGGTGGGCCGCGACGCCGGCGTAGGTCACCGCGATCCCGGTGTAGTCCGACGACGTGCCGCCCGCGGAGTTGCGGAACTCCGGGTCGAGGGCGATCCCGGCCTGGGCGCCCGCCGCCGCCCACTGGTACTTCAGGTGCTCGGTCGGCGTGACGACGGTGAGGCGGTCGATCACCCGGTCGCGCAGCAGCTCGGAGGCGACCCGCAGCGCGAACGCGGTCTTGCCCGCGCCGGGCGTCGCGACGGCCAGGAAGTCCTGCGGCGACCCGGCCAGGTACCGGGCCAGCGCGGACCGCTGCCAGGCACGCAGCGGACGCTGCTCGACGGGGATCCCGGGGCTGCGATCAACGGCCTGCGACACACAACTCCCTGGTCGGACGGGCATTCCGGCTCGCGTCGGGACCGAGGATCCCGCTCGCGCGACCGGCGTCGAGCCTAACCCGCAGGGATCCGACGGCATGCCGTGACCCGCCGTCGCACCGGCTCGGGCCATGCTGGGTGGGCGACGACCCAGGTGACCGCCCCGCGACCCGAACTCACCCCCTCCGGACTTGCCGACGCCACGACCCCCCGCCCATGCTTGGCCCCGAGCGGCCGACCGAGCCGAGAACACCAGGAGACGATGTGAGCAGCGAGCCGCCCACGGCCGGGACGGACGCCACCCTCGCCGCAGCCGGGGCCCGGCTGGCCACGGCCCTGCTCTCGCGGCCCGTCCGGCTCGCCCGGCACACCGCGGGCCTCGTGGGCGAGCTCGTCCGGATCGGCCTGGGCAGCTCCACGCTGGCGCCCGACCCCGCCGATCCGCGGTTCGCCGCCGCGGCCTGGGCCCGCGACCCGGTGCTGCGCCGCGCCGTCCAGACCCATCTCGCGACGACCGGCGCCGCCGACGCGCTGCTCGCCGACGCGGGCCTCGCCGACGCGGACGACGCGGTGTTGCGCGGGCTCGTCGCGACGCTCGCCGACCTCGCGTCGCCGTCGAGCAACCCGGTGCTGCGGGCGCTGGCGAGCGGACGGGCCGACGCGCCGGCGGACACCCCCGACGTCGCGCCGGGAGAGACCTCCGTCGTCCTGGCCGCCGTCCCGCCCGCGGCCCGGCCGACCGCCCCGCGCCGGCTCGTCGTCGGTGAGGAGGTCGCGGCCACACCCGGCGCGGTCGTCCTGCGCACCCCGTCGTTCGAGCTGCTGCACTACCTGCCGCAGACCCGCGAGGTGCGTGACGTGCCGGTGCTCGTCGTCCCCGCGCCCACGGCGGCGTCCTACCTCGCCGACCTCTCCCCCCGCCGCAGCCTCGTCGAGTACCTCGTCCGGGGTGGCCAGCAGGTGCTGGCGATGAGCTGGGCGGACCCGGCCGCCCGCGCGGGCGACGCGCACGGCGCCCCGCTCGACCTGCACGGCCAGGCCGTCCTGGACGCCCTCGACGCCTGCGAGCGCATCAGCCGGACCCCGGCCACCGCGTTGTTGGGCGTCGGCGACGGGGCCACCCTCGCGGCCGCCACGCTCGCCCATCTCGCGACGCTCGGGCTCGCCGACCGGGTGGCCTGTGCCGCCTGGGTCGCGGCCGACGGACCGCTGCCCGCCGGGGCGGCCCGTGACCTGCGGCAGTGGGCCGCCGACGGCGCGGACGTGCCCGACGGGCTCCGGGGCGCGCTGGAACGGGCCGCCGCCGCGCTCGACGGCCACGGGCACGCCGACCTGCTCGGCACCCCGGTCGACGTCGACGCGGTCGCGGCCGAGACGTTCGTCGTCGGCGACGGCCCGGGGGTGGCCCGGTGGGCCCGGGCCGCCGGGTCGGGTGCGGTGCACGTCGAGAAGCTCTCGCACGCCGGACCGGACGCGGTCGTCGCGACCCCGGACGCCGGCGCGCCGGACGACTCCTGGTGGACCGCCCTGCTGGCCTGGCTGGGCCCGCGCACCGGCCCCACCCGCGAGGCGCCCGCCGAGCTGGGCGGGCGCGGGCTGCGCGCGGTCGCGCCGTCGCCGGGCGACTACGTACTCGCCCGATGACGGGCGCCCGCGACGGTCGGGTCGCCGACCGGGTCGCGGACCTGACCGTCGACGGGCACACGCTGCACGTGGCGGTGCGGCCCGCCGACGGCTCGGGCCGCACACCGTTGCTGCTGGTCAACGGCATCGGGGCGGCGCTGGGCCTGCTCGACCCGTTCGTCGACGCCCTGCCGCCCGACGTCGAGACCATCCGCTTCGACCCGCCGGGCGTCGGCGGCTCGCCCGCGCCCGTGCTGCCCTACCACCTCCCCGGGCTGGCCGCGGCCGTCGACGGCCTGCTCTCCCGGCTCGGTCGGGGGCGGGTCGACGTGCTCGGCTACTCGTGGGGCGGGGCGCTGGCCCAGCAGCTCGCGCTCGGCAGCCCGGGGCGGGTCCGCCGGCTGGTGCTCGTCGCCACCGGCACGGGAGCGCTCATGGTGCCGGGGCCGCCGTCGGTGCTGGCGCGGATGCTCACCGGGCGGCGTTACCACGATCCGGAGCACGCCCGCGAGGTCGCGGGCCGCATCTACGGCGGCACGATGCGGACCCGGCCGGAGCGGGCGGCGGAGGTGCTGGGGACGGGCCGCACGACGGGCCCGGGCGACCGCGGCTACCGGTTCCAGCTGCTGGCGGCGGCGAGCTGGACGAGCCTGCCGTTCCTGCCGTTGCTGCACGTCCCGACGCTCGTCGTGGCGGGCGAGGACGATCCCGTCGTCCCGGTGGTCAACGCGCGCATCCTGCACCGCGGCATCGCCGGCTCGCAGCTGCACCTGCACCCGGGCGGACATCTCGCGCTCCTGACGGAGCCGCACGAGCTCGCGCCCGTCGTCGACGCGTTCCTGGCCGCCCCGGACGATCCCGGGGCGGTGCCGGCGGGGTGACCTCCGCGGACGGCTGGGTCAGGAGTCGCCGCCTGGCGGCAGGGACTCGTAGATCTTCTTGCAGTCCGGGCACACCGGCGACCCGGGCTTGGGCGACTTCGTGACGGGGAAGGTCTCGCCGCACAGCGCCACCACGAGGTTGCCCATGACCGCGCTCTCGGCGATCTTGGCCTTCTTCACGTAGTGGAACATCTTCGGCTCGTCGTTGCCGGTCGTGTCGGTGCCCTCGGGGCGGGTGTCGACCTCGGGCAGCGTCTGGGTGGCCATTGCCCCATGATGCCGCACGTGACCCCGCCGCCGCGCCCCGCTTCCCCGCTCGATCCTCTGGTGGCCCCGGAGGTCGCCGACGCGCTCGCGGCCGGGCGGCCCGTCGTGGCACTGGAGAGCACGCTACTGGCCCACGGCCTGCCGGCGCCGCGCAACCGGGCGACGGCGAGCGCGCTGGAGGACGTCGTGCGCGCGCACGGCGCGGTGCCGGCGACGGTCGCGGTGCTCGACGGCAGGCCGCGCGTCGGGCTCGACGCCGAGGCCCTCGACCGGATCTGTGCGGGCGGGGTCGCGAAGCTCTCGATGCGCGACCTGGGCGTCGCCGCCGGGCTCGGGCTCGACGGTGCCACGACCGTCGCCGCCACCGCGTGGCTCGCCGCGGCGGCGGGCGTGGAGGTGTTCGCGACGGGCGGGCTCGGCGGGGTGCACCGCGGCGCCCGCGAGACCTGGGACGTCTCGGCCGACCCGGCGACGCTCGCGCGCACCCCGGTGGCGGTCGTCTGCTCCGGGGTCAAGTCGATCCTCGACGTCGGCGCCACGCTGGAGGTGCTGGAGACCTGGTCGGTGCCGGTGCTGGGGTTCGGGACCGACGCGTTCCCCGGCTTCTACCGGCGCGACTCCGGGGTGCCGGTGCCGTGGCGGGTCGACTCCCCCGCCGACGCCGCCGCCGTCTGGCGGGCGCACCGTGCCACCGGCGGCGGGCTCGTCCTGGCGCAGCCGGTGCCGGTCGACGCGGAGCTCGACGCCGACCTCCACGACCGGCTGCTCGCCGACGGGCTGGCGATGGTCGCGGCGCGCGGCATCGTCGGCAAGGACGTCACCCCGGCGCTGCTGGAGCACTTCCACAGCGGCAGCGACGGCGCCAGCCTGGAGACGAACATCGCGCTGGTGACGGCGAACGCGGCGCTCGCGGCACAGCTCGCCGCACTGCTGTGACCGCCTCCGCGGGATGCGCGCCGGACGCGCGGACGTCGCGATCGGTCGCCGACCGGCCGACCGTCAGTCGTCGATGACGCCCCGGTCCCCCTGTCCGAGCGCGGGACGCTCGGGCCGGAACCGGTTGGGGTTCTCCGCCTTGCGGGGCAGGCGGTCGTTGGCGACGAGGACTGCGATCCACGGCAGCGGGATCGACAGCACCAGCAGGCCGACGGCGAGCCACGGGATCTGGTAGAAGGCGGCCGCGGCGATCATGCACGGCACCCGCATCAACATCATGGTCTTGTAGCGTCGCTTGCGGACGGCGAGCTCCTGCTCGTAGGACATCGCGGCGTCCGTGATGAGCACGGGTTCGTCGTTGCTGCTCCGCTGCGGCTCGGTCACGACCACCACCCCTCGCTGCCGCCGGGGGTGACCGGCGGCCACCTCCATCGTTGCACTGCGAGGCCGGGAACGCCCGTCCGCGGGCGGATTGTCGTGCCGATCGTCCGGCGTGTCACCACCGGAAACGCCCGGACGGGCAGGAACCAGGCAGCCACCCGCCGGGCGGACCCGTCAGGACGCGCCCGCCTTGTCCCCCGCCGGGTCGGCGTGACCGTGCGCGTGCAGCGTCACGGGTGCCACCGCCTCCTCCGACACGACCTCGAGCAGCCGCCGGGCCAGCCCGCCCGCAAGGCGGTACCGGACCAGCCTGCCCTCGCGGTGCGCGGTGACCATTCCGTGCGCGCGCAGCAGCCGCAGCGCGTGCGAGACGGCGCTGTCGCTCATCCCGACGGCGACCGCCAGGTCGGACACGCAGAGGTCGCCCGCGTGCAGGAGCGCGAGCAGGATGCTCAGGCGGTTGACCTCGCCGAGCGCGTCGAGCACGGTGGCCGAGTGCTGCAGCTGCGCCTCGTCCGCGAGGACGGCGGTGGCGTCGCAGACCTGGTCGGGATCGATGACCCGCAGGCCCTGACGATCGGACGGGACCTTGTGCACGATCTCGATGCTAGTCCGCGACGCGGCGGACACGGCGCCGTGATCCCGGTCGCGTCCCCGCCCGGTCCGGACCGTCAGCCGGTGGCGGCCGCCTTGCGTGCCGCCTTCGCCGCCTGCTTGTACTCCCGGACGCGCCCGAGTGAGTCGGCGTCGACGACGTCGGCGACCGACATGTGGACGCCGTCCTGCCCGTAGCCGCCCGCGGCCTCGCGCCAGCCGTCGGGGGTGACCCCGCGCTGCTTGCCCAGCAGGGCGGTGAAGATCTGCGCCTTCTGGGTGCCGAAGCCGGGCAGGCCCGCGAGCCGGGTGAACAGCTCCTTGCCGGACGCGACGTCGGACCAGATCCCGGGGACGTCGCCGTCGTAGCGGTCGACGACCGCGGCGGCCAACGCCTGCACCCGCTGCGCCATCGACCGCGGGTAGCGGTGCACCGCGGGCGGGCCGGTGAACAGCTCGACCAGCGCGTCCGGGTCGTACCCGGCCAGCTCGCGCGCGTCGAGCCGCTCGACACCGAGCCGCCGGGCCAGCAGCGCCGGCCCGGCGAAGGCGCGCTCCATCGGGAACTGCTGGTCGAGCAGCATCCCGATCAGCAGCGCGAGCGGGTCGCGGTCGAGCAGCGCGTCGGCGTCGGCGTCCTGGGCCAGGCAGAGCGTCACGCCGGTCAGCGTAGCGGCGGCGGGCCCGTCGTGGACCCGTCGCCGCCACACCGGTGGGTCAGCGGTCCAACCAGGTGCGCGCGAGGAACAGGTCGCGCGACTGGTACCGGTCGATCCCCTTGACCTCCTTCTTCGCGATCGTCGCCAGGTACACCCGGCTCGTCCAGGCGACCGGGATGTCCTTGTTCACGATGAGCTCGACCTGCTGGTAGGCCCGGGCCCGCGCGTCGTCGTCGGTCGTGGAGGCGGCGTCGGCGAGCAACGCGTCGACCTGCGGGTCGGAGTACTTGCCGAAATTGGTGCTGCCGCCGGTGCCGAAGAGCCGCCGGACCCCCGGGTAGGGGTAGTCGACCGACGCCACGTTGGTGCTCAGCTGGAAGTCCCCGCTCTGCACGACCGACGCCGAGTACTGCGCCAGGTCGTACATCTGCACGTCGACCTTGATCCCGAGGGCCTCGATCTGGGCCTGGACGAACTCGGCGTAGGGCGGGCGGCTGTTGGACGTCTTGAAGGTGAAGTCCGGGTTCTTGCCCGACGCCCGGTAGTCGGCGACGAGCTGCTTTGCCTTCTCCAGGTCGAACGCGGGCCACTCCTTCGACGCGGCGTCGGTGTGGAACGGGCTCT
This sequence comes from Pseudonocardia sp. D17, assembly GCF_036984265.1. NCBI lineage: Bacteria > Bacillati > Actinomycetota > Actinomycetes > Pseudonocardiales > Pseudonocardiaceae > Pseudonocardia > Pseudonocardia sp. D17. The sequence goes on along the minus strand of NZ_BPRG01000080.1, from coordinate 67,496 downwards.
GCGCGTCGAACAGGCTGTCGGCGGGGACGATCCGGTTGTTGTACTGGCTGGCCGAGAGCGCCTGCAGGTTGATGGCGCGCACGATGGCCTCGCGCATGTTCCGGTCGTCGAACGGCGGCTTGGTCGTGTTGAAGATCAGGAACTCGCCGGAGTTGCCGGGACCGTAGAACACCTGCAGGTTCGGGTTGTCCAGCGCCGCGACGAGCTCCTGGTTGTAGGCACCGAACGCCAGGTCGACGTCACCGTTCTGGATCGAGGCCTGCCGGGAGTTGGTGTCGGACAACGGCCGGAACTCCAGCCCGTCGAGGTGGGGCAGGCCCGGCTGCCAGTACGTCGGGTTGCGGGCCAGCACCATCTTCGAGTCGCGCGTCCAGCTCTTGAGCACGAACGGGCCGGCGCCGACGGGGTTGCTGCCGATGTCGTCGCCGTACTTCGCGAGCGCCGCGGGCGAGACGATGAGCCCGAGCGTGCCGGAGTACTGGTTCTGCGCGAACAGGACCGGGAAGTCACCGAGCGGGGCCTTCAGCGTGAACTGCACCGTCAGCGGGTCGAGCGCGGTCATGGTCTCGATCTGGGTCGCGAAGGAGTGCGCGGCCGAGCGCACCTTCTCGACGTGGCGGCGGGTGTTGACGATGACGGCGTCGGCGTTCAGCGGCGTGCCGTCGGAGAACCTCACGCCCTCCCGCAGCTCCAGCCGCCACGTCCGGCCGTTGTCGGTGGTCGCCATCCCCTTGGCCAGCAACGGTTGTGCCGACCCGTCGGGGGCGAGCTTCATCAGCGAGTCGTACACGGCGAACGCCGCGTTGTTGGTGTTCTGCACCGTCGGGTCGAAGCTGACCGCCTCCCGGTCGGTGCCCAGTACCAGCACCCCGCCGTCCTTCGGCGTCCCCTCGGCGGCGACGTCGCTGCCGTAGGGGTTGGTGGCCGGGATCGGGCCGGCGCCCGCGCCGCCCTCGCCCGCCGCGGACCCGCCGCAGGCGGCGAGCACCGTCACCAGCACCGTCAACAGTGCCGTGGCGACGAGTGCGCGTCCGCGGCCCCCCCTCGCCCGCCGCCCGCCCGGCCCGCCCTGCGCAGGTACACGCGGCGATTGCTCCCGTCGTGAAGGCACTCGCGGTGAAGGCACACACGCTCCCGGCATCCGTCACTCCTCGTCGAGTTCGGCTCCTGCGCCGCCGGTCCGGCGACGGCGCTCGTGCGGTCTGTGCGGTCGTGCAGTCCGTGAGGTGGGTCCCGCCCGAGCGGTCCCGCCCGGCGCACGGCGGTGTGCGCCGGGCGGGGCCTGCCCTCCCCGGGCGACGTGTGTTCCGGGCGCGCGACGACCACCCGCCGCGGGGCCACGGCGGAGGCCCGGCGGGCGCAGGTGTCAGCGAACGGGCGCGGCCCGTTCGCCGGTGGGGACACAGCGTGATCGGCGTGGGGGATCGTGCTCGGCGTCGGCGGTCGACATCGTCGTTCCTCCCGGCGGCCCGATCGGGTGGTGGAGCCGTCGGACCTGCACAGACGGTAACCGGAACGGATACGGCGACGGAAACAACCATTGCTGCTGACGCACCATCAGCGCGACGAATACCTCGGGCGGGACGAACCCGACGGCGGGGCTGGCCGCACCACGGACCCGTCCTGCCGGCCCGGACCGGCGGGCGACGAGGATGGACGCGTGCTCCCCGATCTCGTCCCGGCGGCGCCGGGCCTGCGTACGGCGTTCCTGACCCACGGCTACACCGTCGACGGTGTCCGCGCGCTGCTCGGGCGGGCCGCGCACGACGCCCTGACCCGCGGTGAGCCCGAGGCCGCCGACCGCGCCACCCGCGACGGCGGCGAGCTCGGCGTGCTCGTGCGGCTGCTGCTGCTCGGCGCCACGGAGCCCGCCGCGGCGGTGCGGGCGGCGCTGGGCGACCCCGGGCCGCTGGTGGGGGCCGGCCTGCTGCGGGTCGCGGGTGACGGGTTCATGGCCGCCCTCGACGTCCGGCCCTACGCCGACGACGCCGGCTCGGGCGCCGCGGACGACGCGTGGTGGGTCGTGTCCGACCTCGACACCCCCGCGGCGCGCCAGGACCGCGACCACGTGACCGGCGTGGGCGGGGCGTCGCTGTCGCTCGCGGCCGCCGCGATCCGCCGGCCCGTGGACGCCACGCTCGACCTGGGCACCGGCTGCGGGGTGCAGGCCCTGCACGCGAGCAGGCACTCGCGCACGGTCGTCGGCACCGACGTGGCGCCACGGGCGTTGGCGCTGGCCGCCGCCACCCTCGCGCTGTCCGGGGTGCGGGCCGAGCTGCGCGAGGGGCCGTGGCTGCAGCCGGTGGCAGGCCGCCGGTTCGCCCACGTCGTGTCCAACCCGCCGTTCGTGCCCGGCCCCGCCCGCGTCGACTACGTCTACCGCGACTCCGGCGCCGACGGGGACGACGCGCTGGCCGCGCTGCTGGGCGACCTGCCGGGGGTGCTGGAGGCGGGCGGGGTCGCGCAGCTGCTCGGGTCGTGGCTGCACGTGCGCGGTGAGGACTGGCCCGACCGCGTGCGGTCGTGGCTGCCGCCGGGGTGCGACGCGTGGATCCTGCAGCGCGAGGTCGTCGACCCGGCGATGCACGTCGGCACCTGGCAGCGCGACGCGGGACTCGACCCGGCCGCACCGTCGGCCAGGGCGCGCGCCGGCGAGTGGCTGGACTGGGCCGAGGCCCGCGCCGTCGAGGGCGTCGGGTTCGGGCACCTGTTGTTGCGCCGCACCGACGCCGAGCCCGTCGTCGTCGTCGAGGACCTCGTCGGCGAGCTCGGCGGCCCGCTCGGGCCCGAGGCCGACGGCTGGCTCGACCGCGTCGACTGGCTGCGCGCCCACGCCGGCGACGACGCGCTGCTCGGTGCGACGCTCGCGCTCACCGCGTCGGCGACGCTCGAGCGCTACGCGGTGCCCGGCGAGGAGGGCTGGGCAGAGGCGGGGGCGGCCGTCGCCCGCCGCGACGGCCCGCTGTGGCGCCACGAGGTCGACGAGCCCGCGGCCGCGATGCTCGCGGGTTGCCGGGGCGAGCTACCGCTGGGCGAGCTGCTCGCGCTGCTGTCGTTCGCGCACGACCGGCCCTACGACGCCCTCGTCGCGGCCACCCTGCCCGCGGTCCGCGAGCTGGTGCGGCACGGGCTGCTCGTCCCGGTGGCCCCGTGAGAGCGGTCGTGGCGCGGGTGACCCGGGCGGCGGTCCGGGTCGAGGGCACCGTCGTCGGGGAGATCGGGACGGGGCTGCTCGTCCTGCTGGGCGTGCACCGCGCCGACACCGTCGACACGGCGGCGACGATGGCCCGCAAGCTCCACGAGCTGCGCATCCTGCGCGACGAGGCGTCGTGCGCGACGGCCGGCGCGGCGCTGCTCGTCGTCAGCCAGTTCACCCTCCACGGCGACACCACGAAGGGCAGGCGGCCGTCCTGGCAGGCCGCGGCCCGGCCGGAGGTCGCCGAACCGCTGGTCGAGGCCGTCGTCGCCGAGCTGCGCGGCCGCGGCGCGACGGTCGCCACCGGGGTGTTCGGCGCGATGATGGAGGTCGAGTCGGTCAACGACGGCCCCTTCACGGTGCTCGTCGAGGTCTGACCCGGCGCTCGCGCCGCGCGTCGGCGCCGCTCAGCGCGGCGGCGTGGCCCCGTCGACGAAGCTGCGCAGCACGCCGAGCAGGGCGGCCTTCTGGTCCTCGGTGAGCCGGGCGTCGGCGCGGATGGCGTCCTCGGTGCTGGCCGGCGCGGAGGTCGCCGCCGCACCCGGCGCGGGCTGCGGGCCCGGCCCCGCCGCGGCGGGGCCGGCGGGCTCGGCCGTCGACCAGCCCGCCTGGGAGAGCAGCTGCTCGGTCGAGAGCTGGAGCGCGTCGGCGATCGAGCGCAGCACCTTGAGCGACGGCTGGTGCAGCCCCCGCTCGACCTGCGACAGGTAGGCGTTGGAGACGCTGGTCAGCGAGGCCATCTCGCGCAGCGACAGGTTGGCCAGCTGGCGCTGGGCGCGGATGAAGTCGCCCAGCGCGTTGACCTGCTCGGTCCACGGCCCGGTGCGCGCGCTCGACCCGTTCTCCGACGTGCTCGTCGTGGCCATCGCCTCCTTCGTCCGTGCGCATTCTCCCCGATGCGGCGCGGTGCGCGGGCGGGACGGTGCTCACCCGGCGCGCACGTAGCTGCCGGGGGCCTCCTCGATCGCCGGGTGGGCGGTGCTGCCCAGTGGCGGTGGGGGCGCCTGCGGACCGGCCCGCTCCCCCGCCCAGATCGCCCAGTCATCCCACCAGCTCCCGGGCCGGCGTGCGGCGGCGGCGAACCAGTCGTCGGGCGCCGCGGGCAGCGGCCGCGTCCCGACCCGGTGCGCGGACCGGGCCGACGGCGGGTTCACGACGCCGGCGATGTGCCCGGCCGTCGTCAGCACGAACCGGACGTCACCGCCGAGCAGACGGGCGCCGGCGTAGACCGAGCGCCACGGCGCGATGTGGTCGGTCTCGGCACCGACGACGTAGGTGTCGCAGCGCACCGCCCCGAGGTCGAGCCGCTCGCCCGCAAGCTCCATCGTGCCCGCGGCCAGCCGGTTCTCGACGTAGAGCTCCGCGAGGTACTCGGTGTGCATGGCGGCGGGCATCCGCGTCGAGTCCACGTTCCACGCGAGGAGGTCGAACGCAGGCGGGTCCTCCCCCAGCCACCAGCCGTCGAGCACGTAGCGCCACACCAGGTCCGCGGGGCGCAACGCGTCGAACACCGCCTTCATGCTCGAGGCCGGCAGGTAGCCGGTGGCGCGCATCCGGCGCGCCAGCCGGTCGACGGTCCGCGCGTCGGTGAAGACGCCGAGCGGACCGGGCTCGGAGTAGTCGAGCATCGTGTTGAGCAGGGTCAACGACGCGATCCGGCGGTCGCCGCGGGCCGCCAGCCAGGCCGCCCCTGCCGTGGCCAGGGTGCCGCCGAGGCACAGCGCGGCGACGTCGGCGCGGGACTCGCCCGTGATCTCCTCGACGACGTCGAGCGCGGCGAACAGGCCCTGCTGCAGGTAGTCGGACAGCGTCAGGTCCCGCTGCGCGCCGTCGGGGTTGCGGTAGCTCATCGCGAACACCGTGCGGCCGTGCTCGACGGCCCACTGCGCGAAGCTGCGCCCCGGCGCGAGGTCCATCACGTAGTACTTGTTGATCCACGGCGGCGAGAGCAGCAGCGGGGTGCGGTGCACCGTCGGCGTCGTCGGCGCGTACTGGATGACCTCGACGAGGTCGTTGCGGAACACCACCGCACCGGGGGTCGCGGCGAGGTCGTGACCGACGACACACGCATCGGCGGCGACCTGGCGGGGCATGCCGCCGTTCATGGCGACGTCACGGACCAGGTTGCGCAGACCGCGCAGGACGCTGCGCCCGCCGGTGCGCAGCGCCGCGGCCGGGACGTCGGGGTTGGACCACGGCCAGTTGACCGGGTCGGCGGCGACGACGGCCTGCTCGACGAGGAAGGCGAGCTTGCGACGGGCCACCGGGCCCAGCTCGACGTCCTCGACGACGGTCCGCGCCCATCCGGCGAGCACCTCGTGCTCCCGGCGGCAGAGCGCGTACCAGGGGTTGTCCTCCCACGCCGGGTTGCGGTGGCGCCGGTCGGCCGACCGCGCACCGGGCGCGCGGGTCCCCGGCACGCGGGTCCCCGGTACGGCGTCGGCTGCCGCGCGCAGGGCGGCGCCGGCCAGCTGCGCGGTCGCGGTGACGGCGGTCCCGGGGTGCGCGGCGACGGCCACTGCCGTCTCGGCCAGTGCGCCGGCGAAGTTCATCGGGTCGACCCGGGCGACGAGCCACGAGGGCGAGACGACGTCGCCGAGGCGACCCCCGGCCCCGGCGAGGACGTCGCCGAGCCGCCGGGCCGCCGCGACGGGGCCCGGGGGACGGCCGGACCCGGAGGGCATCCCCTCGGACGTGCTCACCCCGGCCCCCCTGACGTCCCGACGCCCCGCCGCCCGTCCCGCGGGTTCACGGGACGTGACGAGTTGCACTGTCACCCGCACGGCGGATGCGCCGGGCCGGGAACGAATACCCACGCCGCTGCGTTGGAACGGACAGAACCTCAGGCGGCAGACGCCACAGCGTACCGCCGAGGTCGCGCAGGGAGGGAACCACAGATGACCGCGTCGATCACCGCCCGCAAGCCCAAGGCCGTTCCGGAGCAGCGTACCGCCCCCGAGCGTGAGGCGCTGCAGGCAGACACCCCGGTCGAGCTGTCCGCCGACGAGCTCGACGCGCAGAGCCCCGCGGCCGACCTCGTCCGCGTGTACCTCAACGGCATCGGCAAGACCGCACTGTTGACCGCCGCGCAGGAGGTCGACCTCGCCAAGCGGATCGAGGCCGGCGTGTTCGCCCGCCACGTCCTCGACACCGCCGCGGCCGAGGGCCGCGAGCTGGACCCCGACTACGCCAGGGACCTGCGGGCCGTCGCCCGCGACGGCGCCCGCGCCCGCAACCACCTGCTGGAGGCCAACCTCCGGCTGGTCGTGAGCCTGGCCAAGCGCTACACCGGCCGCGGCATGCCGCTGCTGGACCTGATCCAGGAGGGGAACCTGGGTCTGATCCGCGCCGTCGAGAAGTTCGACTACGCGAAGGGCTTCAAGTTCTCCACGTACGCGACCTGGTGGATCCGCCAGGCGATCACCCGCGGGATGGCCGACCAGGCCCGCACGATCCGGCTGCCCGTGCACCTCGTCGAGCAGGTGAACAAGCTCGCGCGCATCAAGCGCGACATGCACCAGCGGCTGGGCCGGGAGGCGACCCACGCGGAGCTGGCCGAGGAGTCCGGCCTGCCCGAGGAGAAGATCGCCGACCTGCTCGACCACGCCCGCGACCCGGTGAGCCTCGACATGCCGGTCGGGTCCGAGGAGGAGGCGCCGCTCGGCGACTTCATCGAGGACGCGGAGGCCGCCGACGCCGAGAACACCGTGATCTCGCACCTGCTGCACGACGACCTGCGCCGGGTCCTCGCGACGCTCGACGAGCGCGAGCAGAACGTGATCCGGATGCGCTACGGCCTCGACGACGGTCAGCCGTGCACGCTCGACCAGATCGGCCGCCGGTTCGGCCTGTCGCGCGAGCGGGTGCGCCAGATCGAGCGCGAGGTGATGGCGAAGCTGCGGGTCGGGGAGCGCGCCGACCGGCTCCGCGCCTACGCGAGCTGAGCCGTCCCACCACCGTCCGACAGCCGTCGGTCGGCGACCGGACCCCGGTCGCCGACCGTCGGGTCGTCGCCGCCCACCGGGCTCCCCGTGAGTTGACGGGCGACGACTTCCGCGGACGTTGTACCGTGCCCGGCCTCGACACGGCCGGGCGACAGGCACCCCTATCGGGTGGCGGAGCGTGAACGGCGCTCAGCCGAGGGTGAACGGGTCGCGGGTGCCGCCCGTCAGCTCGACCCACACCGACTTGTTCTCGGTGTACTCGTTGACCGCCTCGACGCCGTTCTCCCGGCCCAGGCCCGAGCTCTTGTAGCCGCCGAACGGCACGCTCGGGGCGACGACGCGGTAGGCGTTGATCCACACCGACCCCGCCCGGATCCTGGCCGCGACCCGGTGCGCGCGGTGCACGTCCTTGGTCCAGACCGCCCCGGCGAGGCCGTACTGGGTGTCGTTGGCGAGCTTGATCGCCTCCTCCTCGGTGCTGAACGTGTACGCGGAGAGCACCGGGCCGAACACCTCCTCCCGGACGACCGTCGACTCCGGTCCCACACCGGTGAGCACAGTCGGCTTCACGAACAGCCCGCCGAGTCCCGTGTCGGCGGCCCCGCCGTAGGCGACCGTCGCACCCTCGCCCTTGGCCGTCTCCAGGTAGCCGAGCACCTTCTCGTACTGCGGCCGGTTCGCCACCGGACCCATCTCGGTGTCGGGGTCGTTGGGGTCGCCGAGCCGGATCCGTGATGCCCGCTCCGCCACCAGCCGCACGAGGTCGTCGTGCACCGACTCGTGCACGATCAGCCGCGACCCGGCCATACAGGTCTGCCCGGTGGCGGCGAAGACGCCGGCGACGAGCCCGTTGGACGCGGCCTCGAGGTCCGCGTCGGCGAACACGACCTGCGGGGACTTGCCGCCGAGCTCGAGGGTGACCTTGTTGAGGTTCTCCGCGGCGGCGTGCGCGACGGCACGGCCGGTGGCCGTCGAGCCGGTGAACGCCACCTTGTCGACGCCGGGGTGCCCGGCGAGGTGGGCCCCGAGCTCGCGGGAGCGTCCGGTGACGACGTTGACCACGCCCGCGGGGAAGCCGGCCTGCTCGAACAGCTCGGCCAGGCCCAGCGACGACGCCGGCGCGTGCTCCGACGGCTTGACGACGACCGTGCATCCGGCCGCGAGGGCGGGCGCCACCTTCCACGTCAGCAGCAGCAGCGGCGAGTTCCACGGCGTGATCGCCGCGACGACGCCGACCGGCTCCCGGCGGGTGTAGACGAGGTAGTTCGGGTTGGGCGAGGGGATCTGACGTCCCTCGAGCTTGTCGGCCAGCCCCGCGTAGTAGTGGAACCAGCCGCCCAGCCCGTTGAGCTGGCCCAGCATCTCCCGGTAGAGCTTGCCGGAGTCGTTGACCTCCAGCCGGGCGAGCCGCTCGGCGTTCTCCCCGATCAGGTCGCCGAGGCGACGCATCAGCGCCGCGCGGGCGAACCCGGTCAGCTCGCCCCACTCGCCGTCGAACGCCGCCCTCGCCGCCGCGACCGCCGCGTCGACGTCCTCGGTCCCGCCGTCGGGCAGGACGGCCCACGGCCGCCCGGTGTAGGGGTTCTCCGACTCGAACGTCGCTCCCGAGATCGCGTCGACCGACTTGCCGCCGATCACCATCCGGAAGTGCTCGAGATCCGCCATTTCGTCCGTCCTCCTCGACGTCGCCAGGGCGTGCTGCCGGATCACGCTACGAGAAACCCGACCCGGGCGGCCATCGCTGCGCGGCGCGCCCGGCTCCATGACACAGGTCACACCGATACCGCGCGGTGGGATGACTCTCAGGAATGGTGTCGCCCTGGGCCGGGTGCATACCCTGCGTGTGTGACCGGTTCCCTCTCGAGTGCGCAGGCCCGTCCCGGCCCGGTGGATCCCGCGACGATGCGCGACGTACTGGGGCACTTCGTGTCCGGCGTCGTCGTGATCACCGCGATCGGCCCGGAGGGACCGATCGGCTTCACGTGTCAATCCTTCGCGTCGCTGTCGCTCGACCCGCCGCTGGTCAACTTCTCCCCGGCGCGGACGTCGTCGACCTGGCCCCGCATCCGGGAGACCTCGTCGTTCTGCATCAACGTGCTCGCCGAGGACCACCAGCACTACAGCGCCGGGTTCGCACGCTCGGGCGTCGACAAGTTCGCGGGCGTCACGTGGAGCCCGGCACCCTCGGGCGCACCCGTCCTCGACGGCGTGACGGCGTGGGTCGACTGCACGCTCGAGCACGAGTACGAGGGTGGCGACCACACGATCGTCGTCGCCCGGGTGCACGACCTCGGTGCCGACGCCTCCCGGCTGCCCCTGCTGTTCTACCGGGGCGGCTACAGCGCGGTCTCCCCCGCCGTCGAGGAGGGTGGCCGATGAGCCCCGTCCTGCTGGGCCTCGTCGGCGGACCCGACGCCGGTGGCCGTACCACGACCGCGGTCGAGGGCGTGCTCGTCGGCGCCGAGAAGGCGGGCGCCACGACGTCGTTGCTCGAGCTGAGCCAGGCCGCTCCCGACGAGGTCGCCGCGGCGCTCGAGGCGGCCGACGGCGTGGTGTTCGGCAGCCCGGTGTACCGGGCGACCTACAGCGCCCTGCTCAAGCAGGTCCTCGAGGCCACCGAGCGCGGCCGCTGGGGCGAGAAGACCCAACCCCTGCAGGGCAAGGTCGCGGCGACCGTGCTCACCGGCGCGAGCGCGCACCACTTCCTCGCGGTCGACGACCTGCGCAACGTCCTCGCCGGGTTCTTCGCCGTCCAGGTGCTCTCCCCCGGGCTCTACGTCGAGCAGGCGGGCTACGTCGACCGCACGACGCTGACGCCGGAGACCGCGGAGCTCGCCGCGGTGCACGGGGCGGCGCTCGCCGACCTCGCGAGGGCGGTCCGCGGTTCGGCGGCGCTGCAGGCGATCACGCCGCAGGTCTGAGCGCGGATCGCGCAGGCCACGCCTCGTCGGGGTCCCCCGCTCACGGGCCCTCGGACAGCAACGCGCGCACCGCGTCGGCGTCCGGCGCGGTGAGCGCGCGGGCGGCCAGCTCGGCCGCCGCGCACACGTCGATCTCGCGGACGGTGTGCTTGGAAGCGGCGACGGCGGGCGCCGCGACGCTCAGCTCCCGCACGCCCAGGCCCAGCAGCACGGTGGCGGCGGCCTCGTCCGCGGCGGCCTCGCCGCACACCGCGACGAGCACGTCGGGACCGGCGCCGCGACAGGTCGCGGCGACCAGCGCGAGGACGCCGGGGTCCAGCGGGTCGGCGAGCCCGGCCACCGCGTCGTTGCCGCGTTCGGTGGCCAGCGCGTACTGGGTGAGGTCGTTGGTGCCGATGCTCAGGAAGTCCACGTGCGGTGCGAACGCGGCGGCCTTGAGCGCCGCGGCCGGCACCTCGACCATCATCCCGACCTGCAGGTCCGCCGGGGTGCCGCGGCCTTCGGCGACGACGGCGGCGTCGAGCGCCGCCCGGGCCGCGCGCAGCTCGGCGACCGTCGAGACCATCGGGAACATGACGCTCACCGGGGTCGCGTGCGCGGTGCGGACGATCGCGCGCAGCTGGGTGTCGAGCAGGTCCGGTGCGCGCAGCGCCAGCCGCAGGCCGCGAAGCCCGAGGAACGGGTTGGCCTCGGCGGGCTGCGCGACGTAGGGCAGCGGCTTGTCCCCACCCACGTCGAGGGTCCGCAGCGTGATCCGGCGACCGCCGAGCGCGGCGGCGATCCCCCGGTAGGCGGCCTCCTGCTCGTCGATCCCGGGTGCGGCGTCGCGGCCGAGGAACAGGAACTCGGTGCGGACCAGCCCGGCGAGGTCGGCGCCGGTCGCGGCCGCGGCGTCGGCGGGCCCGGCGGCGTTGACCCCGACGAGCACCCGCACCCCGTCGCGGGAAACGGCCGGCTCCCGCGCCAGCGCCCGCGCCGCGCGGTCGCGGACGGCCTGCGCGGCGGCGCGGTCCCGGAACCGGTCGGCGTCGGGGGGCGCGGGGTCGACGAGCAGCTCACCCGTCGCGCCGTCGAGGGCCAGTGGCGTCCCGGCCGCGATGTCGAGCACGGCGTCGCCCGCCCCGACGATCGTCGGGATGCCCTTGGCCCGCAGCAGGATCGCCGCGTGCGCGGTCGGGCTGCCCGCCGCCAGGACGACCCCGACGACGGCCACCGGGTCGAGGGCGGCCGCGTCGGCCGGGGTGAGGTCGCGGGCGACGAGGACACCCTCGCCCGCGACGGGCGCGTCCGCCGCGGGCACGCCGAGCAGGGCCCGCAGGACCTGGTCACCGACGGCCCGGACGTCGGCGGCCCGGGCGCGCTGGTACTCGTCGGGCAGGGCCGCGAACCGCTCGGCGACCGCGCGGATCGCGTCGGCCCACGCCCGGGGCGCGCCGACGCCGGCGTCGATGCCGGCGACCGCGGCCTCCCGCAGGTCGGGGTCGTCGAGCAGGGCGAGGTGGGCGTCGAAGATCGCCGCCTCGTCGGCGCCCGCCGTGGTGGCGGTGTGCGCGCGGGCGGCCTCGATCGTGGACGCGGTGGCGCGCAACGCGTCGTCGAGCGCGGCCCGGTCGGCCTCCGGGTCGTGTGACGACGCCCCGGGGAGGTCGGACCCGTTGGGGAGAGCGGAGCCGTCGGGGAGAGCGGGGGCCCGCAGCGGACGCGCGGGTCCGACGACGACTCCCGGGGAGGCGCCGAGCGGGCGGCCGGCGACGGCCGGCGCCGCCGGGGCCGTCGGCGGCGCGGCCTGCGCCAGGGCCGTCTGCGGCGCGGCCTGCGCCAGGGCCGTCTGCGGCGCGGCCTGCGCCGACGCCGCCGCGGCCGGGCCCGTCAGGCCGGATGCGGTCGCCGCCGCACCGACCCGGTCGAGTGCGGTGGTCGCGTCCGGCCCCGAGGCGACGACCTCGATCTCCTGCCCGGCGAGCACGCCGAGCCCCGCGAGCCGCGAGAGGCTCGTGACGTCGGCCCAGTCCGAGCCGGTCGTCGCGTTGCGGGCGCGGACGTCGGCGTCGAGTCCACGGACCGCGCCGACCAGCCGGGACGCGGGCCGTGCGTGCAGGCCGTGCGCGTCGGTGACCACCAGGCGCAGGACCGGGCCGCCCGCGACGGGTCCGGCGTCCCCGGGCGCCGGTGCCGGGCCACCGAGCTGCGCGGTCTTCGCCGCGAGCGCACCGGACGCCTCGGCCGCGACCCCCGCCCGGTCGGCACCCCCGGCCGCAGTGACGACGGCGGCCACCAGCCCCTCGACCAGCGGTGCCGCACAGAGCAGCACGCGCTCGGCGCGGTCCGGGTCGAGCATCTCCACCGCGAGCTCCGCGGAGAGCACCGCGCTGCCGAGGTCCATCAGCACGACCACCCCGGCGCCCTCGTCGGCCGCCTCGATCGCGGTCATGATGGCGGCGGCGTCGGTGCCGAACGTCGTGTCGTCGAGACCGGCGGCCACCTCGATCCGTGGGCCGCCGTCGTGCACCATCTCGCGGGCGAGCCCGACGGCCGCGTCGGCCAGCACCCGGCTGTGGGACACGACGACGATCCCCACGACGGCGACGGCCTCGCCGCCGTCGACGGGCCCGCGGCTCTCGGCGGGAGCGGTCACGCCAGTGCGTCGGCCGCGGCGGCCACGAGCATCGTGACCGAGGTGGCTCCCGGATCCTGGTGTCCCGCACTGCGTTCGCCGAGGTAGCTCGCCCGGCCCTTGCGGGCGACGAGCGGGATCGTCGCGTCCCGCCCTGCTGCTGCGGCGGCCGCCGCCGCGCGCAGGGCCTCGGCGAGCGGGTCGCCGTCGGCCAGCGCCGCGTCGAGCGCGTCGACGGCGGGACTCAGCGCGTCGTACATGGTCTTGTCGCCGGCCTCGGCCTTGCCGCGCGCGACGACCCCCTCGAGCCCGGCCCGCAGCGCCTTGGCGAAGGCGGGCCCGTCGAGCTCGGTGACCTCGCCCGCCGACGTCGCGACCCGCAGGAACAGCGTCCCGTACAGCGGGCCGCTCGCGCCGCCGACTGTGCTGACCAGCGTCATCCCGACCTTCTTGAACAGCGCCGCCGCGGAGGGCTGCGGCTCGGCGTCGAGTGCCGCGACGACGGCCGTCATCCCGCGGTCGAGGTTGGAACCGTGGTCGGCGTCGCCGATCGCGGCGTCGAGCCGGGTCAGCTCGTCGCGGTGCTCGTGCACCTGGGCCGCGAACCGCCGTACCCAGTCCGTGAGCTGGTCGAGTGTCGCGCTCATGCCCCCCACCGGAGTCCAGGAGTCCTGACCGGCGCGTCCCACAGCCGGATCAGCTCGTCGTCGCACCTGAGCAGCGTGACCGAGCAGCCCGCCATCTCCAGGCTCGTGATGTACGGGCCGACCAGCGACCGCGCGATCCGCACCCCCGCCTTGTCGAGCAGGGCGGCGACCTCGTTGTACATCAGGTACAGCTCCAGCAGCGGCGTGCCGCCCATGCCGTTGACGAAGCAGATGACGCCGTCGGGGCCGGTGAAGTCGAGGTCGGCCAGCACGGGCTCGACGAGCATCGCGGCGATCTCGCGGGCGGGCGCGACGGGGACCCGGCGTCGGCCGGGCTCGCCGTGGATGCCGATGCCGATCTCCATCTGGTCGTCGGGCAGGTCGAACGTCGGCTGTCCCGCGGCCGGCACGGTGCAGGACGTGAGCGCCATGCCCATGCTGCGGCCCTGGCCGTTGACCTTGCGCGCCACCGCCGCCACGGCCGCGAGGTCGCGTCCCTCGTCGGCGGCGGCACCGACGATCTTCTCCAGCAGCACCGTCACGCCGACGCCGCGGCGGCCCGCGGTGTAGAGGCTGTCCTGGACGGCGACGTCGTCGTCGGTGACCACCGAGAGCACGTCGACGCCGGTCTCGGCGGCCGCCAGCTCCGCGGCCATCTCGAAGTTCATCACGTCGCCGGTGTAGTTCTTGACGATGTGCAGGACGCCGGCGCCGCCGTCGACGTTCTTGGTGGCCTCGATCATCTGGTCGGGCACCGGGGAGGTGAAGACCTCTCCCGCGCACGCGGCGTCGAGCATGCCGGGACCGACGAACCCGCCGTGCATCGGCTCGTGGCCGGAGCCACCGCCCGAGATCAGCCCGACCTTGCCCTGCACGGGCGCGTCGGCGCGGTAGACGATCCGGTTCGCGTGGTCCACGCGCAGCTCGGGGTGGGCGGCATCCATGCCGCGCAGCGCCTCGGCGACGACGTCGGCCGGATCGTTGATGAGCTTCTTCATCGTGAGCCCTCCGTTGGGCGCGACCGGATCCTGACGGCACGTGCAGGTCGAGCTGAACGCATTTCGACTATGCCGAACGTCCATCGGAAGGTACGCTCACCCGTGGTGCGGGGCAAGACTCCGACCCGACGAGCCCGGCGACGTGGCGGGAGGCCCGCGTGATCCAGTCCGTGGACCGCGCCGTCCGCATCCTCACGGCCCTGCAGGGCGCCCGGCGGATGGGCCTCGGCGAGCTCGCCGCGGAGCTGGAGCTGGCGCCGTCGACGGTGCACGGCATCGTCCGCACCCTGCTCGACCACGGGATGATCGCCCAGGAGCGCGACTCCGGCCGCTACCGGCTGGGCCCGGCGACGCTACGGCTGGGCAACGTCTACCTCGACACCCTGGAGCTGCGCTCGCGGTCGGTACCGTGGGCGGAGGACCTCGCCGCGCGGACGGGGATGGCCGTGCGGACCGCCGTGCTGCTGGCCGGACCGGGTGGCGACGTCATCGTCGTCGCCCACGAGCCGCGACCGGGCGGCGGCAGGCAGATGAACGAGGTGGGGATCGTGGTTCCCGCGCACGCGTGCGCGCTCGGCAAGGCGTTGCTGGCGTTCGACCCCGCGGGCGAGCCCGCGTTCGACACGGCCGGCGAGCCGTTGCGCAGCATGACGGGCGAGACGATCACCGACCCCGCCCGGCTGCGTACCGAGCTCGCCGCGATCCGCCGCGTGGGGCTGGCCACCGAGGCCGAGGAGGCCGTGCTCGGCGAGTACGGGCTCGCCGCGCCGGTCGCCGACCACAGCGGCACCATCGCGGGCGCGATCGGGCTCGTCGTCCCGCAGACCGAGTGGCCCGTCGGCCCCGGGGCGACCGACGCGCTGCGCGCCGCGGCCCGCAGCATCTCCCGCGAGCTCGGCGCACCGTCGTGGCCGCCCGTGGTGCGCGACCGGCCGGCGGCGAGCGCATGACCGCCCGGCTCGGGATCGGGCTCGCCGCCGTCGCGCGCCCGGCCTACATCACCTCGGGTCGCGACCACGACCTCGGCGCCGACCGCAGCGTCGACGCGCTGCGCGCGCGGACGTGGGCGGTGCTCGACGCGGCCGTCGCGGCCGGGATCGACTACGTCGACGTCGCCCGGTCCTACGGCCGTGCCGAGGAGTTCCTCGCGGGCTGGCTCGACGCCCACCCCGGCGCGCCGGTCGAGGTCGGCTCCAAGTGGGGCTACCGCTACGTCGGCGAGTGGCGCACGGACGCGCCCGTCCACGAGGTCAAGGACCATTCCCTCGGCGCGTTCACCGAGCAGATCGCGCAGACCCGCGCGCTGCTGGGCGAGCGGCTCGCCGTCTACCACGTGCACTCGGCCACCCTGGAGACCGGCGTCCTGGAGCTCACCGACCTGCACGCCAGGCTCGCCGTGCTGCGCGACGAGGGCGTCCGCGTCGGCATCTCGACGTCGGGCCCGCGACAGGCCGAGACGATCCGCCGCGCCCTGGAGATCCAGGTCGGCGGGCGCCCGCTGTTCACCTCGATCCAGGCGACGTGGAACGTGCTCGAGCCCTCGGCCGCCCCGGCACTGGCCGAGGCCGCGGCGACGGGCGCCCGGGTGATCGTCAAGGAGCCGGTCGCCAACGGCCTGCTGGCCCCCGGCGGTCAGGACGGCTCCCCCGGCGCGGCGCGG
>NZ_BPRG01000080.1:0-51418 GCF_036984265.1 Pseudonocardia sp. D17 | reverse complement strand
CGATCGCCGTGGCGCTGGCCCGCCCGTGGGCGTGGCGCGTGCTCTCCGGCGCCGTCGACCCGCAGCAGCTGCGCAGCAACGCCGCGGCGGCCAACGTCGACCTGCGCGCCGTCGACACGTCGATCCTCGAGGAGCTCGCGGCCCTGGCCGTCCCGGCCGAGGAGTACTGGGCGACCCGGTCGGCGCGGTCCTGGACCTAGGACGTACCGGATCCGCAGAACATCCGCCGGCGATCGGATAAGGTTCGGGCCTCGAACCTCGCTGCGGCACGTGCACCCCCTCCCAGGAGCAGCCATGCGCGACGCGGCGCACCGGCAGGTCGATCCGCTGACGACCGACGCGTTGATCGCGCGCAAGATCGTCGTCCCGACGCAGCGCGGCGTCGTGGTGGCGCGACCGCGACTGTTCCGCCTCCTCGACGACGGGAGCCGCTACCCGCTGGTGACGGTCGTGGCGCCGGCCGGTTGGGGCAAGACCACCCTGCTGTCGACCTGGCTGGCCGAGCGCGCCGACGACAGTGTCGTCGCGTGGTTGTCGGTCGACCAGGAGGACGACGACCCGGTCCGGTTCTGGTCGCAGGTGATCAGGACAGTTACGCACGCGCTGGCGCTGCCTCCCGACCACGCACTCCCGACGCTACGCCCGACCCGGGCCACATCGAACGACGTGCGATTCGTCGCCGAGATGATCGACGTACTGGCCGCCCTCCCCGAGCAGGTCTGCCTCGTGATCGACGACGTGCACGAGATCACCGAGCCGAGCATCCCGGCCGGGCTCACCTACCTGGTCGGACACACGCCCCCGAACTTTCGGCTCGTCCTGTCGGAACGGTTCCTGCCCGGCATACCGCTAGGACGCATGCGCGTCCTGGACGAGGTCCTGGAGATCAACGCGGCCGCGCTCGGTTTCACGGACACCGAGCTCACGACGGTCCTCGACGGCGCCGGCCACTCCGTCGAGCCTGAGGACACCGCGAGGCTGCTGCAACGAACGGAGGGCTGGCCCGCGGGCGTGCGGCTTGCGCAGCTGGCGATGTCCGGGACCGTCGGCGCGACGGCCGCGCTGACGGACCTGACCGGGGAGGAGTCGGTCGTCGCCGAGTACTTCGGCACCGAGGTCTTCGACCGGCAGGACCCTGCGACACGCGAGTTCCTGCTCCACACGTGCGTGACCGACGCGCTGACGGCCGACCTGGCCGACGCACTGACCGGCCGGAACGACTCCGAGCAGCTGCTCGAGACGATGGCCAGGACGAACACGTTCATCGGGATCCAGGGACGTCGTCCCTGGTACCGCTATCACCAGCTCTTCGCCGAGACTCTCCGCTCGACGCTGCGACGCGAGGACCCGCAGCGCATGCGGGCCCAGCACCGCACCGCGGCACGCTGGCACCTCGAACACGGCGACGCGGTGGCTGCGGTCCGGCACGCCGTCGACGGCGGCGATCTCGCTACGGCACGGCTGCCCTCGGCCGGGTATGGCTGCGCCTGGTGCTCGACGGTGAGCTGACAACTCTCAACCGAGTGCTGGACCTGCTCCCCCGCGACACCGTGTCCGCCGACGCCGAGCTCGTCCTCGTGCGGGCGGTCCTCCATCTGGAGTCAGGGCGCCACCGACGCGCGCTGGCCGATGTCGAGACCGGGGAGCGACTGATCCACCGTCTCGACGGCGCCGACCGGGCCCGGGCCGCGGCGGTGGCGGCAACAGTGCGGCTCCGGCTGGCCCAGCTCGGCGGCGACATCAACGGGGCGCGGCACGCGGGCGAGGCGGTGCTGTCGTCGCCCGCCCTCGAGGTCGACGACCCGTTGCGGGCCATGGCCCTGCTCGGTCTCGGCGTATGCGAGTACTTCACGGGCCGACGTGCCGCGGCGCAGGAGATCCTGCGCGAGGGCCTGCGGATCGCGCGGACGACCGGCCACGACTACCTGGTCACGGGTTTCCTGAGCCAGCTCGCCGTGGTACTGACGGCACAGGACCGGCCCGTGGAGGCCGTCGACGCGGCGCAGGAGGCCGTCGCGCTCGCACAGCGGCGCGGCTGGGGCGCGACGCCGCAGATGGCCGTCACGTGGCACGCCCTGGGCTGGGCGCACTTCCTGTGGAACCGGCTCGACGAGGCCGACCTGTACCTCGACCGGGCCGAGCTGGCCGCGCCGAGCGGTGACGCCGCCCTCCTCGCCGTGATCCACATGGTGCAGGGTCTGGTGCAGTCGTTGCGCCGCAACCACGACGCCGCGCTCGCGCTCCTGACCACCGCGGAGCGCGACCTCGGCGACGTCATCGACCGCTTCGTCTTCCGCTCCTACATCCAGGCCGAGGTCGTCCGGCTCCTGGTCGCGACGGGCCGGCTGGATGAGGCGGACCGCCGCCTCGCCGCGCACCGCGACGGGCAACCGTCGGTGAGCCTCGCCGTCGCCGAGGCCGAGCTGGCGTGGGCCCGCGGCGACGCCGCCGCGGCACTGGTCGTCGTGGAGTCGGCACCCGGCGGCACGGGGAGCGGGTTCCTGGACCAGCACCTGCAGGCCCGCGTGCTGTCGGCGGTCCTGACCGCCGAGCTGCGCCGTCCCGACGACGCCGACCGCATCCTGGAGGAGGCCCTCGACCTCGCGCTGCCCGGCCACTACCGGCAGCCGTTCCTGCAGTTCGGGGAGGCACGGACGCTGCTCGAGGCCCACCGCGGCTGCCCGGCGCACCGGCGGTTCGTGGCGGATCTGCTCGGGGCTGACGACGCGCCCGTGACCGGGGCGGCCGGCCCCGGCGCCGAGGTGCTCTCCGACCGGGAGGTCGAGGTCCTCGGCCACCTCGCGGCGATGCTCACCGCCGCCGAGATCGGCGCCGAGATGTTCGTGTCGGTCAACACCGTGAAGACCCACCTGAAGAGCATCTACCGCAAGCTCGGTGTGAGCAGCCGACGGCAGGCGGTGGCCCGAGGTGTCGAGCTGGGCATCGTGCGGCCCGGCCCCGGCCGGATGTGACGGGTCAGCCGAGGACCGTCGCGTGGACGTCGTCCCACGCGACACCCCGGTCCATCGCCGTCTTGGCGCGGACGAACGCGGCCGACCGGTTCTTGGCCAGCACCCCGACCAGGCGGCCGCCGTCGCCGTAGCCGACCACGAACTCGTCGGCCTCCAGCGCACCGCACAGCACGCGGACCTCCCGGGCGCCCGCGTCGCCGGCGAACTGGAAGTGGTGGCCGTACTGGTGCGTCCAGAAGTACCGGCCGGTGGTGAACGGGGCGGGCGCACCGCCGGTGAGCCGGTTCGCGACGTGGCGGGCCTGCTCGACCGCGACCATCCACTGTTGACCCCGCGCCGACCGCCCGGTCCGCGGGTCGGTCCAGCGCGCGACGTCGCCGGCGGCGTGGACGTTCGACGGGCCCGCGCACAGCTGGCCGTCGCAGACCACGCCGTCGTCGACGCGCAGGCCCGACCCCGCGAGCCACTCGACGTTGGGCACCACACCGAGCCCGGCGACGAGCAGGTCGCACGGGAGCACACTGCCGTCGGTGAGCCGGACCGCCTCGACCCGCTCGCGGCCGAGGACCTCGGCGACGGCGACCCCGCACCTCAGGTCGGTGCCGTTGGCGCGGTGCATCGACACGAACGCCGCGGCCACCAGCGGCCCCACGGCCCGCGCGAGCGGCGTGGGCTGCACCTCGACGACGGTGACGTCGAGCCCCAGCGCCCGCGCGCTGGAGGCCACCTCGGCACCCACGAACCCGGCGCCCGCGACGACGACGGTCGGGCGCCGTTCGAGCTCCGCGCGGATCGCCACCGCGTCGTCGACGGTCCGCAACACGAGCACGCCCTCCGGCGGGGTCTGCCACGGGACCGGCCGCGGGCGTGCGCCCGTGCAGACGACCAGGTCGTCGTAGGGGACGCGACCCGCCACGGTCTCGACGACGCCGCGCACGGGATCGAGCCCGAGGACCGCGCAGCCCGTGCGCAGCTCGACGTCGAGGTCGGCGAAGGCCTGCCCGTCCTTGAACGTGACGTCCTGCGGCCGGGACTTCCCGGTCAGGACGTCCTTGGACAGCGGCGGGCGGTCGTAGGGCAGATGCGGCTCGTCACCGAGCACGACGACCGCCCCGTCGAAGCCCCGCCGCCTGAGGAACTCCGTCACCCGTACCGCCGCCAGTCCCCCGCCGGCGACGACCACCCGCCGCGTCCGCATCCCGTCCGCCCTCAGCCGTCCGCGGCGACGACGTCGACGGCGATGGCGTCGACCGGACAGCACGCCGCGGCGTCGTGCACGCTGTCGAGGTCGGCACCGGTGACGGTCGGGTGCAGCACCACCAACCGCGCATCGGGTCCCATCCCGAACACGTTCCCCGCGATCGTGGTGCACATCCCCGAGTGGATGCACCGGTCCCAGTCGATCGTCACGTCCGCCATGGCTCCTCCTCGTCCGTACTTCGGTCCGTGCGGGCTCAGCTGCCGAGCTTCTCGGCGAGCTCGAACAACCAGCGGCGGTACTCGATGGAGTACTTGTCGACACCCTTGAGGTGCATCTCCTCCGACAGGTCCTCGGGGAGCTCCTCGGGGCGTTGCGATTCGACGACGGGCCGGTCCTGCTCGTAGATGAAGTGGACGAACCCGCCCAGCTCCTCGTCGGCCTTGGCCGGGTCGCCGAAGTCGCGACCGGCGATGGTGAAGTTGCGGATGCTGCGCGGCCCCAGTGGCGTCGGGTGGAACAGCAGGTTGTACTTGTTGCCGTCGGAGAAGACGATGTTGAGCATGCAGGTCAGCGGCATGAAGACCCGCCAGTCGATCGAGAAGTAGACGTAGGGGTCCTCGGGCAGGTCCTTGCCGCCCCACGCCGCCGAGTCGACCGGTACCCGCACCAACGTCTTCTTGTCCTGCAGGTTCTCGAGACGGTTCTCGTCGCGCCAGACGTCGTGGCCCGGCACCGCCGGCTGCGTCGCGTCGCCGAGGTAGCCGTCGTGCAGGATCGCGAAGTGGGAATAGTCGGTGTAGTTCTCGACCCGGCGCGGCGCGCTGCACTCCCAGTCGGTCAGCGGCCGGCACGCGATGTGGTGCAACCCTGGGTCGTCGAACTGCGGGTACTCCGGCAACGGGTAGTACGGCTCGTCGACCAGGCAGGCCCAGATCAGCCCGTAGCGTTCTGCCGACAGGTACTTGTGCACGCCCGCCCGCAGGTGGCCCGCGAGGTCGGGGCGCTGGGGCGCGAGGGTGCACCGGCCGCTGCTGTCGTACTGCCAACCGTGGTACGGGCACTGCAGCTCACGGCCGCCGATCACCGCGCCGATCGACAGCGCCGACCCGCGGTGCGCGCACAGGTCGTCGAACACGCAGACCTCGCCGTCCAACCGTACGACGACCAGCTGCTGCCCCATGAGCGTCGCCCGGATCGGGGTGTCCCCGAGATCCTCGGCGTAGGCGACGGGATGCCAGAAGTGCCGCAGGGAGCGGTAGATCCGCGCCTCGCCGTCGGCGTTGAACTCGTTGACCCGCGAGGTGAACGCCGACTCGTCCGGGAGGTCGGTGAGCGTCATGGTGGGAGGTCCCTTTCTCGGCGGTGAGGTGGGGCGTCGTGTCCGGCTGCCTTCGCAGTGTCGGACGTCGCGAAGATCGAGTCGACACACGTGGCGGGTGATCCCCCGGGCCGGTCCCCCTCACCCGTGACGGGTGACCCTTCGCCCGAGAACCGTCTGCGCGCGAACGGGTCCGGACATGCCGACGCGGGCCGCGGCGGCTGGTCGGCCGCGGCCCGCGATGCGTGGACACCTCCCGCTACGGCGTACCGGCGGGCACCCGTCGGTCGGCGTAGGACGGCCGGATGTCGGTCATCATCGCGACGAGCTCGTCGACGACCGCGTCGAGGAACGCGCGGCCGCTCTCCGCGGACGCCACGTGCGGGTCGCCGAAGATCGAGGTGTCGTTGGTCGCGGGGCTCGGCCGCGTCGTGTACGTCCGCGACGGCGTGACCGGAGCGACGAGATCCCAGCCGACGAGCGGCGTCGCCACCCCTTCGATCGCGGCCATGTCGACGAGCTCGGGACGGACGGCGAGCTGGAACGACGTCTCGAACTCGCAGCCGTGGCCCATGCCGCCGACCTCCGACCGGCGCAGCGCGTGGATCCGGGCCGCCGCCGGTTCCCAGTAGCTGACGGCGGTCACCGTCGGGGCGTAGGTCGTGTCGAGGTCGTCGATCAGCCGCCGGGCCACCGCGTCGTTCGCGGTGCCGTTGGGCCGGTTCCCGTTGAGGATCAGCAGCCTGCGGAACCCCTGTTTGATCAGCGCCGTCCCGACCTCGTAGACGAGCTCCTGGTAGAGCGGCACCGACAGCGAGATCGTGCCGGTGAACGACTCGAAGGTCTTCGAGATCCCGTACGGCAACGGCGGGGCGACGACGGCACCGAGCCGCTCCGCCACCAGCGTCGCGACGTGCTCGGCCTGGTGGGTGTCGGCGTCGTTGGGCATGTGCGCCCCGTGCGCCTCGGTGGCACCGGTGGGCAGGATGACCAGCGCCTCGCGGTCGATGGCCTCCTGGACCTGCCGCCAGCTCATGTGGGCGATCTTCATCGGGACTCTCCTCCCGCGACGGCCGCAGCCGTCGCGTCGACGACGGGCGGCCGCCGGCGGCCGTGCCCGGTGGACGTCTCGAACATGTGGCCGATCTCGAGGACCCGCCGGTCGGCGCCGGGCGGGCCGACGATCTGCATGCCGACGGGCAGCCCGTCGCCGGAGAAACCGGCCGGTACCGACAACGCCGGGCATCCCGTCGCGCTGATCCAGTAGGCGAGGCGCATCCAGTCGAGGTAGCCGGCCCCGCCCGCCGCGCCGCCGTCGCCGGCCGCCGGGAGGCAGGGGTACTCGAGCCGGGCGTCGAACGGGGGCACGGGGCTGACCGCGGCGACGAGGACGTCGTAGCCGGCGAAGAACGCGTGCATCCGCTCCCACAGCTCACCGCGCATGCGTTCGGCGCGGGCGACGTCCTCGGCACGCAGCTCACGTCCGGCCTCGATGTTGGCAGCCAGGCTCGGCTTGACCAGGTCCCGGTGCGCGTCGAGCAGCTCGCCGTAGGCCAGCTGGAACTGCCACGCGCGCAGGGTGCGGAACACCTCGTCGGCGCCCGACAGGTCAGGGTGGTCCTCGACGACCACACAGCCGAGGCCTTCGAGGACGCCCACCTGTCGTGCGAGCACGTCCGCGACGGCCGGATCGAGCGCCACCGCGCCGCCGAGGTCCGGCGCCCACGCCACCCGCACCCCGTGCAGGTCGACCTCGAGCGGGCCGTCGAGCGTTCGGGGGTCGTCGGCCAGGCTGATCGGGCACCGCGGGTCCGGCCCGGCGATCACCGACAGCAGCAGCGCGAGGTCGTCGACCGAGCGGGCCATCGGGCCGGGAACGGTCAGGCTCGACCACGGCAGCACCGACGGGTACTGGGGCACCCGTCCGGCCGTCGGTCGCAGGCCCACGACGTTGCAGAACGACGCCGGGTTGCGCAGCGAACCGCCCATGTCGTTCCCGTCGGCCAGCGGCTGCATCCCGCAGGCCAGCGCCGCGGCCGCCCCGCCGGAGCTGCCGCCCGCCGACCGGTCGAGCGCGTAGGGGTTGCGCGTGAGTCCGAATACCTCGTTGTACGTGTGCGATCCGGCCGCGAACTCGGGGACGTTGGTCTTGCCGATCGTGATCGCGCCCGCTGCCCGGATGCGGGTGACGACGAGCTCGTCGTCGTCGGGGACGTGGTCGGCGAAGATGCGCGAGCCGTAGGTGGTGCGGATACCGCCCGTGCGGTGGGTATCCTTGTGCGCCACCGGTATCCCGTGCAACGGCCCGAGCGGGCGGCCGGCGCTGCGGGCTTCGTCGGCCCGGGCGGCGTCGGCCAGCGCCTGCTCCGGCACGAGGGTCACGATCGCGTTGACGGCCGGGTTCACCGCGTCGATCCGGTCCAGGTGCGCCCGGACCAGCTCGACCGCCGACACCTGCCCGGTGCGGACGAGGTCGGCCATCTCCCGAGCGGTCAGGAAGCACAGCTCGTCGGCCGTCACGGTGGAGGTCCTGAGTTGCGAAGCGGGTGTGACATAAGCCCTCTCCTGTCCGCTGAGCGGATATGTCATCCTTCTCGCGGACAGTCAAGCAGGTGGCGCCGCCGACCGTCAACGCCGTCGGAGGTCCCCCACCGCCGGACCGAGGAGACGATCAGCGATGGCCACAGCGCGTCCCGGCACGTCCCGCCGAGCGGTCGTTCGCCCCACGATCGCCCGGACGCCGAGGAGGGCCGGGTGATGCCCGGGTCCGCGTCCCTGATCGCCGCGGTGCTCGACGCCGGCAGCTTCGTCGGCTGGGACGCTCCGCCACCGCCGGTCGCCGACGACGCCTACCGCGCCGCGCTCACGGCCGCCGCCCGGCGCGCCGGTACCGACGAGTCGATCGTCACCGGTCAGGGCCGGATCGCCGGGCGGGCGGTCGCCGTCGTCTGCAGCGAGTACGGGTTCCTCGGCGGCTCGATCGGTGCGACGGCGGCGAACCGGATCGTCGCCGCCGTCGAGAGGGCCACCGCCGCCCGGCTCCCGCTGCTCGCCTCCGCGGCCTCCGGCGGAACCCGGATGCAGGAGGGGACGCCCGCATTCGTGCGGATGGCGCCGATCGTCGCCGCGGTGACCGCGCACAAGGCCGCGGGCCTGCCCTACCTCGTCCATCTGCGGCACCCGACCACCGGTGGCGTGCTCGCCTCGTGGGGGTCGCTCGGCCACGTCACCGTCGCCGAACCCGGCGCCCTCATCGGCTTCCTCGGGCCGACGGTCTACGAGGCGCTGCACGGACGCCCCTTCCCTGCCGGCGTCCAGACCGCTGAGGCCCTCCACGACCACGGCCTCGTCGACGCGGTGCTGCCGACGTCGCTGCTGCGCGGGATCGCCGCGCGCGCACTCGCGCTGCTCGCGCCACAACCGCCCGCCACCGACGCCGCCACCCCCGCTCCCGCGCCCCGAGGCCCGGTGCCCGAGCCCCCCGCGTGGGAGTCCGTCCGCCGGACCCGCCACCCGGGCCGGCCGGGGCTGCACGCCGTCCTGCGCCACGCCGACGACGCGCTCCCCCTCAGCGGGACCGGGGCGGGCGAGCGCGGCGAGGCGCTGGTCCTGGCGCTCGTCCGGTTCGGCGGCACGGCCTGTGTGCTCGCCGGCCACGACCGCACCGTCTCCCGGCCGCCGACACCCGCCGACCTGCGCACCGCGCGCCGCGGGATGCGGCTCGCCGGCGAGCTCGGCCTTCCGTTCGTCACCGTGATCGACACCGCCGGCGCGGAGCTCAGCCCGGCCGCGGAGTGGGGTGGCCTCGCCGGGGAGATCGCCCGCTGCCTCGCCGACCTGCAGCAACTGCCCGCACCCACGCTCTCGGTGCTGCTCGGCCAGGGCACCGGCGGCGCCGCGATCGCGCTGCTGCCGGCCGACCGCGTCGTCGCCGCCCGGCACGCCTGGCTCGGGCCGCTGCCGCCCGAGGGCGCTGCCACGATCCGCTTCGGTGACCCGGCCCGCGCACCCGAGATCACCGAGGCGCAGCACGTCCGGGCAACCGATCTCGTCCGCGCCGGCGTCGTCGACCGCGTGCTCGACGAGCTCCCGGACGCCGCCGACGAGCCGGCGGCTTTCGCCCGCCGCGTCGCCGACGTGATCGCCGAGGAGTTGCGGCACCTGCGCACGGGCGACGCCGCCCTGCGCAGCACCGGGCGTGCCGCCCGGGGCCACCGGCTCGTCGCCCTGCCTCCCGCCTGACGCCGGGAACACGCCCTCGGCGCCGGCCGGGACCGGCGGTCAGCCGGCCCGGTCGGCGAGGGTCGCGACGTAGTCGTCGAGCGTGCGGGCGGGCCGGCCGAGCAGCGCCTCCAGCACGAACGGCGGCCCGGTGAACCCGAACTCGCGGTAGTGGTCGGACATGAGCGCGAGGCACCGGCCCGCGTGGTCCGCCGCCGCGGCGGGTGGGGCGTCGACGGCGCGGACGACATGTCCGAGCCGGCGCGCCAGGGCCGCGGCGATGTCGTCGGCGTCGAGGGCCTGCGGCCCGCACAGTTCGAAGGTGCCACCGTCGAGTCCGTCCCTCGTGAGCAGGACGGCGGCCGCATCGGCGACGTCGCGCAGATCGACGTAGGACAGTCGGGCCCCGACGCCCCACGGGCTGGGGAAGCGGCCCGTCCGCCGCACGACGTCGAGCTGCCCGCCGACGTTGTCGAGGTAGGCGCAGGGCTGGACGACCCTACGGTCCACGTCGAGGGTGTCGAGGAACTCCTCCACCCGCAGCTTCTGCCAGTGGTGGGGCATCCGTTCCAGCTGCGGGCGCAGCACCGAGTGGTAGACGAGCCTGCCCACCCCGGCCTCGCAGGCCCGCTGCGCGAGCCGGGTCGCACCGGCGAGCTCGTCGGCGTCGAAGTTCGGCCAGATCAGGTACAGGGCGCCGCAGCCACGCAGCGCGGCCGCGGTCGCGTCGTCGTCACGCAGCGAGCCGACCACGACCTCGGCACCGAGCACGGCCAGTTCCGCGGCGGCGCGCCGGCCCCGCACCAGCGCCCGCACCGGCAGGCCTCGGCGCCGCAGCGCGGCGGTCACGGCGAGGCCGGTCATCCCGCCGGCCGCGGTCACCAGGATCATCCGCCGGCCACCGGCCGCCGGGTCACACGTTCACCCGCGCCTGGCGCAGCAGGTCGTGGATCGCGCTGGGACTCAACGGGACCTGCCGCACGGGCGGCGTGCCGAGCGGGCTCAGCGCGTCCTCGACCGCCGACGCGATGACCTGCCCGACGGGGATGGTGCCGGCCTCGCCGACGCCCTTGATGCCCAACGGGTTCAGCGGTGAGGGCGTCTCCAGGTGGATCATCTCGATGTGCGGGACCTCCGTCGCGTAGGGCACGAGGAAGTCCATGAAACTCGCGTTGCGCAGCACGCCGTTCTCGTCGTACTCCAGCTTCTCGTAGAACGCGCCGCCCATCCCCTGCGCGACACCGCCCGCGACCTGGCCCTCGACGATCATCGGGTTGATCATGTTGCCGCAGTCGTGCACGCACACGTACCGCTTGACGTCGATGTCGCAGGTGACGGGGTCGACCTCGACGAGCGCGGCGTGCACCCCGTAGGCCCAGGTCGCGTGCGGCGGGGAGTAGTACTCGGAGACCTCGATGCCGGGACGCTCCCCGTCGGGCAGCGGCTTGCCGGTGCTGCGTGCGGTCGGCGCGAACTGGGTGGCCGTCTGCGCGGCCTTGTTGAACGCGTAGCGCAGCGGGTTGCTCATCGTCGCGACCTCGGCGAGCGTGACGCCGCGAGAGGTCGTGCCGCGCACGAAGGCGCGCCCGTCGGCCAGCTCGATGTCGTCGGGGTCGGCCTCGAGCATGTTGGCCGCGGCCTGCGCGATCCTGGCCCGCGCGCTCACCGCGGCGATGTGCACTGCGTTGCCGCTGACGACGGCCGCGCGGCTGGCGAACGTCGCCACTCCCCAGTCGAAGACGCCGGTGTCGCCCTCGACGACGATCACGTCCTCGGGCCGCACGCCGATCTGGTCGGCGACGATCTGTGCCCACGCCGTCTCGTGGCCCTGCCCCTGCGCGGTGAGCCCGGTGTTGACGTAGGCCTTGCCGGTGATCGGGTGCAGCCGGATCTTCGCGCCCTCGTACGGGCCGAGCCCGGTTCCCTCGACGTAGAACGACAGGCCGAGGCCGAGCATGCGGCCCTCGGCCCGGGCCTGTTCCTGCTCGGCGCGGATCGCGTCGAGGTCGAGCGCCTTCTCCAGCGCGGCCAGCGCGTCGTCGTAGCGTCCGCTGTCGAGCGTGACCGGCAGCCCGTCGGCGAAGACCAGGTCCGGCCGGGTGTAGGGGAACTCGTCGGGCGTGATGAAGTTCCGTCGCCGGATCTCGAAGCGGTCGATTCCGAGCTCGGCCGCGAGCTGGTCCATCGCGCGTTCGATGGCGAAGTTGGCCTGCGGGCGGCCGCAGCCGCGATAGGGCGTCACGGGGACCGTCGGGGTGTAGACGCAGTCGAAGGTCACGTGGATCGCCGGGATGCGGTACGGGCCGGCGATCTGGGTGGACGCGACCTGGGCGACGGCGATCCCGTAGGGGATGAACGACCCGGTGTCGTGCAGGAAGGTGTCCCGCAGGCCCAGGACGACGCCGTCGCTGGTCGCGGCGAGCTCGATGTCGTGGATCTGGGTCCGCTCGTGGGTCATGTGCACGAAGTTCTCGGAGCGGTCCTCGACCCACTTGACCGGCCGGCGCAGGTCCTTGGCCGCGAACGGCACGAGGATCTCGTTGCTGTACGGGAACACGATCTTGGGCCCGAAGCCGCCGCCGACGTCGGGGGCGACGACACGCACCTTGTCCTCGTCGAGGTCGAACAGGCTCGACAGGGCGCCGCGCAGGCCGATCGGAGCCTGGGTGCCGTCCCACACGGTGAGCTCGCCGGAGACCGCGTCCCAGCGCGCCGCCGTGCTGAGGCACTCCATCGGCGCGGCGGTGCTGCGGTCGACGCGCACCTGGATGCGGGTCACGTGGTCGGCGGCCGCGAACGCGGCGTCGGGATCGCCGCTGACCTGCACGAGGTGCGCCGCGATGTTGTTCGGGACGTCCTCGTGGACCAGCGGTGCGCCGTCGAGCGCGGCCTTCGCGGGGTCGACCTCGACCGGCAGGATGTCGTAGTCGATCTCGATCAGCCGCGCGGCGTCCTCGGCGATGTAGCGGTCGTCGGCGACGACGAACGCGATCGCCTGCCCGACGTGGTAGACGTCCTCGTGGGCGAGCGGGTACTGGGTGCGCGGATGGCCGATGCACGGGTGCGGGATCAGCAGCGGCATCGTGACGTCGAGCTCGCCGAGGTCGGCGTGGGTGTAGACGCGGTGCACCCCCGGCAGGGCCCGCGCGGCGGTGGTGTCGAGGTGGGTGATGCGGCCGCGGGCCACGGCACTGCGCGCGAAGGCGCCGTGCAGCACGCCGTCGAGCGGCAGGTCGTCGACGAAACGGCCGCGGCCGGTGATCAGGCGCGCGTCCTCGTTGCGCTGGACGCGGGCACCGAACTGGCGGGTGGACATCGACTATCCCTTCGACGCGATCTCGGCGGCGGCCCGGCGGGTGGCCGCGACGATGCCCATGTAGCCCGTGCAGCGGCACAGGTTTCCGGCGAGTTGGGCGCGCACGCCGTCGTCGGTCTCGGCCAGCTCCTCGTTCTCGACGAGGTGGGTCACCGCCATCAGGAACCCGGGCGTGCAGAACCCGCACTGCAGGCCGTGGCACTCCCGGAACGCGCGCTGCACCGGGTGCAGCGTGCCGTCGGACCCGGCCAGGCCCTCGACGGTGCGGACCTCCATGCCGTCGACCTGGACGGCCATCGTCAGGCAGGATCGGGCCGGCACCCCGTCGAGGTGGACGGTGCACGCGCCGCAGACGCCGTGCTCGCAGCCGACGTGCGTCCCGGTCAGGCCGAGGTCCCCGCGCAGGAAGTCCGACAGCAGCAGGCGGGGGGACACCGCCGCCTCGACCTTCTCCCCGTTGACCGTCAGCGAGATCGCGATCCGGTCGTCGGGGCCGTAGCGGGTGTCGCCGTCGACCGGTTCCGCGTCCAGGTGGTTCGTGCCGTGGTTCCCGTTCATCGTGGCCCTCCCGCCCGCGCGGCCGCCCGCGTCAGGACGTCGTTCACCAGCCCGCTCAGCAGGTGCCGCCGGTAGTCGGCACTCGCGGCGGTGTCGTCGACGGTGGTCACGGCGTCGCGGGCCAGCTCGCCGGCTGCCCGGAACGCCTCGCTGCCCGGCTCGACCCCCCGCAGCGCCTCCTCGGCCGCGCGCAGCCGCACCGGGGTGGTGGCGACGCCGCAGGCCGCGAGCCGGGCCCGCGCGATGCGGCCGGCATCGTCGAGCAGCAGCGTGGCGCCGGCACCGGCGACGGCGAAGTCGCCGTGCCGACGGGCGAACTCTCGGAACGCCCAGCCCTCCCCCGGCTCCAGGACCGGGAAGGCGACCTCGACCAGCAACTCCTCGGGTTCGAGGGCGGTGGTGAAGACGAACTCGAAGAACTCGGCCGCGGGGATGGTCCGCGCGCCCGCCGACGACCGGGCGGTCAGCTCGCCGTCCAGCAGCGTGAGCAGGCACGGCAGCTCGGACGCGGGGTCGGCGTGCGCGACGCTGCCCCCGACCGTCCCGCGGTTCCTGATCACCGGGTGGGCGATGTACTCCATCGTCTCCCGGATCAGCGGGTTGCGGGCCAGGACGGCGTCGTTGCGCTCCAACGTCCGCTGGCGGGTCATCGCGCCGACGCGGATCATCCCGTCACGGGTGTCGATCGTCGCCAGTTCGGCGACGCGTCGCAGGTCGATGACGGTGTCGGGGTTGGCGAGCCGGAAGTTCAGGGTGGGGACGAGACTCTGACCACCCGCGAGGACCACCGAGTCCTCGCTCTCCGCCCGTACTCGCAACGCGCCGGCCAGGGTGTCCGGCGCGACGTACTCATAGCAGGGTGGCTTCATCGCCGACCTTCTTCCTTCGTCGTACCGCCGGTCCGTGCGCGGTCGCCCGGCCACGGCGCGTCGCGCGGGTCACAGCGCGAGCTTCGAGGCGAACTGCGGGTACCTGATCGGGTGTTGCGCCAGGATCGCGTCCTTGTTCTCGGCCGTCATGATGTCCTGGAAGACGGCGTTCTGGAACTGCGGCGAGCCGCCTTCGAGGGCCGTCCGCACGATCTTCGCGGCGATGAGCCCGGTCTCGGCGGCCGAGTAGAAGCGGGACGCGCGCAGGAACGGCGTGCCCAACCACGTCAGCATCTCCTCGTCGGCGTCGCTGGTGACGTGGGTGACGTCGGTGACGTTGTTCTGCTTCAGGTAGGCGGCGATGCCGTCGCCCATCGTCGCCGCGTAGGAGACGACGATCTTCGCGTCGGGGTGGGCCTGCAGCCCGCGCTCGACGACACCGACGGCGGTGTTGCGGTCGAACATGCCTTGTTCGCGCACGACCACCTCGAAGCCGCTGCCCTTCAGCGAGGCGTCGAGGCCCTCGTCGATCCGCTCGGAGAAGCCCTGGCCCACGACACCCTGCACGACGATGACCTTGCCGGGCTTGACGTTCGCCTTGAGCCAGTCCCCGACCAGGGTCCCGCCCTTGACGGAGTCGAGGTGGGCGACGCCGCTGACGTAGGGGTCGAGCGGCCCCGGGCCGGCCCACAGCGCGAGGCCGACGGGGATGTCGGAGCTCTTCGCCTCCCGGACGCCGTTGAGCGTCGTCTCGATCGTGTTCGGGTTGATGACGACGCCCGCGGCGCCCTGCGAGAGCAGGCTCTCGATGTTGCGCAGCTCGGTGGGGCCGTCGAAGTTCGCCTGCACGACCTTGATCTGGTAGTTGCCGCCGTCGAGGCCCATCGCGACGCCCTCGGCGACGTACTTCGTGTAGTCGACGACGCCGTTGAGCGACAGGCCGATCGTCTTGGAGGCGCCGCCGGCGCCGGTGCCTGCGGCACCGGCAGCACTGCCGGAGCCGCACGCGGCGGTGGCGAGGGCGATGCCGCCGAGCGCGCCGAGGCCACCCAGCAACGAGCGACGGGAGAGCAGAACGGGGTCCTTGGCCATGATGTCTCCTTGGGGGGTGGGCGGGCCGGCGCGGGACAGGGCGTCAGCCGGTCCGGCGCGCCGCCCGGATGCGGCGGATCTCCGACGTCGCCGTCACCGCGACCGCGCCGATGAGGATCACGCCCAGCACCAGCTGGTTGTAGGTGTCGGGGACGTCCAGGAACGACAGCGAGTCGGTGACCATCGCGACGACGAGCACCCCCAGCACGCCGCCGACGATGCTGCCGCGGCCGCCGGCGAGCGACGCACCGCCGAGCACGGCCGCTGCCACGACGGTGAGCTCGAGGCCGACGCCGCCGCGCGGGTCGCCCGCGCCGACGCGGCCGGCGAACATGACGCCCGCGAGCCCGGCGAGCAGGCCGTTCACCGAGTAGAGGGCCATCTTGATCCGGGCCGTCGGGACGCCGGCCAGGAAGGCTGCCTCCTCGTTGGCCCCGACGGCGTAGACGTTGCGACCGAAGCGCGTGAAGTGCAGCAAGAGGGCACCGAGCACGATGACCAGGGCCCACACGATGACCCCGACCCGCACGCCGAGCACCTCGGCGCGCACCCACGTCATGCCGGTCGGCATGGGGATGGGGGTGCTGGCCGCGAGGGTGAGGGCGAGCGAGGCGAACACCGCGAGCCCGCCGAGGGTGAGGATGAACGGCGGCACCTTGAGGTAGGCGACGATCAGGCCCCAGCAGAGCCCGATGAGCGCCCCGGCCACGAGACACACGGCCACGACGACGACGGTCGGCAGCCCGTGCAGCACGAAGCTCGCCGTGACGACCCCGGCGACGGAGACGAGGCTGCCGACGGACAGGTCGAGCTGCCCCCCGACCAGCAGGAGCGTCTGGCCGACGACGAGTACGCCGAGCACGGCGTTGGCGGCGAGCAGCCGGCCGATGTTGGCGCCGCTGAGGAACGCCGGGTTGTACGCGGTCGTCACCACGCCCAGCGCGACGACGATCAGGACCAGCGGTGCGTAGACCCGCAGGTGCTCGCGCATCAGCGGGGAGAGGCCGCGGCGCTGCAGCGGTGGGGTGGCCGCGCCGACCTCCGGCGGGACGTCGGTGGTGGTCATGGTCAGCTCCTGGCTCCGAGGGCGAACAGTGCCTGTTCGGTCGCGTCGACGCCGGGTATCTCCCCCGCCACGACACCGTCCCGCATGACGATCACCCGGTCGGCGACGCAGCGGATCTCCTGGTACTCGGTGGACAACACGACGACGGCGGCGCCCGCGCGGGTGAGGGCGCGCAGTTGCCGGTAGATCTCGGCCTTGCTGGGGATGTCGATCCCGACGGTGGGTTCGTCGAGAACGAGGACCCGGGCGTCGACGCGCAGCCAGCGGTCGATCAGGACCTTCTGCTGGTTCCCGCCGCTGAGCCCACGCACGGGCAGCCGGACGTCGGCGGCCTTGAGCCCCAGTGCGCGGCCGCCGCGCCGGCACCGGTCGGCCGCGCGTGCGGCGGAGTACCAGGTCATCGGGTGCGCCGCGTCGCCCGCGAGCTCGCTGTTCTCGTGGATCGGACGGTCGAGCAGCAACCCTTCGCGTTTGCGGTCGGCCGGGATCAGCGCGACGCCGCGCATCGCGGCCCGGCGGCGGGTCGAACCGGGTTCGCCCATCAGTTCGACGACACCGGCGGTCGGTCGTGCGGCACCGCTCAGAAGCCGGCCAAGCTCGGCGGCTCCGGAACCGACCGGACCGTTGATCACCACCGTCTCGCCGAACCGCAGGTCGAGGTCGACGCCCTTGAGCCGGCGACCGAAGTGCACGCCGCGCAGCCGGGCCGCGACGTCGCCGGGCCGGGTGCCGCCGCCGTGGATGTCCTCGCGGCGCAGCGAGACCTCGGACCCGAACATCTGCGCCACGAGCCCGTCCGTCGTCGTGTCGGCGACGAGGCCGCCACCGACCCGGCGGCCGTCGCGCAGGACGGTGTAGTCGTCGGCGAGGGCGATCACCTCGGACAGGTGGTGGCTGATGTAGACGACGCCGACGCCGTGCTCGCGTACGCGGCGGACGACCTCGAAGAGCTGCTCGATCTCCTCCGGGTGCAGCGACGCGGTGGGCTCGTCCATGATCAGGCAGCGCGCCTCGAAGGTGACGGCACGGGCCAGCTCGAGCAGTTGGCGTTGCGCGACCGAGAGCGTCGCGACGGGTGCTCGCACGTCGAGCTCGACGCCGACCCGCTGCAGCCGCCGCCGCGCCTCGCGCTCGACGAGCCACTGGCCCGAGAGCCCGAACCGGTTGCGGGGTGCCTCGCCGAGCACGACGTTGTCGGCGACCGACCGGGTCAGCGCGACCTGGCGCTCCTGGTGCAGGACGCGGATCTGCAGCTCACGGGCGTCGCGCGGGGTCAGCCGGACCGGCCGGCCGTCGACCCGGATCTCACCGGAGTCGGGCTGCAGCACCCCTGACGCGACCTTGATGAGGGTCGATTTGCCGGCACCGTTCTCGCCGACGAGGGCGTGCACCCGTCCGGGCCGGAACGTGACGGAGACGTCGGTCAGGGCCCGTGCCCCCGGGAACGACCTGCTGACGTTCTGGAGCTCGATCATGACACCTCGTATTCGGTGAGCGGATACCATAACCGCTCAACGGTCAGCGGTGAGTGTCTTGGGCCACGTCGGCCCTGTCAAGAGCGGTGCCGGGTCACCCGGCCGTGCGAGCAACGGCACGGTCCGGCCACGCGCGGTGACCTGATGACGCGCACCGGAGACCCCTCCGGGGCGCAGGAGTCCGGCACGACCCCGACCGGAGCCGGAAATCCGTCAGGAACGCCGGCCGTTCTCGTACGTGGCCCAGTGCATGGGCTGCCATCCGGTGCCCAGCGAGATGGTCCGGGCGACGCGCTGCACGCTCTGCAGCGCGGTCGCCTCGGCCGGGCCGTCGTCGAACTCCGTGCGTGCCATCACCAGGCACACGCACGCCACGACCTCGCCGACCGAGTTGTGGACCGGCGCGGACAGCGACCCGGTGAACGACTGCACGTCGCCGACCGTCCGCGAGTAGCCCTGCTGACGGATCACGTCCAGCTTCGCCCTGATCGACGCCGGGTCCGTGTCGGTCTCCGGTGTCAGCCGGGCCAGCGGACCGGCCAGGTACTCGTCGATCTCCGCCGGGGGCAGGTGGGCCAGCAGGACCAGACCCTTGCTGCCGCAGTGCATCGGGAAGTGGTGGCCGTAGGTGGTTCGGGTGATCGTCTCGCCCGACATCGCGTCGCGGGCGTAGAGCGTGACGACGAGGTTCCCGCTGCGCTCGGCCAGCTGGTAGACCCCCGAGGGGGTCTCCTCGGCCGCCTCCCGGAACAGCGGGATGGCCAGCTCCAGCAGGGGGTGCCCGACGAGATAGGTGGAGCCCAGCAGCCAGGTCCGCCTGCCCATCCGGAAGACGCCGGCGTTGTCGCGCGTGATGAACTCCGCGCTCTCGAGCTGCGACAGCGTGCGGTGCAGCGTCGCCCACGACATCTGCAGCGCCTCGGCGGCGTCGGTGGCTCGCATGGGTCGCTCCGCGAGGAGCTCCAGCACGCGCAGGGCGCGCATGACACCCTGCAGCGTCGCCTTCGGCCGCTCCTCGCCCTCGGAACGAACCCGCCCCGGGGGGCCGTCCATCTCCGACGGCACCACGCCACCCCCTCAGTCCTGCACGACGGTACCGGACGGTCCGGGGCGCGGCCCCGGCCCGACCCCGATCGCGCGCGACCGTTCCGGCCCGCCGGCACACGACGGTCACCTAGCCCGCGGGGGTGGCCGGATCGGCCACCGCGTGCACGTCGTCGGGGTCCGACCAGCCCTCCGGCCGGACGAGGCCGCCACCGGCCTTGACCGACTCGAAGTAGGCGCCGCGGTCGAACATCGGCACCGCGCCGCGCCCGGCCCGCAGTGCGTCACGCAGCTCCGACGTCGCGACCTCGTCGATCTCGACCTTTCCTTGCACCCGCGTGACGACGACGCCGTACTCGCGACGTGCCGCCTCCTCGGTGACGAGGCCGACCGCCACGTCGTAGCGGACCCGCTCCGGGTCGCGCCGCAACGGGTCGCCCCAGCCGCCCCCGCCGGTCGTCCACACCGTGACGAGGTCGCCCGGCGCGATGGGGACGCCGTCGATCATCCCCGGCAGGCTCTCGGTGCTGCCGTCGGCCCGGGCCACCTCGATGCCGTACGGCCACCCGGCCTTCCCGCCGTTGACGCCGTAGGTCGCGAGCTCGGAGCGGTCGGCGTTGGACAGCAACGTCGACGAGCGCAGCGACCGGATCTTCTTCTGGTAGCCGAACCCGCCGCGGAACTCTCCCGCGCCCGCGGAGTCCGACCGCAGCTCCAGGCTCTCGACCAGCACCGGGTAGCGCTGCTCGGAGAACTCCGCGGGCAGGTTGCGCGAGTTCGGGACGATGTGGACGACGTCGCTCCCGTCGGCCCACGGCCGGCCCGGCCCGCCACCGCCGAGGACCTCCCGGAACAGCGAGAGCCTCCCCTCGGCGTCGCGGCTGTGCAGGCCCCAGATCCGGATCGTCTCGTGGTCGGCCGGCATCCGCCCGCCCGTGGCCTTCGCCAGCGCACCCGCGAAGATGCCGAGCGCCCGGATGAGGATGAAGAACCGCAGGCCGGTCGGGCGCCCGAAGTGCGGCGTGACGAGGGTGCCCTTCGGGGGGAACACCACGTCGATGACGTCGAGGATGCCCTCGTTGATGTCGATCTCCGCGGCGCGCTCCGGGGAGTCGGCCAGGCACCGCAGCACCGGCCCCATCCACTTGCGGACGAACCTGCCCTCGCAGTAGTCGATCGCCCAGTTGATCGGCCCCTCGGCCTCCGGGTCGGTACCGGTGAAGTCGAGCAGGATCCGGTCCGCGGTCTTCGTCATGGTCAACCGCATCGCGTAGAGCTTGCGGGTGAACCCGTCGCACTCGACGTAGTCCTCGAAGGTGTAGACGCCGTCGGCGATCTTCGGCAGCAGCTCGTCGCGGACGGTCCGGGCGCAGTTCTCGATGATCGCGTCGAACCCGCCCTCGAGCACGTCGACGCCGTAGCGGTCGGCCAGCTCGGTCAGCCGGCGCGCGCCGAGGCGGCAGGCGCCGATCTCGGAGTCGATGTCGCCGCGCAGGTGCTCGGGCAGCCGCGAGTTGCGCTCGAGGATGCGGAACGCGGTCTCGTTGAGGACACCGCGGTCGTAGAGCTTGATGGGTGGGACGACGAGGCCCTCGCCCCACTGGTCGTGGACCTGCACCGGCAGGCTGCCCGGCACGCACCCGCCCACGTCGTCGTGGTGACCGAAGACCTGCGCGAAGCCGAGCAACCGTTCGTCGCCGTGGAAGATCGGCACCGTCGTGCACAGGTCGGGGACGTGTCCGCAGGACCCGGCGCTGTTGTAGGGGTCGTTCCAGAAGAAGACGTCGCCGGGGTGGATGTCGTCGCCGAAGAACTCGAACACCGGCTCGATCAGGGACCCGTACGAGCGCCCGGTGAGCTTGCGTCCGCGGGCGTCGTAGAGACCGACGCGGTAGTCGTGCTGGTCGCGGATCATCGGGGACCGGGCGGCCCGCTCGACGGCGGCCTCGATCTCCACCTCCGCGGAGCGGATCGTGCCCGTGATGACCTCGAGCTCGATCGGCCCCAGAACCGTGGTTGCCATGCTCAGCCCTTCGTGAGGATCAGGTTGGCGGCGGTGTCGCGGGTGACCTGCCACCCCGGTGGGACGACGACGGTCGCGCCGTACTCCTCGACGACGCTCGGTCCCGCGACCGACACCCCCGGCGTCAGCGCGGCGCGGTCGTGAATCGCGCAGGAGCGCCAGCCCTCGCCCGGCCAGTAGACGTCGCGCGTCGTCGGGGCCGAGGGGGCCGTGCCCGCCGTGTCGTACCGGGAGCGGTGCGGCGGCCGGTGCAGCCTGCCCACGGCCTGGACCCGCAGGTTGACCACCTCGACGTCCTGCTTGCCGTCGTAGGAGAAGCCGTAGATGCGGTGGTGCTCGGCGTGGAACGCGGCGACGGTCGCGTCGAGCGCCTCGCGCCCGGTGAGGCCGGCGGGGACCGACACCGCCACCTCGTAGCCCTCACCGACGTAGCGGGCGTCGGCGCCACGGATCACCTCGACGTCGTGGTCCTCGACCCCCTCGGCCCGCAGCTCGGCCGTCCCGGCCTGCTCCAGCTCGCTCCAGATCACGTCGAGGTCGTCGGCCACGCGCGGTTCGAGCGGGCTGACGTAGGTGCGGACGAGGTCTCGCTTGATGTCGGTGACCTGCAGCCCGAACGCCGACAGGTTGCCCGGGTAGGGCGGCACGAGCACCCGGGTCATCCCGAGGAAGTCGGCGACCTGCGCGGCCAGCAACGGGCCCGCTCCCCCGAACGCGACCAGCGTGTAGGCCGCCGGGTCGCGGCCCTTGCTCGTCGAGACCTGACGGATGCCGGCGACCTGCCCGGCCGCGGCGACCTCCAGGACGCCCGCCGCCGCCTCGTCCGCGTCGAGCCCGAACCGGCGGCCGAACTCCTCGAACGCCGCCCGCGCCGAGTCGCGGTCGAGCACCAGCTCGCCGCCGACGAGGCTCGCCGGGAAGCGGTTGAGCACCGTCGCGGCGTCGGTCACGGTCGGCTCGGTCCCACCGCGGCCGTAGGCGATGGGCCCGGGCACGGCGCCCGCACTGCGTGGCCCGACCTTCAGGCTCTGGTTGGGCCCCACCCACGCCAGCGACCCGCCGCCCGTACCGACGGTCGCGATGTCGATCATCGGGATCTTCACCGGGTAGCTCTCGATGACGGACTCGCTGGTCAGCCGGACGGTGAGGTCCTCGATGAGCGCCACGTCGGTGGAGGTGCCACCGACGTCGAGGGTGATGATGTCGGAGATCCCGGCGGCACGGGCGGCCTCGACGGCGCCGAGCACGCCCCCGGCAGGGCCCGACAGCAGCATGTTGACGGGACGCTCGCCCGCCGCCTTGGCGGTCACCACACCGCCGTTGGACTGCATGATCAGGAAGGGCCGGGGGCCGGCCCGGCGTGCCAGCTCGGCCTCGGCGTTGCCCAGGTAGGTGCGGCAGTAGGGCTTCACCATGACGTCGAGCAGCGTCGTCATCGCACGCTCGTACTCGCGGTACTCGGGCAGCACGACGCTGGAGAGCGAGACGAACAGCTCGGGGAACCGCTGCGCGAGCAGCTCGCCGATGCGGCGCTCGTGGGCGGGGTTGGCATAGGAGTGCAGCAGGCAGACGGCCAGCCGGTTCACTCCCTCGGCGACGAGTTCCTCGGCGGCGGCGACGACCGCGTCCTCGTCGAGCTCACGGGCGACGGCACCGTCGTAGAGGATGCGCTCGGGTACCTCCCGCACCAGGTGCAGCGGCACCAGCCGTGGCGGCTTGACCCAGAAGAACGAGTTGCCGTAGCCGTCGGGGACCGATTGGCGGGCGATCTCGATCAGGTGCCGGAACCCCTGGGTGACCAGGAGCCCGATGCCGTCGAACTCGTGCTCCAGTACCGCGTTCGTCGCCGTCGTCGAGCCGTGGACCAGCAGGCTCACGTCGTCGAACCCACGTCCCGCGAGGCCGAGGACCTTCTCGACGCCGGTCACGAGTGCCCGGCTGGGGTCCTCCCGGTCGCTCGCGGTCTTGACCGCGTACAGGTCGCCGCTCTCGGCGTCCACCGCGATGACGTCGGTGAACGTGCCGCCGGTGTCGACCGACACACGCAGACTTCCCGGCATGGGCCTCTCTCCCTTCGATCGGACCACGCTTGACACGTATCCGGTGGGCGGACACGATATCCGCTGTCCGGGGACAGTAGGACCTCGCCGAACACGGTGTCAATCGCCACCGACCCGGCCGCCACGTCCACCCCGCCGCAAGCCACCGCCCTCGCACCGTCCCGGCCAGAGGAGTGCTCCGTGCAGCTCGACCAGCAGTTCACGATCCCCGTCGACGTCGAGACGACGTGGGCAGGCCTGCTCGACATCACCCGGGTCGCCGCCGCCTTCCCGGGCGCGACCCTCACCGACCACACCGGCGACTCCTTCACCGGAACCGTCAAGGTCAAGCTCGGCCCGGTGGGGCTCACCTACCGCGGCAAGGCGACGTTCACCGAGGTCGACGAGACCGCGCACCGCGTCGCGATCGTCGCGTCCGGGTCCGACGTCAAGGGCAACGGCAACGCCTCGGCCGACGTCCACGCCACGCTGACCCCGGGCCCGGACGGCTCGACGGTCTGCGCGCTGCGGACCAACCTGGAGATCACCGGCAAGGCCGCCCAGTTCGGGCGCGGGCTCGTCGTCGACATCGGGAACCGGGTCCTGACCCAGTTCGCCCGCAACCTCGAGAAGAGCTTCGGCGAGCCCGAGCCCGATGCCGCGAGCACGACCGAAACCGCAGCGGCGACGCCCCGGGACGGTGCCGTACCGCTGCGTACCGCCGGGCCGGTACCCGTCCCCGCCACGGACACGTCCGACCAGCTCGACGCGCTGGACCTGGTGTGGAGCAGCCCGCTCGGCCGTCGCGGCCTGCTGGGCACCGCCGCGCTGCTGCTGGCGGTGTTCGCGTTCGTCCTGGGGCGGCGGACGGTCGGCGCCCGATGAGCCCCCGCAGCGACGCCGGCCCCCTCGACGGCCTCGTCGTGCTCGACCTCAGCCGCGCCCTCGCCGGACCGCATGCCGCCATGCTGCTCGGCGACCTCGGCGCACGCGTCGTCAAGGTCGAGAACCCCGACGGCGGCGACGACTCCCGTGGCTGGGGACCCCCCTTCGTCGGCGACGGCGAGTCCACCTACTTCATGTCCTGCAACCGGAACAAGGAGTCGATCGCGCTCGACCTCAAGGCCCCCGACGACCTCGACCTGCTCGCGCGCCTCGTCACCCGCGCCGACGTCCTCGTCGAGAACTTCCGGCCCGGCACGATGGACCGGCTCGGTCTCGGCAACGACCGGCTCCTCGAGCTCAACCCTCGGCTGGTCGTGCTGTCCATCAGCGGTTTCGGCCACGACGGCCCCGAGGCCGGACGCGCCGGGTACGACCAGATCGCCCAGGGCGAGGCCGGCCTCATGTCGCTCACCGGCCCCTCTCCCGACGATCCGCAGCGAGTCGGCGTGCCCATCAGCGACCTGCTCGCCGGCCTCTACGGCATCACCGGCGTCCTCGCCGCGCTGGCCGAGCGCGAACGCACCGGGCGCGGGCAGGTCGTCCGCACCTCGCTGCTCGCCGCGACCGTCGGCGTCCACGCCTTCCACGGCACCGGGTGGACCGTCGCCGGCGAGATCGGCAGAGCCCGCGGCAACCACCATCCTTCGATCACCCCGTACGGCATGTTCCGCTGCCTCGGCGGACACGTACAGCTCTCCTGCGGGTCGGAGGCACTGTGGCGGCGGCTCTGCGCCGAGTTCGGCCTCGATCCCGCGGCACCGCGCAGGGCCGACAACGCCACCCGCACCCGCAACCGGGAGGAGGTCGTCAGCCTCCTGGAGGCCACCTTCGCCGACATCCCTGCCGACGTGCTGCTCAAGCGACTGCTGGCCGCCGGCATCCCGGCGGGGCGGATCCGCACCGTCGACGAGGTGTACGAGTGGGAGCAGACCCGCTCGCAGGGGCTCGTCACGGAGGTAGCGCACCCGACACTCGGGACGATCACGGTACCGGGCCCCGTACTGCGCTTCTTCGACCCCTTGCCCGAAGGTGCAGAGCGGGAGACGACGCCCGCGATCCGGGCGGCCGCACCCCTGCTCGGCCAGCACGACCGCTCGATCCGCGAATGGGTGACATGACCCGCCGGGCCTGAGCGCTCCGCTCCGCGTCGGCCCCTCCGAGCACGCAGCTCGCCACGCGAGCGCGGCACAGTACCGGCCACCGCAGG
This sequence comes from Pseudonocardia sp. D17, assembly GCF_036984265.1. Lineage (NCBI taxonomy): Bacteria > Bacillati > Actinomycetota > Actinomycetes > Pseudonocardiales > Pseudonocardiaceae > Pseudonocardia > Pseudonocardia sp. D17. Next base: position 26,072 of record NZ_BPRG01000080.1, on the reverse strand, counting down.
AGCGTCGGGGCGCCGTGGTGGACTGCACGGCGTGGACAAGATCGGGGTCACCGCGCGCCGGGCGCGGCTCGTCGCACGTCATCGCCTGAGCGCGGGGACGCGTGCCGCAGGCGACCCGGCCGGGGTCGTCGAGGCGGCCCGCTCGGTGCTCGGGCTGCACGCCACCGACCCGGCGACGGTGCACCTCTCGGCCATGGCGCGCACCGACGGGGCAGCGGTCGCGGACGTCGAGCACGCCCTCTACACCGACCGCACCCTGGTGCGGATGCTCGGCATGCGGCGCACCGTCTGGGTGCTCGACCGGGAGACCGCGGCGCGGGTCCAGCACGGGTGCGCGCACACCGTCGCCGCCACCGCGCGCAGGCGGCTCGTCGGGCACCTCGCCGAGTCCGGGGTCGACGACGCCGCGTCGTGGCTGGCCGACGTCGAGGCCGAGACGCTCGCGGCGCTGCACGCCCGCGGCGAGGCGTTCGCCGCAGACCTGACCGCCGACGTCCCTCGGCTGCGCACCCGCATCGCGGCGACCGGCCAGAACGCGACGACGCGGGTGCTCCTGCAGCTGGCCGCCGACGGCCACATCGTCCGCGGACGCCCTCGCGGGTCGTGGACCTCCACGCAGTACCGCTGGTCGCCGACGGCGGCGTGGCTCGGCGGCGAGCTCACGCCGCTGCCCGTCGAGGAGGCACAGGCCGGGCTGGCGCGCCGGTGGCTCGCCGCGTTCGGGCCGGCACCGGTGAGCGACCTGCGCTGGTTCACCGGCTGGACCGCCCGCGAGACGACGCGGGCGCTGGCCGCGCTCGACACCGTCGAGGTCGACCTCGACGGGGTGCCCGGCCTGGTGCTCGCCGACGACCCCGTGGCCGACGACGAGCCGCCCGCCGAGGCCGTGCTGCTGCCGGCGCTGGACCCGACGCCGATGGGCTGGCAGTCGCGGGACTGGTTCCTCGGCCCGCACCGCGAGCGGCTCTTCGACCGCACGGGCAACATCGGCCCGACCGTGTGGTGGGCCGGGCGGGTCGTCGGCGGGTGGGCCCAGCGCGGCGCCGGCGGCGAGGTCGTCGTGCGCTGCCTGGAGGACGTGGGCGCCGAGGCCGCCGCGGCGATCGAGGCAGCGGCGCATCGCGTCGCGACGCAGCTCGCGGGCACCCGCGTCACGCCGCGGTTCCGCACGCCGCTGGAGAAGGAGCTGACCGAGGGCTGACGCTCCCGAGCACCCGACCCGAGGGCTTGTCCCGCGCGCGGCGTGCGGGCCATCCTGCTGTTCACGGCCTGCTCTGCACGACGGCCCTGCTCTCCACGACGCGCGGGAGGTGGCATGCCGACCTGGGACATCGCCGCGCGCCCGGTCGCCGAGCAGTTCGCGGTCTGGCACGAGGTCATCTGCCAGGCCTTCGTCCCGCTGACCCCCACCCGCACCGCCACCGACGTGCCGGGCTTCGCCGCCCGCGTCGAGACCCGCGGGCTGGGCGCGGTCAACCGCGCCCTGATCGACTCGCAGCCCCAGCTGACCGCGCACGGGCCGCGCGAGGTCGCCCGCTCCGACGGCGAGTACGTCTTCGTCAACCTGCAGCTCGCGGGCCGCTGCCACGTCCGGACCGGCGCGGTCGAGTCGACCGTCGGCCCGGGCCGGCTCGTCGTCCTCGACACCACGGAGCCCTACCACCTGGCATTCGACGAACCGTGGCGGATGCTGTCGTTCCGCGTCCCGCACCGCGCACTCGGCGGCAGGCCGCGGCAGGCGGGCCTCGGGCACGTCGTCGACGGCGCCACCGGGACCGGACTCGTGGTCTCGACGCTGATGCGCTCGCTGTGGCGGTGGCAGGAGACCGGGGCCGCGCCCGACGACCTGGAGCGGTCCTTCGCCTCGGTCGTGTCGGCGGCGATCGGCGGTCCGGTCGAGCAACCGGCGCGGGCCGGGCTGCGGGCCGCCGTCCTGCGGCACGTCGCGAGCCGGCTCGGCGACCCGGACCTGTCGGTGACCTCGGTGGCGCGCCGGTTCGCCGTCTCCCCACGGACGTTGCACGCGGCCTTCGCCGAGCACGAGACGACGTTCGCCGCCACCGTGCGCACCATGCGCCTCGAACGCTGCGCCCGCGCGCTCACCGACCCGGCCGAGCGGGGCACGATCACCGAGATCGCGGCCCGCTACGGCTACCGGGACCCGTCGGCCTTCAGCCGGGCGTTCCGCCGGGAGTACGGCACGGCACCACGCGACGCGCGCGGCTGAGCACGCACGTTCCGCCGCGCACGTTCTGCCGCGCAGGTTCTGCCGCGCACGTTCTGCACAGGGATCGCGCACGAACGGCCGGGACGGCGACCGCGTCGACGCCCGACAGTGGCGGGCGTCCGACCCGACCCGATCCGACCCCGGTCGGATCGTCGCAGCGCAGGAGCATCCCGTGGCCGTCTCCTTCTCCCTGTCCCCCGAGCAGCGCCGGCTCGTCGCGATCGCCCGTCGGTTCGCCGAGGAGGAGCTGCGCCCGCTCGCCGACGAGGTGCGCGCCGAGCCGGACCCGCTGCGCCGGGCGCTGCTGGCCCGTCCCACGTTCGAGAAGGCGGTCGGCGCCGGCTTCCTCAAGGGCCTGATTCCCGTGCCGTTCGGCGGCACGGCCGGCAGCGGGGTCGACGCGGCGATCCTCGTCGAGGAGTGGGCGGCGCAGAGCCCCGACTTCGTCATCTCGATGGCCGGGCCGCTGATCGCCCTGATGCCGGTCTACCAGGTCGGCACGCCCGAGCAGATCCGGCGCTTCGTCGCGCCCTTCCTCGCCGACTCCGGCGCACCGGTCGCGGCGATGGCCTTCTCCGAGCCCGACGGCAGCGTCAACTTCGACGCCCCGCCGCCCGCCGAGGGCATCCGCACCACCGCGGTCCTCGACGGCGACCAGTGGGTGGTCAACGGGCGCAAGCAGTGGGCCTCGCACCTGCCGGGCTGGGACGGCGACGGTCCCGACGTCATGACCATCGTCTGCCGCACCCCGGGCGGGGTGTCCCTCGTCGTGGCCGAGCGCGAGCACCTCGCCGGCCACATCGAGGTCGAGGAGTACCTGGACCTGCCCGGCCTCACCGGGTGCCTCACCGCCCGCATCGCCCTGCACGACGTCCGGGTCCCGCGCGAGAACCTGCTGGGGGCCGAGGGCCAGGGCGGCGAGCTGACGCGCAACGCGTTCTTCGCCAGCGGCGCCTCGATCGGCACGTTCGCCACGGCCGCGATGCGGCAGGCCTTCGCCGTCGCCCACCGGTTCGCGACGACGCAGACCCGTGGCGGCGGTGTCCCGATCATCGCCCACCAGTCCGTGGCCGACGTGTTCGCCGACGCCAAGGGCCGGATCGAGGCGGTCCGGCTGCTGTCGTGGCGGGCGCTCGACGCCGTCCTGTCCGGCGACCCGGCCGGGCCCGAGCTGGCCCTGCACTCCAAGGTGTTCGGCTCCGAGACCGCCGTCGACGTGATCAACGACCTGGTCAAGGTCGTCGGGGTGACCGCGTACGACCGGGCGTTCCCGCTGGTCCGCCACCTCAACGAGGCACTGGCCTACCCTGTCATCGAGGGCAGCAACATCGGGCTGCGCCGACGGCAGCTGCAGGCGATGCTCGCCGCCCCCGGCTACGACCCGCTCGCGGCGTCCGGCCTGGCCTGAGCTGCGCCGCCGGGCGCCGAAGGACCTCAGGAGGGCAGGCCGAGCAGCGCGGGGAGGTCGGCGACGGAGTCGACGATCGCGTCCGCGCCCGCGGCCCGCAGCGGCGCCGCGCGGTGCGCGCCGGTCAGCACGCCGACGGTCAGCCCGGCGCCCGCGCGGCGGCCCGCCGTCATCGCCGACGTCGCGTCCCCCGCGGTGACGACGCCGGACGGCTCGACCTCCGCCCGCGCAGCCGCGGTGAGCAGCATCGCCGGGTCCGGCAGTCCGCGGCCGTCGACATCGGCGGGGCAGACGAGCAGATCGGCGAGCTCGGTCCAGCCGAGGGCCTCGACCATCTCGGCGTGCAGCGCGGGCTCGAACCCGCTGCACAGGCACACCGACAGGCCCGCGTCGTGCAGCGCGGTCATCGCCGCGGTGGCGCCCGGGATCTCGCGCAGCACGCCGGCGCGCACCCGGCTGCGCAGCCGCGCGGCGAACGCCGAGTCGGCGTGCCGGGCCCGGTGCATGTCGCCGTCGAGCAGGTCGCCGAACACCGCGAGCGAGGCCCGGTCCATCGTCGCCTCGGCCTGCCGGCGCAGCGCGGGGAACCGCGGCCCCGCGCACGGCACCCGGACCGCCCCGAGCGCGGCAAGGACGGCGTCGAGCACCAGGCCGTCGTCGCACACCGTCGTCCCTGCCAGATCGAGCACCGCGAGCCGCAGCGTCACCGGCGCCCTCCCGCAGCCTCGGACCGCATCCGGGAAGCTCACCGGGCCGCGATGTCCGGCGCCCGACCCGGGGATGGCGCCCGGATGAACGACGGGCGTCCACCCGGCCCCGGCCCCGGCGGCTCCCGGACGGGGCCGCGGCACGGCCGGGACGCCGCGTACCGGCGGTGAGAAGTGTCACCGGCTGCGAGCGGTGGTGACGCGGGGGCCGGTCGTCACGCATCCTGGGTCGACCCGACACGCGCCGACACCACCCTGGGGGTACCCCTCCGAGATGGCGACGACCGACCAGCGCCTGCCCGACGCACCGCCGACGACCCGGCGGAGAGGGCTGCGGCCGCGGGCGCTGTGGCGGGAGCTGCGCTCGTGGCAGACCGTGCTGCTGCTGGTGGTCTGCCTGCTGGGCGGGCTGCCGACGGCGATCGCGCTGACCCCGGCGCAGGACGTCACGATCCTGGGCCAGCACGTCGAGCTGGGGGCCCGGGTGCCGACGCCGACGCTCTCGGGCCCGGCGCAGCTGGTGCAGATCGGCAACACCCGCCTCGACATCACCCCGCTGCAGGTGTGGGGCCCGATGCGGCCGCAGCTCACCCTCGGGCCCGTCCAGCGCAACGCCGCCGCGGCGGAGGTGCTCGATCCCGACCGCACCGCCGCCGCCCGCGCCCAGGCCACCGACACCCTCGTCGGCGGGTTCGTCCGCTGGTACGCCTTCGGCGCGCTCGGCATGGTCGGGCTGTGCCTGGCGATCTGCGCCGTCGCGGGCTGCGCGCGGATGCTCGCCCTGCTGCGCCGGCAGAGCCGGGCCCACGAGGGACACATCACCGTCGCCGAGCTGTGGCACCGCAGCGCCGGCACCGTCGGACGCACGACGGTGCTCGCGGTCGCCGTGTCGCTGCTGGCCTGGGGTGCGTGCGGCTGGTTCGCGTGGTCGGGCGCGACGCGCGGGCTGTCCGACGTCCGTTCGCTGACCCAGCTCGTCGGGTCCTACCACCTCTCGCCGTCACCGGTCGGGCCCGCGGTCTCCGGCTACACCGGCGCGGTCATCGGGGACTCGCGCGCCGCGCGGGTGGGCGGGCCGCCGGTCCCGGAGGCGACGTCGGACGACATCGCCTGCGAGCGCAGCGCCGACTCGCTGGCCGCCGAGCTCGGTGCGGTCACCGCGACGTCGGTGCGCAACCTGGCCTGTTCGGGCGCCACGATCGCGCAGGGCCTGCGCGGACCGCAGGCGCGCGGCCCGTCGTCGGTCCCCGCCCAGGTCAGCCTGCTCAAGCAGATGACCGGGCTGCGCTACGTCGTCGTCGAGATCGGGCCCAACGACCTGGGCTGGAGCGATTTCCTGACCTACTGCTACGGCGTCCCCGACTGCGCGGACCGGTTCACCGCGGGCGAGTTCGACTACCGGCTCGCCGCCTTCGACCGCGACTACGGCGACCTGCTGCAGGACCTCGCTGCGCTCCCCGACCGGCCACAGATCGTGATCATGACGTCGTACGACGTGTTCGCGCCCGGCACCGACCCCGGCGCCTGCCCGGACGGTCGCGGCCCGGCGGGCGTCCCGGGGCTCGACGCCGCCAAGACCGAGCTCATGCACGAGCGCAACCAGGCGCTCAACGACGTGCTGCGCGCCGGCGCGGCGAAGTACGACATGACGGTGGTCGACCCGCCACTCGAACCGCTGTGCAGCCCCGGCGCGGCCGACGGGCTCGGGCCCGACCTGCAGGGGCTCGCCGACCGCTACCCGTTCCACCCGACGGGCGTCGGGTCGCTGCGGGTGGCGGCGGCGACGGCGCGGCTGCTCGACCTCGACGAACGGCCGTCCTGACCGGCCGGCCGCGGGCTCAGCCCGCCGACTCCACCGTCCCGGCCGGCATCGCGTCGAGCCGCAGGTCGGGATAGCGGCGGCGCACCGACTCCAGCCGCCACGGGTGCGCGAACACCGCGAGCAACGCGCCGTCGGAACGCCGGGTGAAGACCTCGACCTCGCTCTGGCCCTGCAGCGTCGCCGCGCCCTCGGCGTCGGTGACCCTCGCGACGGAGTAGCCCAGCGGCTCCAGCGTGACCGGCGCGTGGAACTCCGACTCGAGCCGGTGCGTCGCGACCTCGAACTGCAGCGGACCGACGGCGGCGAGCACCGGCGCCTGGTCGCCGCGCAGGTCCGAACGCAGCACCTGGACCACGCCCTCGCCGTCGAGCTGGTCGATGCCCCGGCGGAACTGCTTGTGCTTGCCGGAGTCGGCGCTGCGCACGACCGCGAAGTGCTCCGGCGCGAAGCTCGGGATCGGTGGGAACTCGACGCGGGGCCCGTCGTGCAGGGTGTCCCCCGGGCGCAGCGCGCCCGCGTTCACCAGGCCGACGATGTCGCCGGGGTAGGCCTCGTCGAGCGTCGTCCGCTGCTGGCCGAAGACGGCCTGCGCGTACTTCGTGGCGAACGGCTTGCCCGTCGCGGCGTGGGTGAGCACCATGCCGCGTTCGAACCGTCCCGAGCAGACCCGCATGAACGCCATCCGGTCGCGGTGCGACGGGTCCATCCCGGCCTGCACCTTGAACACGAATCCGGAGAACGGCGCGTCGAGCGGGCGCGGCCGGCCGTCGACGTCGTCGCGCTCGCCGGGGCCGGGCGCCAGCGCGACGAGCGCGTCGAGGAGGCGGGCGACGCCGATGTTCGACAGCGCCGCGCCGAACAGCACCGGCGTCGCGGTGCCGGCGAGGAAGTCCTTCTCGTCGAACCCCGCGCCGATCTCGGTGAGCAGCGCGAGCTCGTCCTGCGCCGTCGACCAGGCGGCGCCCTCCTCGGCGGCCGCGCGCTCGGCGGGGACGTGCTCGGCCTCGGCCCGCGTCGCGCCGCCCGCCGTGCGGCGGAAGCGGGTGAAGTCACCCGTCGCGACCTCGACGAGGCCGCGCAGGTCGCCCGCGAACCCGACGGGCCAGGTCACCGGCATGGGCCGCAGCCCGATCCGCTGCTCCACCTCGTCGAGCAGCTCGAGCGCCTCGCGCCCCGGCCGGTCCCACTTGTTGACGAACGTCAGCACGGGGACGCCGCGGCTGCGGCAGACGTCGAAGAGCTTGAGGGTCTGCGGCTCGAGGCCCTTGGCCGCGTCGAGCAGCATCACCGCGGCGTCGACGGCCGCGAGCACCCGGTAGGTGTCCTCGGAGAAGTCGCCGTGGCCCGGGGTGTCGAGCAGGTTGATCACGGCGTCGCCGTAGGTGAACTCCAGCACCGCCGAGGTGATCGAGATGCCGCGCTTGCGCTCCATCTCCATCCAGTCCGACGTCACGCCGCGGCGCCCGGACTTGCCGTGCACCGCTCCCGCGGAGTCGATGACCTCCGCGTGCAGGGCGAGCGCCTCGGTGAGCGTCGACTTGCCCGCGTCGGGGTGGCTGATGACCGCGAAGGTCCGGCGGCGGGCGGCTTCGGCGAGGACTGGCGACGTGGGCTGGTCGGCGACGGCGGTCACCGGCGCACCGCCGCCGCGCGGTGCGGGCGGTGGACACAGGATGGGACCGGCACGCCGAGGACCTCCACGTCAGGGGTGTCGCCGGGGACGTCCCGGCGTGGTCCAGGGTACGTCCCCGGGGCTCCACCCCCGTGAGTGGCGTTGCCGGCCATGACACCGGCCGTGGCCGGTGACGCCGCGCCCGAGCTCTGGCCGCGGCCGCGCGGCCGCGGGGCGCGGCTCACGGCTGCGGGGTGACCGTTCCGGCGGCGCCGTCGACGCGGACCATCTGGCCGGTCCGCAGCCGGGTCGTCGCGCCGGGGACGCCGACGACCGCCGGGATGCCGTACTCCCTGGCGACGACGGCGCCGTGCGAGTTCGACCCGCCCATCTCCATCACGAGCGCGCCGGCGGTGAGGAACAGCGGCGTCCAGCCGGGGTCGGTCGAGGGCACGACGAGCACCTCGCCGGGCTGCACCGCAGCCTCGGCCGGGTCGAACACCACCCGGACCGGCGCGGTCACCGTGCCCGCCGACGCCGCGCTGCCGACGAGCGTGCCCGGCTCGGTCCCGCGACCGGGGGCGCGGACGGCCTCCGGCTCGGTGCCGTCGGCGAGCAGCACCCGCGGCACGTGCCGGCGGCGCAGCTCGCGGTCGTGGTCGGCCCGCCTGCGGGCGACGAGGTCGCGCTGGTCGACGCCACCGAGGGCCGCGGCCGTCTCGGCGAGGTCGAGCAGGTGGACGTCGTCGGCGACGGCGAGCAGTCCGCGCCCGGCCAGGTCGGCCCCGACGTGCCCGAGGTGTGCCCGGACCGCGGCGAGCAGCCGCACGAGCAGGTCCTTGTGCTCCTCGCGCAGCCCGGCCAGGGCCCGCGCCCGGCGCAACCCGAACCCGACGAGCGCCGCCCGTACCCGCGACCGGCGCCGGAGCCGGGTCACGACGCGGGCCAGCGCCGCCTCCGCGGCCCGGGCACCCCGCGCGAACTGGACGTCGGGGGCCGTGCCGGGACGCTCCTCCACCGGCAGTCGCAGGTACCCGGCGAGGACCGCGAGCACCGGCGCCGGGTCGTCGGACCAGCGCGGGGCACCGACGTCGATCTCGGCCGCCGCCCGGTGCCCGTGCTCGGCGAGGAAGGCGCCCAGGCCGCCCTGCAGCCGCCCGGGCAGCTCTCCGCGGCCGAACGCCGCGGCCAGTGCGGCCGGCTCCCGGTCGCGCAGCGCCGCGACCGACGCCGGATCGTCGCGCAACGTCGCGGCGAGGGCCCACAGCCGCAGGTCCATCTCGGTGGTGACGTTGTGCGGCAAGGACCGCAGCACCTCGTGGACGTCGGCGGCAGGCAGGTCGCCACGGGCGAGCAGCCGGGCCAGCCCGAGGCCGACGAAGCCGGCGCCCGCGACGGGCGCGACCGTCGGCAGGATCGGGAAGACGCTGTCGAGGAGGCGTTCGGCGCGGCGCAGGTGGTCGCCGGGGGCGAGCGCCGGGTCGACGACGCACAGCGGCGCGACCCGCGCGCGGACCCGTTGCACGTGTGCGAGCGCGGAGCGGGGCCGGACGAGCGCGACGAGCATCCTGGGCGGGACCCGGAACCGCACCGCGATGCGGGCGACGCCGCGCAGGAACGGCAGCCAGCTGCGGCGTCCCGCCGGCGCCCCGAGCAGGTGCGCGGGGTCGCCGTCGCCGGCGATCAGCTCGCGCAGGACGACGGCCGAGCGCGCCTCCATCACGTCGAGGATGCGGGGCAGCAGGACACGGCCGGGCGCGGTGCGCAGCGGCGTCGTGACGTCGGCGAAGGGGCGCCCGCCCGCGACGACGAGCCCGCGCGGGCCGACGTCGGGGTCGGCGGGCGGGCGGCCGGTCATCCCGGCGACCGCGGCCGTGGCGATCCGCCGGGCCGCGGCGATCCCCATCGGCGTCATGGGCCGCACGAGGCCCTGCGCGAGGCTGATGCAGAAGTAGACGTGCCCCGCCTCGACCGGCTCGGGCAGCGGGAACAGCGTCGTGATGGGGCGCGACTGGGTGAGCCACGCGCCGCCGGCGGCGTCGATGGCCCACTCCAGGTCCTGCGGGGCACCGAAGTGCGCCTGTGCCCGCTCTCCCAGCGCGACCAGCTCCTTCACCTGGGCGTCGGTCAGGCAGCGGCCGCGCTCGGCCCCGTGCGGCACCCGCACGGTGCCGCCGCCGGCCACGGCACGGACCGCGGTGCCCGCGCGGCCGACGTGATAGTCGAGAACCCGGCCCCGGGGATCGGCGACGACGTGATCGGGGTCGACGGCGCCCGACACGACCGACTCCCCGAGCCCGGGAGCCGCGTCGAGGACGGTGCGCGACCGGCTGCCGGTCAGCGGGTCGGCGGTGAACATCACCCCGGCGGCCGCGGCGTCGACCATGCGTTGCACCACGACGGCGATCGCGACCCCGGCCGGGTCGACGCCCGCGGTGGCGCGGTAGGCCACCGCGCGGTCGGTGAACAGCGAGGCCCAGCACCGCCGGACGGAATCGACGACCGCGTCGGCACCGACGACGTTCAGGTAGGTGTCCTGCTGGCCCGCGAAGCTCGACTCGGGCAGGTCCTCGGCGGTGGCCGACGACCGGACGGCGACGGGCACGTCGTCACCGAGCGCGGCGTAGGCACCGCGGACGGCGGCGGCGACCGCCGCGGGGACGGGAGCGGTCAGGACCTGCGCCCGCGCCGCGGCCGGGTCGATGCCCGCCGCGGCGGTGGCCGTGTCGGCCGTCGCCAGGCGGTACGCGGCGGTGGTGACGCAGAACCCGCCGGGCACCGGCAGCCCCGCGGCGAGGAGCTCGCCGAGGTTGGCCGCCTTGCCCCCGGCGACCGGCAGCGCCGCCCGGTCCAGGCTCGCGAGATCGACGGCGAGTGCGCGATCGATGCTGGTGAGGGCGACCATCCAGGAACGGTAGCGCCGCGGCGCACCGATCTCAACGTCTGATGAATAGTTGCGTCGATCGGGGTCACGCCCGGACGGCGGCGCCGGCGCCGAGCGGGTAGTCGGGCAGGTCGATGGCGTCGGCACGGGCGAAGATCCGCGCGACGAGCGGGCGCACCGGCCAACGCGTCATCCAGCGCATCGACGCCCGGCTCAGCGCGATCCGCGCGCGGGTGCGCGGGGCGAAGCCGTCGGTGCCCCCGGGCGGCAGCTCCTGCGCCTGGTCCACATAGGCGCGCATCCGCTGCTCGTACCCCTCGAAGGCACGGACGTGGTCCCCACCCGCGGCCGCCAGCTCGCCCGCGAGCACGTAGCCCCCGACGAGCGCGAGGCTCGTGCCGAGCCCGGTCAGCGGCGACGGGCAGAACGCCGCGTCGCCCAGCAGCGCGACGCGCCCGCGCGCCCACGACGTCATCCTCACCTGGCCGATGCTCTCGACGTAGAAGTCACGACTGGCGGCCATGTCGTCGAGGACCTGCGGGCCGAGCCATCCCGCGTCGGCCAGCGCGGCGCGCAACACCGCGAGCTGGCGCTCGCGCGGGAGCCGGTGCAGCGGCTCGGCGGTGTGCGTCGCGACCATCGCCTTCGCCTGCCCGGGTACCCGGTCCGGGCGCAGCGCGACCACGCCGCCCGGCACGTGGTGCATGCCGAACCAGTCGTCCAGCCCGCCGTGGTCGGGAACGGTGAAGAACGCCATGGCGAGCCCGAGGGGGTGCACGAACTCGTCCTCGGGGCCGAACGCGAGGCCACGGACCCCGGAGTGCAGGCCGTCGGCGCCGACCACCAGGCCGAACCGCCGCCGCGTCCCGCTCGCGAGCTCGACGTCCACGCCGTCGGCGTCCTGGGTCAGCGAGACGATCCGGTCCCGGAAGAGGTACTCGACGTCGTCGCGGGTGGCGGTGTGCAGCACCTCGGCCAGGTCGCCGCGCAGCACCTCGATCTCGGCGACGATCCCCTCGCCGCCGAACGCCTCGGCCGGGACCTCGGCGAGATGGCGGCCGTCGCGGTCGACGTAGACGAGCCCGCGCTCGTGCACCTGCACCGCGCGCACCGCGTCGAGCAGCCCCATCCGTTCGACGACCGTCCGGCCCGCGCCGCGCAGGTCGACCGTCTGACCACCCGGCCGCAGCACGGGCGCGCGCTCGACGATCGTGACCCGATGGCCCGCGCGGCGCAGCCAGTAGGCCAGCGCCGGGCCCGCGATGCTCGCCCCGGAGATGAGGACATCCGTCTTCTCGTGCACCGTACGCTCCTTGGTCGTCCCCGCCGTCGGTCGGCCTGGGTGATACGGACCGTACGGCGTACAGAGCGCACTCCTCAAGGATTTCTTGCTGGAAAACGGCGTCGCACTAGTGCACTATGTCAACGACCTGCGGCGGCGCCCCGCGTCCTGCACCGCACTAGTGCACCAGGAGGCCCGGATGACGGCGTCGGCATCGGAACGCATCGCCGCGACACTGCGCGAGCGCATCCGCAGCGGCGAGCTGCCTCCCGGCGCCCGGGTGCCGTCGACGCGCGAGATCGTCCGCCGGCACGGCGTCGCGATGGCGACCGCGACGAAGGTCCTCACCACGCTGCGCCGCGAGGGCCTCGTCGACACCCGGCCGGGCGTGGGCACCGTGGTCGCGGGCACCGGAGTCGTGGGCACCGCGGCCGTGGGCACCGCAGCCGTGGACACGGTGATCACCGGGGCGGCAACACCCACTGCCCGACCGCCGTCGCACGCGACCCGGGCGAGCGACGGAACCCTCGACCGCGCCACGCTCGTCGCGGCGGCGGTCGCGATCGCCGACGCCGAGGGCCTGTCCGGACTGTCGATGCGCCGGGTCGCGGCGGCGCTCGGCGTCGCGACGATGTCGCTGTACCGCCACGTCGCCGACAAGGACGACCTCGTCCTGCAGATGCTCGACTCGGCGCTCGGCGAGATGACCGTCCCGACGACGCGGCCCCGCGACCTGCGCGCCGGCCTCGAGACGGGCGCGCGACTGATCTGGCGGACGTTCCGCCGGCACCCCTGGGTGGCTCCGGCGATGTCGCTCACCAGACCGCAGCCCATCGCCAACGGGCTGCGCTACGCGGAGTGGCTGCTGGGGATCCTCGACGAGCACGGTGTCGACGCGGCGACGGCGTTCAGCACACACCTCATGCTCTTCAATCTCGCACGCGGCATCGCGATCAACCTCGAACCGGAGCGGGAGGCGCAGGCGGAGACGGGCATGGACAACGAGGAGTGGATGGACGCCAACGAGGGCGTGCTACGGGCGATCCTCTCTCCCGGCGCCCACCCCCGGTTCGAGCGGATCCTCGAAAGCGGCTACGACCTCGACCTCGACGCGTTGTTCGAGTTCGGGCTGCAGTGCGTGCTCGACGGGCTCGTCCCGGCGCTGGAGCCGTAGGCCCCCCGGGTCAGCTCTCGCGCAGTGGGGTGGCGCGGCGGCGGCGGCCCTCGTCGGAGTCGAGCTGCTGCTGGACCGAGCGCAACGAGTTGCCGAGGCGGCGCATCGAGTCCGGGCTCAGCGACCCCACGACGAAGGCCTCCTCGGCCCCGAAGCGCGGGAACAGCTTGTCGACGAGCGCGCCGCCCTCCGACGTCAGCTCGACCAGCACCAACCTGCCCTCGGACTCGTGCCCGCGGCGCGTGAGCAACCCGCGGCGTTCGAGCGTCGAGAGCACCCCGCTGAGAGTGCTGCGGTTCACCCCGACCTCGTCGGCGAGGTAGCGCGTCTGCATCTCGCCGAAGAGCCACAGCACCCACAGGACGAGGAAACCCGTCCAGGTGAGCTCGCTGTCCTTGAGGACGCCCTGCTCGAGATGGTGGCGGATGCGCATCGCGACGCGCTGGATCGCCGCGATGGTCGTCATCGCGGCGACGGTCTCCGCCGGGATCTCGCGTTCGCTGAGGATGTCGGCCGCGGATCTGTCGACAGGCGGTTCCCCCGCGAGCGCGGGTCCCGTCCTGACCTCCGACCCGGGCCGCGCCCGCCGCTGTGAAGAACTGCCTGCCATGCCCGGATAATAACCATGAAACGCATGCCGAGCGTCGGGCCGGGGGGCATCGGGCACCGTTTCGTGACTGGCGGCTCAGCGCAGGTCGAGCGACGATCTCGACGCTGCGGTAATCCGCCGACACCGGCGGATTCTCCAGAATGGACTGAACGGTCGTCCAGCTATTATCGTGCGCGTGACGAGCCGTGCCCGCAGCGTCACTGCGGACACGAACGGCCACCGAGTCGCGGCGAACGACCACTCTGCGTGAGCACGCGCCGTACCGCACGGTCCACTCTCGCCGGCCGCTGCCGATCGTCGGCACCGCCCGCACCCCGGTCGTCGGACTGCCGGGCACGGCCGGGGAGCAGTGCCGGATCGGTGACGTGGACCGGCGCGGACGGCTGAATCCGGACGCGGCGACGGCCGAATGGTCCAGCGACCGCTGCGACGGGCCACTGTGGTCAGCTCGTGCAGACCCGGGCGCCCGTCCCCGTCGCCCTCCGCGACCACCGGATGCGCCGGCGACGCCACCGACCGGGTCACGGATGCGCTGAGCATTCGTGCAGGATCACACCGGCCGGGGCCTCCCGCGCCGCCGGGGGACGGATCCCATGCACGCAAGATCACGACGGCGGAAATCAGTTCCGCCGACGGCGATGTCGCTCTTGGTAGCGCCGGAATTACGATTTCGCAGGGGATTTCGCAGCCGGCCCCGCGAACCTGTGAAAAACATTAGCGGGACAGAACCAGGTCCGGAGCGGCTTCGTCGAGCGGCCGGGGCGGCGGTTCGCCGGCCGGACGGACGTAACCTCGCCGGGTGCCGTTCCCACCCGCCCTGAAGGACCGCTTCTTCGACGCCGTGCTGTTCGACATGGACGGCACGTTGATCGACTCCACGCCCGCCGTCGCCCGCTCGTGGGCGACCTGGGCGGTCGAGCACGACGTCGCGCCCCGCGCGCTGGTGAACAGCCACGGCCGCCCGGCCGTCGAGATCATCGCCGACGTCCTGCCGGCCGGGCGTGTCCCCGCGGCGCTCGACCGCATCGTCGCGCTCGAGCTCGCCGACACCGACGGCGTCGTCCCCCTCCCCGGAGCGGTCGAGGCCCTGCGCGCCTGTTCCCGCGCCGCGATCGTCACCTCCTGCACCCGTGCGCTCGCGCGGGCGCGCATCGCCGCGGCCGGGCTGCCCGCCCCGGCCGTCGTCGTCACGGCCGACGACGTCACCGCCGGCAAGCCCGACCCCGAGCCGTTCCTGCTGGCCGCGGAGCACCTGCAGGTCGTGGCCGCGCGCTGCCTCGTCGTCGAGGACGCGCCGGCCGGCCTGGCGGCGGCACGCGCGGCCGGGATGGCGACGCTCGCCGTCGCCGGCACCCACGCCCTGGCCGATCTCGACGCCGACGCCGGCGTGCCCGACCTGTCGCACGTGCGCTTCGCGTCGGGCCCGACCGGGATCCGGGTCGCCGCCTGAACCGCCGGCACCCGTCCTGACCGGCACGGGGACCGGTGTCGGCCCGCCCACGCGGCCGTGGTGCAATCGCAGGGATGCTCCCCAGACTCCGACCCGGCCCCGCGGCCGTCGGGGCGACAGCGCTGGCCTCGGCCGCGGTCGCCGTCGGCGGTCTCATCGTCGCCGCGTCGGTGTCCTCCCCCGCCCCGCAGGAGGCGATGCCCGCCGCCGCGGCCGTGGCCCCTGTCGACCCGACCCCGACCTCCCCGCCGAGCGTCGAGCCCGCCCTCGCCGCAGCGCCCGTGACACGGCCGCCGGCCACGTCGGAGGAGCCGGCGCCCGCCCGGCACGACGGGCCGGTACTCGTCGTCGGGGACTCGATCTCGCTCGGCAGCACCGCGGCGCTCAAGGCCGCGCTGGGCGCGGACACCACCGTCGACGCGGAGGTCGGCCGGCAGTTCGCCACCGGTGTGCCGAAGGTGAGAGCGTGGGCGGCGCGCAACCCCGGCCCGATCGTCGTCGACCTCGGCGCCAACGGCACCGTCTCCGCCGCCGACGTCGATGCCGTCCTCGATGCCGCGGGCGACCGGCCCGTCGTGCTCGTCGGCACCTGCGTCCCACGGGTGTGGCAGAACAGCAACAACGCGATCCTCGAGGCCGCCGCCGCCGCGAGGGCCGGGTCGCACGTCGTGTTCCTCGACTGGGCGTCGGTCGTACGGTCCGCGGGCGCCGGGATCCTCGGCACCGACCACGTCCACCCGACGCCCGCGGGGCGGACCGTCCTGGCGACGGCGATCCGCGACGCCCTCGCCCGCGCCGCCTGAGACCCCGCTCTTCCGACGGCGGCCGCCGCCACGGGCGCCGGTCCGCACGACGGCCGCCGCCTCAGGCCCGGTCTCGGCAGGCCCGGGAGATCGCGTCCCACCCAGCCGCGCCACGCCCAGCCGCGTCACCCCCAGCCACGTCACCCCCAGCCGCGTCAGGCCTGGTGCTCATGCCACGCCCGGTCAATCGCCTCACGCCCAGTCGATCGCGTCGAACAGCGCGCGGAGGCGCTGCGCCCGAGCCGGGCTGCCCGTCGCGACCCACCCGATGCGGCCCAGCAGGTGCGCACGGAAGTCGGGATGCCCGTCGCGGTTCTGCCGGGCCGGGCCGGTGCGGGCGCAGTTGTGCAGCAGGGCGCGCAACGCGTCGTACTCGTGGCGGGGCACCCGCGGCGCGCTGTTGACGACGAGCCCGACCACCCGCTGGCGATGGTGTGCGGGCATCACCCTGGTCTTCGCGGGCCGGACGTCGAACCCTTCGTCGGCGGCGATTTCCCGCGCCCGGCGCAGCAGCCCCTGCACGGGCAGCGGGCCGTCGCCGGACAGGACCAGGTCGTCGGCGTAGCGGCCGTAGCGCGCGCCGGCGGCCGCGGCGAGCGCCGAGAGCCGCCGGTCCAGTCCGTGGGCGAGGACGTTGGCGACGGCCGGTGACGTCGGCGCGCCCTGCGGGAGGTGCGGTGCGCGCAACCGGTCCCGGACGGCGTCGGCCGGTCGCTCGGGTGCGCGGCGCAGCACCGCGGCGGGTGTCGACGTCACCAGCAGCCCTGCCAGGGCCCCGGCCACCGCGGCCGGGTAGCCCGCCGCCCCGAGGAGCCCCGCGATGCGCGCCGGGCCGATCCGGCTGAAGAAGCCCTCGACGTCCAGCCGCAGCACCCACTGCCGCCCGCTGTGCTCGCGCGCGAGCGTGAGCGGCGACCGGCCCGCGACGAAACCGTGCGCCGCGTCGTGCACCGGGATGTGCGCCAGCACCCGGCGCCCCACCCGACGCTGCAGCTCCGCCAGCCGCGGCGCGGGGGTCTCGATCAGCCGCTGCCCGTGCCAGCGTCTGCGGTAGTGCGCGAGCCGCGGCGACGCCGACCGGTCGAGCCAGCCGCCGGGGTCGGCGAACCAGTCCAGCTCGCCGGCACGCAGGTCGAGGCCGGCGGCGAGGGCCTCGACGTCCTCCCACGGCTGCACGGGCCAGCGCCGGCGCGGCGGCGGCAGCGGGTCGAGCACGATCCGCTGCCCGAGCGACGCGCCGATCCCGGCGACGATCGCCGCGTGGGTGTCGCGGGGCGCCACGGGCCAGCGCTCCAGCAGCCGCGCGACGAGCTCGGGTGCCGCGTCGGCGCCGACCTCGCCCGCGACCGCCGCGGTGAGGGCGTCCGCCCGCCACGGCACCCGGAGGACGGCGACGAGCACCGCCTCGGGGTCGGGCCGGCGTCGCCTCATGGGAGCGCCCTGGTGATGCGGCGGGGCACGGTCGACCTGGGTTCCTGTCCGCCGCGCGCAGACTCACGCGGGAGCAGTGACCACGCGCGCGGGACGCCGAGTCCCGCTGAGAAGGTGCACCCCGGGGTTGCCCCGGAGCCGCGGTCCGCGCCGTGGTGGCCGAGACCACCACACCGGACCGCCGACTCGTCCGCCCCCCGCCGCATCGCGATCACCGTAGCGCGCCGACCGGCCACCGAGCCGGTTCCTGTCCCGCCGGGATCGGCACCCGACGGACGGCCCCGCCCCGATCTTCTCGGCACGTCCGCCACAACCCCGGCAACGCGGGTCAACGGACCGCTCGTGGCCCGCGCAGGATCGTCCGGTGCGTGTCGGCGGCATCTCAGGCGTCGGCGAACATCCTCGCGGACGGCGACCGGGTTGCTGGGGCACGGAACCGGATCGGAGCCCGCGGTGGGCGGCTCCGTGGTCGGCGGCCGCGGTCGATCCATCGGGGTGGGCGGAACTCGGGCAGCCCGTCGCGCAGCCGCACGTCCCATCCGCCGTGATGGACGAGGCGATGGCACGCCCGGCAGAGCATCGCGCAGTTGTCGATCGAGGTGGGGCCGCCTGACTCCCACGGGACCACATGATGGATCTCGCACCACGAGGGCGGGCGTCCGCAGCGGGCGCAGCCGCGGTCGCGAGCGGCGATGGCGCGGCGCAGCCCATCGGGGATGACGCGGCGGGCGCGTCCGACGTCGAGTGGCTGGCCCGCGCCGCCGAGGACGACGGGTACGACGCGGGCGTCGCAGCAGAGCAGCCGCAGCTGCTCGGGTGAGAGGGGCCCGCCGAGGTCGAGGCACGCGGCACGGGCCCTGTTCTCCAGGTCCTCGAGCCTGACCGCCACGGTCAGGTGGGGGCGTTCGCCGCCTCGGGCGGGGACGTCGCCGTGGTCGAGGACGAACGCGCAGACGTCGGCGAGTGCCTCCGCCTTGCGCTGCGCGTCGGGCCGGTCGTCGTCGGCGGTGGCCGGGCGGGCATGGGCGTCGAGGACGGTGACGATCGCGTCGTACATCGTGGGGTCGTCGATGCGAGCCTTGAGCCTGCCGCCGGCGCCGTCGGGGTTGCGGGTGAGGAGCAGCTCGTTCACGGGGACCGGTGGACGGTCGTCGGGCTCCGGACCGTCCTGGTCCAGCGTCTCGACGAGCGCCGTCGCCCAGGCGTGCAGGTCGGCAGCACTGTAGTCGCCCGCCTTCGCCGCCAGCTGGGCTTCCGCGGCGGCCCACACGTCCGGGGGCAGCCGGCGGGCTGCGGGGCCGTCGAGCACGCGGGCGACGATCTCGACGTGCCGCGCCGAGCACATCCCGGCGGCGAACACCGCGGCGGTCGCGGAGAGCCGGGCAGGCAACCGGGCACCGTCGAGGCCGGTCCGCTCCACGGCCTGCTCGGCCACCGCGAGCCGGCGGCGGGCCTCGGAACGCTCCCAGCCCAGCAGATCGGCCAACGCGGTGACGGCGGAACGGTAGCCGCGCTCGGCGAACATGCCGCGCCGCTGCAGGTCGGCGATCGCGGCCACCGAGACTCGTTCCAGGACCCGCACCGCCGCTTCGCACATCGTGAGGACGGACAACAACTCGTCGGCATCGGTGCCCGGCGTGGATGCCATGGTCAGCTCGACGGTCGCCTCCTGGAGGAGACGGTGCGCAGCGACGAGCGGTGCCGAGGGCATGATCCGATGCTACTCGAACAGAAGTTCGAGTAGGATCCGTTCGGCGCAGGTCAGCGGGCCGTTCGGCGATCGTGCAGGTGGTGGGCCGGGGCAACGCCCTCGTCGAGCAGCAGGCCGCTTCCGGTTCCCAGGACGTCGGTCACCGCGGCGCGCCACAGCGCGGTGCAGGGTCCGGTGGGACGACCTCCGCTGCGCACCACCCTCGCTCGACGCCACCGCGCGCGGGCGTCCCGAGCACCCCGCCACAGCGGGCGTCGACCATCGCGCCCCGTTCCTCGTGCCGCTGCCGTCGTGGCGGCCGGCTGTGCGGCCGGGGCTCCTCGCGCCGGCACCGGGAGACGCATCCACCATCAACCCTCGCCGCCGGAGGTCGTCGCCGCGAGCACGCGCTTCGCCGGGACGTCGGTCGGGCCGTACCGTGGGCAACGGGCTCCGGCTGGTCCCGAGTCGGCGCGGCCGGGTACCGCAGCAGCTCCCCTCGACACTGCTGGCCGCCCCTCCGGCTCGACGCGGCGCGCGCCCCGGCACGAGACGACGACCAGCACCGGCCGGACGAGGTCGCGGTCGAACAGGGCGGACGAGCCGGTCTGTAAGCCGGATCCTGTTCCCGGGCACCTTGCGGTGCTCCGTTCGGCGACCATCCATCTCGATCCGCCGTCGCCGGCGGATTCTTGCGGCCTACCCGCAGACTCGGACGGGCCGCCCTCGAACGTCTGCGCAGCTCCCGCAGGCGGGAGCCTCTTGGCCTTGCTCCGGGTGGGGTTTACCGAGCCACCCCGGTCACCCGGGGTGCTGGTGGTCTCTTACACCACCGTTTCACCCTTACCGCCGGCTCGCGCCGACGGCGGTCTGTTCTCTGTGGCACTGTCCCGCGGGTCGCCCCGGGTTGCCGTTGACAACCACCCTGCCCTGCGGAGTCCGGACTTTCCTCGGCGACGACCCGGAGGTCGTCGACGCGGCCGCCCGACCGACTCGTCCGCACCGCCGATGTTACGGGCACCCCTCACCGCGCGAGCACGACGGGGTCGACCCGGCGGGAACCGTTAACGCGGATTAACGTCTGCCCGTGCTGCAGGTGACGCCCGGCGGGCTGACGTTCCTTCTCGTCGCCGGTCTGGTGGCCGGCGCGGTCAACGCCGTCGCAGGGGGTGGCTCGCTGCTGGTCTTCCCCGCCCTGCTGGCGGTCGGGCTGCCACCGCTCAACGCGAACGTCACCAACTCGATCGCGCAATGGCCGGGCTACCTCGGCAACGTGGCAGGTCAGCGCCGCGAGCTCGTCGGGCAGGGCCGCCGGATCGTGTTGACGTCGGCCGTCGCGGTCGTCGGTGCGGCAGTCGGATGTGTCCTGTTGCTCCTGCTGCCCCAGTCGGTGTTCGACGCCGTCGTCCCGATCCTCGTGCTGCTGGCCAGCGTCGTCATGGCGCTCGGGCCGTGGCTCAAGAGGAAGATCGGCAGCCCCGAGGAGGGCGCGGGCGACCGGATGGGCGTGCTGCTGCCCGCGGTCTTCCTCGCGGCCGTCTACGGCGGCTACTTCGGCGGGGCGCTCGGCGTCATCCTGATCTCGACGTTGTCGCTGCTCGCGCACGACAGGCTCGTGCGGCTCAACGCGCTCAAGGGCCTGCTGTCACTGGTCGTCGCGACCGTGACGGTCCTCGTCTTCTCGCTGCGCGCGCCGGTCGACTGGCTGGCGGTCGCGCTGCTGGCGCCGACGACGCTGGTCGGCGGCTTCCTCGGCGCCCGTGTCGCGCGGCGGCTGCCGGAGAACGTGCTGCGCTGGTGCGTCGTGCTGCTGGGCGTGGCCGTCGGCATCTGGCTGCTCGTCGAGCAATGAGTCCGGCGGTGGGTGCGGCCGCGTCGGCGGCACTGCTCGTCGTCGTGCTGGTCGTCGCCGCGGTGCGCCCGCGTGGCCTGCCCGAGGCGGTCGCGGCCGTCCCGGCGGCGGGGGTCGTCGTCGCGACGGGGCTGCTGCCGCTGCCGGCCGCGCAGAGCGAGGTGAGCGCGCTCGGGCCGACGGTCGGGTTCCTCGCGGCGATCCTGCTGCTCGGACGGCTCGCCGACGCGGAGGGGGTCTTCGACTGGCTCGGCGCCCGACTGGGCGCGGGCGCGCACGGACGGCCCGTCCGGCTGCTGGGGGTGGTGTTCGTCGCGGCCTCGGCGACGACGGTCGTCCTCAGCCTGGACGCGACCGTCGTGCTGCTGACGCCGGTCGTGCTGCTGACCGCGCGCCGGCTCGGCATCCGGGCCCGGCCGCACGCCTACGCGTGCGGGCACCTGTCGAACTCGGCGTCACTGCTGCTTCCGGTGTCGAACCTGACCAACCTGCTCGCGTTCGGTGCCACGGGCCTGTCGTTCCTGGGCTTCGCCGGGCTGATGGCGCTGCCGTGGCTGGTCGCGATCGGCGTCGAGTACGTCGTCCTGCGCGTGTTCTTCCGCGCCGACCTCGTTCCCGCCGACCCCGTTCCCGCCGACCCCGTTGCCGCCGACGTCGCTCATGCCGACCTCGTTCCCGCCGACCCGCCGACGCGCGTGACCGGCCCGGGCGCCGCCACGGACCCCGCGGTCGGCGGTCCCGGTGCCGCGGGCCCGGCGGCCGGACCCGCGGCGACACCCCGCTTCGCGCTCGTCGTGCTCGGGCTGACGCTGGCCGGGTTCGCGGTGTCGTCCACGATCGGGATCGAGCCGGTGTGGGTCGCCGCCGCCGGCGCGGTCGTGCTGGCCGTGCGGGCGCTGTCCGACCGGCGCATCGACCTCGCCGGTGTCGTCCGCGCGATCGACCCGTTGTTCTGCCTGTTCGTGCTGGCGCTCGGGATCGTCGTCGCGGCGGTCGGCGCCCACGGGCTGACCGACCTGCTGCGCGCGGTCGTCCCGGCGCCACAGGGCCCGGACCTGCTCGCGTTGCTGGCCGTCGCCGGGATCGCCGCGGTGCTGGCCAACGTCGTCAACAACCTGCCTGCGACGCTGGTGCTGCTCGACGTCGTCGCGACCGCCGCCCCGGACGCGCGGACCGGCCTCGTCCTCGCCGTGCTGCTCGGGGTGAACATCGGCCCGAACCTGACGTTCGTCGGTTCGCTCGCGACGCTGCTGTGGCGGCAGGTCCTCGGCGGGCGCGGCGTCCGGGTCGGGGTCGGCGAGTTCACCCGGCTCGGCGCTGTCTCCGTGCCGCTGGGCCTGGCCGCGGCGACCTGCGCGCTGTGGGTGGGCCTGCGCCTGACGGGCGGCTGAGACCGGAGCCCGGGCGCGTCCCTCAGGCGGGGTGGTGCGAGGTGTCGTTCACGAGGCGGACCGACGCGCCGCCGTCGGGATAGAAGTCCGCGATCGAGAGCGACGCGGTGTCCAGGTGCAGCCGGTAGAGGATCGACGACCCCGCGGCCAGCGCCTGCTGCAGCAACAGCTTGATCGGCGTCACGTGGCTGACGACGACGATCGTCTCGCCCGGGTGGGCCGCGAGGATCGCGTCGCGCTCGGCGGCGACCCGCTCCCCGACCTCGGCGAAGCTCTCCCCGCCGGGCGGCGCGACGTCCTGGCTACCCCGCCAGCGCGCGTGCAGCTCGGGGTCGCGGTCGCGGGCCTCGGCGAAGGTCAGCCCGTCCCACTCCCCGAAGTTCGTCTCGATCAGTCCGTCGCGCACGACGAGCGGCACGCCCGTCGCGTCGGCCACCGCCTGCGCGGTCTGCCGGGTGCGCCGCAACGGGGAGGTCAGCACCGCGGTGATCGACCCGTCCGTCGCGAGCCGCGCCGCCGCGCCGGCCGCCTGCCGCAGCCCGAGCTCGGTCAGCTCGGGGTCGCCCTGGCCGGAGTATCGCCGTTCGACCGACAACGCCGTCTGGCCGTGGCGCAGCAACAGCAGCCGGGTGGGCGACCCGACCTGACCGGTCCACGTCGCGCTCGCCGGCTGCTGCCGGGCGCCGGCCGCGGAGTCGGTCGCGCTCACAGGCCGGACTCCGCTGTGCGGACCAGGATCGCGCCGCACTCCTCACAGGGCACGACGTCGTCGGCCGCGGCGGCGCGCAGCTGCCCGATGAACGTGCGGTCGAGCTCCAGACGGCATGCGCCGCAACGACGTTCGCGCAGCAGCCCGGCGCCGACCTTGCCCTGGGACCGGCGCGCCTCGTAGGCGGCGAGCAGGTCCGCCGCGCCCATCTGCGCGACGACCTCGGTGCGGGCGCGCTCCCGCCCGGCCTCGGCGGCCGCGATGTCCGCGAGCGCGGAGTCGCGGCGGGCACCGACGTCGGCGAGCGTCTGCTCCGCGCGGGCGAGGTCGCCACGGGCGTGGTCGAGGTCGATCCCCACGGCCTCGCGCTGTTCCATCACCTCGAGCTGCTCGTCCTCGAGCACACCCTGACGACGTGCGAGCGTCTCGAGCTCGTGCTGCAGGTCGGAGGCCTGCTTGGCCCCGATCCCGGCGCCGGCGAGCAGCTGCTGGTCGCGGACGGTACGGGCGCGGACGGCCTCGACGTCGCGCTCGAGCCTGCGGATGTCGCGGTCCAGGTCGCCCGCCGACGTCTCGACCTCGACGAGCTTGTCCTTGGCGCTCCGCACGGCGGTCTCGGCCTGCGCGTGCTCGGCGTCCTCGGGCAGGCTGCGACGACGGTGGGCGAGCCTGGCCAGCTCGGCGTCGACCTCGGCGAGATCGAGCAGGCGCCGCTGGTCAGCCGGGTCGGCCTTCATGAGGGGTTCCTTCCGATGGTCCACGGGTCGGTCCGCAGCCGCGAGACGTGGACGTCGACGCTACCCCCCAGCGCGGCGCGCACGACGCCCGCCGCCTGCTCGCACCAGGGCCACTCCGAGGCCCAGTGCGCGACGTCGACGAGCGCCGGCCGGGGCGCGCGGGGGCCGGTGCCGGCGAGCACGTGTTCCGACGCCGGGTGGTGGCGCAGGTCGGCCGTCACGTAGGCGTCGACGTCCGCCGCGGCGACCGCCTCCAGCGCGGAGTCGCCCGCTCCCCCGCAGACCGCGACCCGGCGCACGAGGCGGTCGGGGTCGCCGGCCGCACGCACCCCCCAGGCGGTCGAGGGCAGTCCCGCGGCGACACGGTCCGCGAAGGCCGACAACGGTTCCGCCTCGTCGAGCAGCCCGATCCGGCCCAGGCCCGTCGTCGACGGCAGGGCCGCCAGCTCGAACACGTCGTACGCCGGCTCCTCGTACGGATGCGAGGCCAGCAGGGCGGCGACGACGTCGGCCCGGCGGTGCCGCGGCAGCACCATCTCCAGGCGGGTCTCGGCGACCCGCTCGAGCCTGCCGACGGCGCCGATCGTCGGGTTCGCGCCCTCGTGCGGGAGGAACTGCCCCGTGCCGGCCGTCGCGAAGGAGCAGTGGCTGTAGTCCCCGATCTCCCCCGCTCCGGCCTGCGACAGCGCCTCGTGCACCGTCGCCAGCACCGGTCCCGTCGGGACGAACGCGACGATCTTGTCCAGGGCCGGGCCCGCCGCGGGCTGCAGCGGCCCCGTGACGGTCAGCCCGATCGCGGCGGCGAGCGCGTCGGACACGCCCGGGTCGGCACTGTCGGCGTTGGTGTGCGCGGTGAACAGGCCGGCGCCGCCGCGGATCAGCTTGTGCAGCAACGCCCCCTTGGGGGTGTCGGCGCCGACGCCGTGCACGCCGCGCAGCAGCAGCGGATGGTGGGTCACCAGGAGGTCGGCACCGGCCTGCAGGGCCTCCTCGACCGTCTCGACGACGGGGTCGACCGCGACGTGCACCCGGGCGACGGCGTCGTCCGGGTCCCCGCAGACGAGCCCGACGGCGTCCCAGTCGGCCGCCAGCCGCGGCGGGTACGCGGCCTCGAGCGCGGCGACGACGTCGCGCAGCCGGACGCTCACGCGGCCACCGCCCCGGCCCGCAGGGCGTCGGCCAGCGCGCGGGTGAACGCCGCCGCCACCTGCGGTCCGCGCACCGCCACTCGGATGTGGTCGGGCCCGAGTCCGGGGAAGGTGTCGCCGCGGCGGACGGCGAACCCGTTGGCGCGCAAGCGCTCCCGGACGTCGACGCCGGTTCCGGGGGGAAGCGTGAGCAGGAGGTAGGGCGCGACGCCGTCCTGGACCCGGACGCCCGGCAGGGCCCCGAGCGCGGCGGCCTGGTCGGCGCGCAACCGCGCGAGCCGCCGGGCGGCCTCCGCCGACTCGGCGACGGCGCTCGGCTCCACGCAGGCCCGCACCGCGGCCAGCACCAGCGTCCCGACGGGCCAGTGCGGCCGGCCGGCCCCGAGGCGGCCGAGCAGCTCGGGGGCGCCGAGCGCGTACCCGGCCCGCAGCCCGGCGAGCGCCCACGTCTTGGTGAGGCTGCGCAGCACCAGCAGGCCCGGCACGTCGGCGGCGTCCGCGAGCGACTCCGGCTCCCCCGGGACGGCGTCGGCGAACGCCTCGTCGACGACGAGCACCCGGCCCGGCCTGGCGAGCGTCCGCAGGGTGGCGCGCGGGTGCAGGACCCCGGTGGGGTTGGTCGGGTTGCCGACGACGACCAGGTCCGCGTCGGCGGGGACGGCGTGCGGGTCGAGGCGGTGCCCGTCGGCCTGGTCGGTGAGCACCCGGGTGACGGGGACTCCCGCGTCGCGCAGCACCGCCTCGGGCTCGGTGAACCCCGGGTGCACGACGACCGCGTGCCGTGGGGCGAGCCGCGGGAGGAGGGCGAACCCCTCCGCGCTGCCGTTGAGCACCAGCACCTCGTCGGCGGACCGGCCGTGCCGGCGCGCCACGGCCTCCCGGGCGGCGGCGTCGTCGGCGGCCGACGGGTAGGCGGCGAGGTCGTCGAGCGCGGCGGCGAGCCGGGCGCGCAGCCACGGCGGCGGCGCCTCACCCAGGACGTTCACCGCGAGGTCGACCAGGCCGGGTCCGACCTCGACGTCGCCGTGGTGACGCAACGGGTCGCGATCGCCGTCCTGGGCACCGGTCTGGTCCGGGCCGGGCTCTCCCACCATGGCTGCACCCTACGGTGATCGGCTCGCGCCCGGACCGAGCC
>NZ_BPRG01000079.1:0-36908 GCF_036984265.1 Pseudonocardia sp. D17 | reverse complement strand
GCCAGATCACCACCGGCCAGGATCCCAACCACCGCAACAGCGGCAATCCCACCCTGACACTGACTCGACCGTAGGCCGGTGACGGTTCGTCGACCGGCGAAATGACGTCTCCATTTTCGAACTTGACGTCGAGGTCAGATATCAATAGCGTCGAGCCGCCCCCCAGTCGAGCGGAGGACGACGCGGATGTCGATCTCGGACCAGTCGATCTCGGAGCCCGCCGTGGCACTGCCTGCGGCCTCCTACTGGCCCGCCACCACGGACGTCGATCTCGATGTGACGACGGTCGGCGCGCTGCTGCGCCGCGTCGCCACCGAGGTGCCCGACCGGATCGGGCTGGTCGACGGGCCGGCCGACCGCGCGCAGCGCCGTCGCTGGACCTACGCCGAGATGCTCGACGCGGCCGAGTCTGTCGCCGCCGCGCTGCTGGCCCGCTTCCGGCCCGGGGAGCGCGTCGCGGTCTGGGAGTCCAACCGCGCCGAGTGGGTGCTGCTGCAGATGGGCGCTGCGCTCGCGGGCATCGTCGTCGTCACGATCAATCCGCAGTACCGCACCGAGGAGCTGCGCTACGCGCTGGGCCAGTCCGGCAGCGTCGGGATCGTGCACGGCACCGAGCACCGCGGGGTGTCGATGACCGGCATCGTCGAGAGCGTCCGCGACGAGCTGCCCGACCTGCGCGAGACGATCTGCTTCGCCGACTGGGACGCGTTCGTCGCGAGCGGCGATCGTTCGACGCCGCTGCCCGACGTCTCGCCCGACGACCCGAACCTGATCATCTACACCTCCGGGACGACGGGATTCGCCAAGGGCGCCCTGCTGCACAACCTCGGCGTCGTCAACGCCTCGCGGCTCTCCGCCGAGCGTGCCGGCTTCCGCGACGGCGACGCCTGGATCAACCCGATCCCCCTGTTCCACACCGGTGGCGGGGTGCTCGCGAGCATCGGCACGCTGGCCCGGCGCGGCGTGCACGTCGTGGTCCCGCAGTTCGACCCGGCACTGGTGCTGGAGCTGATGGAGACCGAGCGGGGCGCGCTGATCCTCACCGTGCCGACGATCCTGCTCGGTCTGCTCGACCATCCCGACCGGCCGGCGCGGGACGTGTCGGCCCTGCGCACGGTCATGTGCGGCGGCGCGAAGGTCCCGGCCGACCTGGTGCGGCGCACCAAGTCCACCTGGGGCTGCGACTTCTCGATCCTGTTCGGGCAGGCCGAGATGCACGGCGTGCTGACCCAGACCTTCCCCACCGACTCCGACGACGACCAGGCCGAGACGCTCGGGCGGCCGATGCCGCACGTCGAGGTCAAGATCGCCGACCCCTCGGGCGCACCGGTCGCGGTCGGTGCCGAGGGCGAGATCTGCGCCCGCGGATACCAGAACATGATGGGCTACTGGAACATGCCCGACGCGACGGGCGCGACGATCGACGCCGACGGCTGGCTGCACAGCGGCGACGTCGGGACCATGGACGAGCGCGGGTACCTGCGGATCGCGGGACGGCTCAAGGACCTCGTGATCCGCGGCGGCGAGAACATCCATCCCCTCGAGGTCGAGGAGCTGCTGCTCGAGCACGAGAAGGTCGCCGAGGTCGCGATCATCGGGATCCCGGACCCGAAGTGGGGCGAGCAGGTCGGCGCGGTCGTCCAGTCGGCCGACCCGACCGACCCGCCCACCCCCGACGAGCTGTTCACGTTCTGCCGCAGCAGGTTGGCGCCGTTCAAGACGCCGAAGCTGTGGTACTTCGTCGACACCTTCCCGCGCACGCCCTCGGGGAAGATCCAGAAGTTCGTGCTCCGCGACCGGGTGGCGTCCGGCGAACTCCGTGAGTGGCAATAGTCGCCGGAGCGACTATCGCCACTCGCGAGCTTTCAGAACGTCGCGGCCCGCTCCGCCGGCATGAGGCAGGTCAGGTTCGTGTCGGCGCACAGAATCTGCGGCATCACGGGCGGTTGCCCCACATGTCGGCGTTCTTCGCTGCCTGCGCCACCAGGTCCGGCACGACCTCGCCCAGTTCCTCGGCGTCCCAGCGGGCGCCCTTGTCGGCCGACGGTCCGGCGCTCCAGCCCTCGGCGACGCTGATCCGCCCGCCCCAGACGTTGAACACCCGGCCGGTGATCCCGGCCGACTGAGTCGAGCCGAGCCAGACGACGAGCGGGGCCACGTTCTCGGGTGCCATCTCGTCGAAGTCGGAGCCGGGCCCGGTGACCCCGTCGAGCACCGCGAGGTTCTCGGTCATCCGGGTGCGCGCACCGGGCGCGATCGCGTTGACGGTGACGCCGTAGCGCTGCAGCTCGGTCGCGGCGATGACGGTCAGCGCGGCGATCCCGGCCTTGGCCGCGCCGTAGCCGGTCTGGCCGACGTTGCCGTAGAGCCCGGACGGCGACGACGTGCTGATCACGCGCGCGTCGACGGGGTCGCCGGCCTTCGACCGCTCCCGCCAGTGCCGGGCCGCCGCCCGCGTGCACGCGAAGACGCTGCGCAGGTGGACGCGCAGGACCTCGTCCCATTCCTCGTCGGCGGTGTTGACCAGCATCCGGTCGCGCAGGATGCCCGCGTTGTTGACGAGCACGTCCAGTCCGCCGAACTCGCGCAGCGCGGTCGCGACCGCGGCGTCGGCACCGTCGGTGGAGGCCGCGTCGGAATACGACGCGACAGCCGAGCCGCCCGCCGCGCGGATCTCGGCGACGACGGCGTCGGCGGGCTCGGGGGAGCCGCCCGTTCCGTCGACCTCCACACCCGGGTCGTTGACGACGACGCGCGCGCCCTGCCGGGCGAACTCCACCGCGTGCGCGCGGCCGATGCCGCGGCCCGCGCCGGTGACAAGAACGGTCCTGCCTGCGCAGAGGTCTCCCATGGCGTGCCTTCCGAGAGGGGGTGTCAGCGGGGCGACCCGTCGAGGTACTCGTCGAGCCGGGTGATCAGGCCTGTCTCGTCGACGCGGCCCACGACGCAGACCGC
The DNA here is from genome assembly GCF_036984265.1 of Pseudonocardia sp. D17. Lineage (NCBI taxonomy): Bacteria > Bacillati > Actinomycetota > Actinomycetes > Pseudonocardiales > Pseudonocardiaceae > Pseudonocardia > Pseudonocardia sp. D17. The sequence continues at coordinate 33,953 of NZ_BPRG01000079.1, read as the reverse complement.
GTACTCCGCGGTCGTCGTGCCGGCGGCGTCGTGGAACCGGACGGTGTGCTGCTCGCAGAAACCGTCGGGTGCGACGAGCCGCCGCACGTCGGCGTAGGAGAACCCGCCGGTGCGCCGCAGCTTTCCGGTGTAGCGGATGACCTGTTCGACGTCGCGTTCGCCGCCGTCGACGTTCTGCCAGAACACCGCGCCCTCGGCGACCGCGGCACGCATGCCGTCCCAGTCGCCGGCCGCGGCAGCGGTGAAGAACGTGTCTGCGGCGCGCGGCGGCCGGTTCGGACGTCGTGGTCACGAGCGGACGCTAACCGAACTTGACGTCGAAATCAATTAGTGCGTAGCCTCCGGCCCGTGGAGGACCACTCGTGACCGCGACGATCCGTGAGGAGATCCGGGCCGAGCTCGTCGCCTCCGTTCTCGAGGTCAGCGCGACCGCGGGCGTGCGCGTCGCCGGCGGGCAGGCCATCGTGCTCCTCGAGTCGATGAAGATGGAGATACCGGTGGTGAGCGAGACCGGGGGCACTGTCGTGTCGGTCGCCGTCGCGGTGGGCGACGTCGTGCAGAGCGGTGACCTCATCGCGGTCGTCGACGCCGGCGAGCCCGAGGAGAGCTCTCGATGAGCTACCGCACGATCCGCTACGAGACCGTCGACCGGGTCGGCTGGCTGACCCTCGCCCGCCCCGAGGCGCTGAACGCCTACACGACCGTCATGTGCGACGAGATCGTCGACGTGCTGACCGGCTACCAGGCCGACGACGACACCCGCGTGCTGGTGATCACCGGCGAGGGCCGGGCGTTCTGCGCGGGCGGCGACGTCCGCAACACCGACGAGGTCGAGGAGGCGCACCGCCGCCAGCTGGGCCACGCCATGGTGATGCGCGAGGGGATGCACCGCGTCGGGCGCCTGCTGCACGGCCTCGACAAGCCGACGATCGCGATGGTCAACGGCGTCGCCGTCGCGGGCGGGCTCACCCTCGCGCTGCTGTGCGACCTGCGCGTGGCCGGGGCGAGCGCCCGGCTCGGCGACACGAGCGGGCGCGTCGGGCTGCTGCCCGACGAGGGCGGTGCGTGGCTGTTCCCGCGCGCCATGGGCATGGAGGCCGCGCTGCGGATGACCCTGCTCGGTGAGATCTACGACGCCGAACGTGCCCGCGAGCTGGGCCTGGTCGGTGAGGTCGTGCCCGACGAGACGCTGCGCGAGCACACCGCCGCGCTCGCCGCGGCGCTGGCGGCCAGGGCGCCGCTGGCCGTGCGGGTCGCGAAGAAGCTGATGCTGCGGGCGGCGGGCACGTCGTTCGACCACGCGCTGGGGGACGCCGAGTTCGCCGTCGACGTCGTCAACGGCAGCGCCGACGTCGCCGAGGGCGTGGCGGCGTTCGTCGAGAAGCGGCGGCCGCGCTTCGAGGGCCGGTGACCCGGGTCTTCGCGACGGCCGACGAGCTCGTCGCCGCGGTGGGCCGTGACCTCGGTGCCGGCGGTTGGATCCGGATCGACCCCGACCGCGTCCGGACGTTCGCCCGCGTCACCGGCGACCGTGCCTGGGACGGCGGCGTTCCCGGCACGCTCGTCCTCTCCTACGCCGCCGCGTCGCTCACCGAGCTCTTCGCGGTCCCCGGCGCGTCGACGGGTGTCAACTACGGCCTCGACGACGTCCGGTTCGGCGACCCGGTTCCCGTCGGCACGCGGGTGCGGCTGCACGCCCGGATCGACGACGCCACGCCCGGACGCGCAGGCGCGGTCCAGGTCGCGGTGGCCGTCGCCGTCGAGCGCGCCGACACCACCGAGCTCGCCTGCGGCGCGCGGTTGTTGGCGCGCTTCCACCTCGACCCGACGACGCAGGAGGCAGCGCGGTGAACGAGGAGCCCGCAGAGGTCGCGGCCGTCCGGCCGGGCGAGGAGCTCGACTGGGCCGCGCTGGAGCGCTACCTGCGCGGGAACGTCGAGGGGCTGGCGGGGCCGTTCGCGGTCGAGCAGTTCCCCAACGGTTCGGCCAACCTGACCTACCGGGTCACGGTCGGCGAGAGGCGGCTGGTCGTCCGGCGGCCGCCCTTCGGCGAGATCGCACCGGGCGCGCACGACATGCGCCGGGAGCACACGACGCTCGCGTCGTTGTGGCGGGCGTTCCCGCGGGCGCCACGCGCGCTGGCGTTCTGCGACGACCACGCCGTCATCGGCTCGGACTTCCTCGTCGTCGAGTACCGACCGGGTGTCGTCGTGTGGGGGGCGGTGCCGTCGTCGATGGCGGACCAGCCCGACGCAGCCCGGCGGATCGGGTTCGCGGTCGTCGACGCACTGGCCGACCTGCATCTCGTCGATCCGGCGGCGTGCGGCCTCGACGGCCTCGGCAAGCCCGACGGCTTCCTGGAGCGCCAGGTCGCCGGGTGGCGACGACGATGGGAACGCGTCGGTGGCGACGCGGGCGCGCTCGCCGGCCGCATCGACGGCATCGGCGAGCACCTGACGTCGACGATGCCGACCTCGTCGCGGACCGCGGTCCTGCACAACGACTTCAAGGTCGACAACTGCCAGTTCGCGGCGGGTGAGCCCGACACGGTCGTGTCCGTCTTCGACTGGGACATGGCGACGCTGGGCGACCCGATGGTCGATCTCGGCATCCTGCTCAACTACTGGCCCGACCCGTCGGACCGGCCGGACGCCCGCGCGGTCACCCCACCCGGTCTGGAGACGATCGGACTCCCGACGCGCCGCGAGATCGTCGACCGCTACGCCGAGCGCACAGGTCACGACGTCGGCGACAGCGCCTGGTACGAGGCCTTCGCCGCGTGGAAGACGATCGTCGTGCTCCAGCAGCTGCACAGCCGCTGGTTGCGCGGGGAGAGCACCGACCCGCGGATGGCAGAGCGCGGCGAGCTGATCCCCCCACTGGTCCGCCGCGCGACGTCGATCCTCGCGGGAGCCGCCGGCTGAGGTGGGCCGCGAGGATCCGCCGTGCCGGACCCGCACCGGGACCGGGGCAGATCGCGGTGTTCGCGTCCGTCGTGCCGATCCGGCCTCGGCGGGCGTAACGCCCCGCTGATCCGGCGCGAACGACGGAGGTCGTCTCCCCACCGACCTCACCTGGAGCGGTCATGTCCGTCGATCCCGGTCAACAGGCCGTCCCCCCGGGCGGGCCGCCGACCACGGTGCCGATCCCGGGGCAGGCCCCTCCGGTGTGGTTCGGCGGTGCTCCCACTCCACCACCGATGCAGCTGCCGATGCCGCCGCAGATGGCCCCGCCCCCGGCACCGAGAAGGAGCCGCGCGTGGCTGCCGTTCCTCGTCATCGGCGTCGTCCTCGCCGCGATCGCGGCCACGATCGTCGTCGTGACGACCGCCGGGGGCCCGGCCGCGGGCGGACCGGACGCGCCGCGCGCGTCGTCGGCCACGGTGCCGAACGTCGTCGGCATGCGCGCCGACCAGGCGGTCGCGGCGCTGAACTCCGCCGGGTTCCGCAACGTCTCGACGTCGTTCACGGGCGAGCTGTGGCAGCGGACCGTGCTGCTGCAGAACCCCGCCGCGCTGACGACCGCGCCGCGCGACACCTCGATCGCACTGTCCGTGAGCGTCCCCGCGCCCACCCGCGCGCCGGTGACGACGACGGTCAAGCCCCCACCCGCTCCGGCGAAGGCGATCACCGCGCGGGAGTGGGCACTGATCGCGCGGAGCCCGGACGCGCACAGCGGCGAGTCCGTCGTCGTCTACGGGCAGGTCACCCAGTTCGACTCGGCCACCGGGCCGACGGGGTTCCGGGCGAACGTCGACGGGGTGGCGCACAAGGTCAGCTACGGGTACGCGGACTACGACACGAACACGGTCCTGACCGCGGACACGGCGGCGACGCTGGGCGACCTGGTGAACAAGGACCTGTTCAGGGCCGAGGTGACCGTGCTCGGGTCCTACACCTACGAGACGACGATGGGCGGGTCGATGACGGTGCCGAAGCTGGCGGTCCAGAAGATCACGGTGACGGGTCAGGCGAAGTAGCGGGACGCCGGGCAGCGTCCGGGCACGCCGGCGGGGCGGGTGCGCGGGCGGGCTGCCGGGGGGCCGTCGGCGGTCAGGGCGTCGGGATGCCCAGCGCGTTGGCCCACAACAGGCTCAGCTGCTGGGCGGCCCGGTCGAGCTCGAAGTCCTCGTCGCGCAGGCACCAGCGGTAGGCGAAGTTGCTGATCATCCCGGTCAGCGCGGTGGCGGCGTAGCGGGCGTCGATCGCGGGGGAGACCTCACCCGCGGCCTGCATCCGCTCGATCGCGCGCACCACCCGGGCGACGGCCCGGTCGGAGGCCTGGCTGCGCAGCTCGGCGACCTCGGGGTTCAGCGTCGCCGCCTGCTCCCAGACGACCATGATCCCGCGGTTGTCGTAGTAGGCCGTGAGGTACTCGGTGTTGGCGCGCAGGATCCGCGCGTAGGCGTCGTCGCTCGCCGCGCTCTCCCCGCGGCCGCTGACGCGCAGGTCCTCCTCGAGTTCCTCGATGAGCGCGAGGAAGATCTCGTCCTTGGACTTGAAGTAGGTGTAGAAGCTGCCGTGCGCGGCGCCGGCCTGGTCGGCGATGTCGGTGATCCGGGCGGCGGTGAACCCGTCGCGGGCGAACACGATGCGGGCGGCGTCCAACAGCGCCTGGCGGCTGCGACGGCCGCGGGCCGTCGCAGGCACCGCTCTCCTGGCAGGCGGCGCTCCGGCATCGGCCGCCGCGGTCTCGGCCGTCTCGGTCATTGGCTGGCACCTCTCCCCCGACGTCGGCCGTTGCGGGGCGTGTGGCCCCGCACGGGCCGCGTGATCGTATCTCCGGCCCCCGTCGACGGGCGGGCTGCGCGGCTGCCACCGATATTGACTTCGACGTCGAGTTCATGCAAGGTCGGATTCGTCGGAGTTGGCTCGAGGACATGGCTCGGCGGAAGAGGTTCGGCATGGAGCAGGTCGCCATCACCGGGGTCGGGATCGTCTCTCCGCTCGGTCAGAGCGCGGACGACTTCACCGCCGCGATGCAGGCCGGACGCGTCCGGATCGTGCAGGCCCCGTGGTCCGATCCGGACTCGGGCCGCTACGCCTGGATCTCGACGATCCCCGACTTCGACCCGACGGCCTGGATGGACGACCGCGTCGTCGACGGCACCGACGTCTTCGCCCAGTACGCCATCGCGGCGGCGGCGCAGGCCGTCGCCGACCACGGTGCCGAGCTCGACCCGCTCCGGACCGGCGTCGTCCTCGGGACGACGATGTCGGGGGTCCAGTCGCTCGCCGAGGCCCAGCGTGCGCTCGATCTCGAGGGGCCGCAGGCCATCCATCGCAAGCTCAACATCAAGGCCTGGCCCAACATGGCCGCGGGCCAGCTCGCGCTGCGGTGGAAGCTGCACGGCCCGCTGCTGACGGTGTCGTCGGCCTGCGCGTCGGCCAACGACGCGATCGGCACCGCCGCGCAGATGATCGAGGCGGGCCGGGCCGACGTCATGATCGCCGGCGGCACCGAGCACGGCCTGTGCGAGATCCTCTACCACGCCCAGACGTCGTACGGGATGTCGCAGGGCACCCCCGATCCGGCGATGGCGATGCTCCCGTTCGACCGGCGGCGCACCGGCATCGTCGAGGGCGAGGGTGCCGCGGTGCTCGTGCTGGAACGGCTCGACCGGGCCGTCGCGCGGGGAGCCCACATCCACGGGATGGTCCGGGGCTACGCCTCGCTCTCCGACGGTCATCACCCGTCCTCGCCCGACCCGAGCGGGCGCTGGGAGGCCGAGGCCATCCGCCGGGCCCACTCCGACGCGGGGATCGGGTCAGACGCGGTCGACGCGATCGTCGCCCACGCCACCAGCACCCCGAAGGGCGACACGGTCGAGATCACCGCGATCAACGAGGTGTTCGGCGACCGCGGCGACTCGCTGCTCGTGACGTCGATCAAGGGCAGTGTCGGGCACACCGGGGCCGCCTCGGCGGCGATGGGCGTCCTGGTCGGGCTCCAGGCGATGGAGGTCGGGGCCCTGCCGCCGGTGGGCGGGACGGCCGAGGTCGAGGACGGCCCGCTGTTCCGGGTCGTCGTCGGCGAGCCCGCGAAGGCCGACATCGGGATCGTCCAGGTGAACGCGTTCGGTTTCGGCGGCCAGAACAGCTCGCTCGTCGTCAGCCGCGACTGAGCGCAGCCCTGTTGTGACCCCGGGCGACGTCACCGCAGGCCGGGGCGGTCCGGCGTGGGCGTGGGCGGTGCGGCCCCGCGGCATAACTCGGACTTGACGTCGACTTCAACATCTGTTTGCATCCTCCCAGCGTGAACCGCATCGACGCCCGGGTCGTGACACCGACCGACCGGAATCGCATGCGGGACCCCCTCGGACGAAGGAGTCTGCAATGCGTCCCACCCGTGTCGCCGCGGTCGGCGTCACCCTGGCCGGGGCCCTGGTCCTGTCCGCCTGCGGCGGCAGCGACGGAGGGTCGGCGAGCGGGGGCGACTGCGTCGTCAAGCTCGGTTCGGTCTTCAGTACCACCGGTGCCGCGGCCGCGTTCGGAATCGACGGCCAGAACTCGATCGACATGGCGGTCAAGGACATCAACGCCCGGGGCTTCACCGTCGCCGGCAAGAAGTGCACCTTCGAGCTGAAGTCCGCCGACATGGCGAGCAACCCCGACAACATGGCGCGCAACGCGCAGGACCTCATCACGGGCTTCGGCGCGCACTACCTGATCGGCGGCGACATGTCGCCCGCGATCCCCCCGATGGTCACCGCCGCCGAGCGCACCGGGAACGTCATGGCGCTGTCCGTGACCACGTCGATGCAGAACTACGTCAAGCCCGACAAGCCGTTCTTCAAGCTCTCGGCCTCCGACGACAAGATGGTCAACAACGGGTACATCCCGGCCGTCACCAAGGCGCTGCCCGACATCAAGCGCATCGCGATGCTGATGAACAACGACGACACCGGCCGCACCCTCGCCGACTCCTACGTCCCGGCGTTCGCGCAGAACGGTGTCGAGGTCACGCAGAAGATCTTCTTCGACCCGGCCTCGACCGACTTCGCCGCCGTCGTCAACCAGATCCCGCGGGGCAGTGTCGACGGCCTGTTCATCGGCTACAACGGCGACGGCCGCGCCGCCGCGATCATGGACGCGGCGCTCGACGCCGGCCTGACCAAGAACTTCATCACCCGCGGCATCTCGGCCCTGCCGGGGCAGCAGCGCGCGGACAAGATCGACAACTACGCGTGGCTCGTCCTGGGTGCCGACCCCGCCTTCCCCAGCACCGACAAGGTGAAGGACTTCATCGACCGCTACGCCGCCGAGTACAAGGTCGACCCGGCGAAGGTGACCTGGTTCCCGTTCACGCACTACGACTACATCGCGATGCTCGCCCAGGCCATGGAGAAGGCCGGCACGACCGACGACGTCGACAAGGTCGCCGCGGCCCTGCGCGGAGCGTCCTACGACGGCGTCGTCCAGGTGTCGTTCGACCCCACGGGCGCCAACACCAGCCCGATGGGCGCCGGGATCCTCTCGCCGACCGGCGGCAAGGTCGTCACGTTCGGCATCAGCTGACCCGTTCGATCCAGCAGGAACGCAGCAGCTGTCGGCATCGCAGCACCTGTCGCAACGCAGCACCTGTCGCAACGCAGCCCGGAGGAGCAGCACATGCAGTACTCGGTGGCCGACATGCTGGGCATGAGCGCCCGGTCCCGGCCCGACGCCCTCGCCGCGACGGTGCTCGCGACGCCGACGACCCCGGAACGGTCGTGGACGTTCGCGCAGGTGTGGCAGCGCGTCGCCGATCTGGCGGCGGCGCTGTCGGGGACGCCGGCGGGGCGCAACGGCCGCATGGTCGCGACGCTGCTGCCCAACGGGCTCGACGCGCTGCTGATCTACCCCGCGGCCATGGTCGCCGGGGTCGCGTCGGTGCCCGTCAACACCCGGCTGGCCCTGCCGGAGATCGCGCACATCGTGTCCGACTCCGGCGCGACGGTCCTGGTCGCCGCGGGGTCCCTGCTGGACACGGCCCGCGAGGTCGCCGCGCTCGTCGAGCACGACGTCGCGGTCCTCGACCTCGACGCCGTCGACGGCGACGCGCCGCTGCCCGACCCCACCGGTGACCCGGCGGTCGGGCAGCGGGTGGCCGCGGTGTTCTACACCTCCGGCACCACCGGGCTGCCCAAGGGCGCCACGATGACCAACGACACCTGGCTGGTCAACTGCTTCCGGTGGGGCTGGCAGCTGCGGCTCGGCCCGGACGACACGATGCTCGTGCCGGGACCGCTGTTCCACATGTCGTACTGCAGCTTCGCGCTGTGCTGCTGGATGATCGGCGGCCGGGTACGGATCATGCCCGCCTTCGACGCCGCCGTCGCGTGCGACGAGTTCGCCGAACGCTCCACCGCGGCGTTCCTCGTCCCGTCGATGACCACGATGATCTCCGAGGAGTGGCAGCGTCGCGGCCGCACGGCGCTGCCCGCCATGAAGCGGATGATGACAGCGGGTGCCGCCGTCTCTCCGGTCCTGCTGAAGCAGGCCTACGAGATCTTCCCGAACGTCGAGATCTCGGAGACCTACGGCTGGACCGAGGGCGGTTTCGCGACGTTCGAGCTCAAGTCGCCCGAGACCGTGCTCGACGGCACGGTCGGCTACCCGACCGTCGGCTGCGAGATCCTCGTCGTCGACGACCAGGACCGGCCCTGCGCCCCGGGCGAGCGCGGCGAAATCCTGCTGCGGACCCTGGCCTGCTCCTCGGGCTACCTCAACCTCCCGGAGGCGACGGCCGCCTCGTGGACCGGCGACCTCATCCGCTCCGGCGACATCGGCGTCATGGACCCCGACGGCAGGCTGCGGATCGTCGACCGGAAGAACGGGATGATCATCACCGGCGGCGAGAACGTCTACGCCGCCGAGGTGGAGCAGGTCGTCGCGCAGCACCCCGGCGTGCTCGAGACCGTCGTGCTCGGCGCGCCGCACGAGAAGTGGGGCGAGCAGATCGTCGCGGTCGTCGTGGCGAAGCCGGGGGAGACCGTCGAGCAGGACGAGCTTCGGGCCTTCTGCCGCGACAGGCTCGCGGACTACAAGATTCCCCGGGTCGTCATGGCCTGGCCGGAGGCGCTGCCGCGCAACTCGATGGGCAAGCTGCAGCGGTTCGTCGTCGAGCAGGCCGTGCGCGACACCGCGGTCCCGGCGGGCTGAGCCGTGGACGCACTCGTCACGACGATCCTGCTCGGCATCATGCAGGGCGGGCTCTACACCCTCGTCGGGCTCGGGGTGACGCTCACCTTCGGCGTCACGCACATCCTCAACTTCGCCCACGGTGAGTTCATCACCGTCGGGGCGTACGCGTTCGTGCTGTTCGCCGGGGCCCTCGGGGCGGGGCTCGCGCTGCCGCTCGCGTTGCTCGTCGCGGGCGGGGTCGCCGCGATCCTCTACGTCGTCGGATTCCGGCGCACGATCGGCAACCACCTGCAGGGCCTGGCCTTCTCGCTCGGCCTGCTGCTGTTCGCCGAGGCGTTCTTCGTCCGGACCTTCACCGCGACGCCGCGCAGCGGCCCACGCATCGAGGGCACGGTCTCGCTGATCGGCGAGGAGCAGCTGCCCGTCGGCAGGCTCGTCGTCATCGGGGTGACGATCGTGGTCGTCGTCGTGACCGCGTTCGCGATGCGCCGCACGTGGATCGGTCTCGCGCTGCGGGCCTGTGGCGACGACGAGTTCGCGGCCTCCACGGTCGGGCTGCCGGCCAGGCGGGTCGGGCTCTACGCCTTCGTCGTGGCCGGGGCGCTGGCCGCCGTCGCGGGCATCTGCATCGCGCTCGTCGTGCCGATCACGCCCGCGACCGGGCTGAGCTTCCTGCTCAAGGGCTTCGTCGTCGCGATCATCGGCGGGCTCGGCTCGATCGAGGGCACGTTCGTCGCCGCGATGATGCTCGGCCTGCTCGAGGCACTGGGCACGCGCTACGTCGAGGCCGGGCTGACCAACGCCTACGGCTTCGTCCTCATGATCGTCATCCTGCTGGTGGCGCCGGCGGGTCTGTTCAACCGCAGGCAGGTGCGAGCCGGATGACCACGAGTCGGAGTGCGATGTCGGGCAGGCGGTTGCGGCACGGCGCGGGTGTGCTCGTCGTCGGGGCCGTACTACTGGTGCTGGCGTTCGTGGTGCCCGAGAACAGGGTGCTGCTGCTCAACGCGTTCCTCGCCTACGGTGCGCTCGTCGTCGGGCTGGACCTGCTGGTCGGCGACCTGCGGATGATGCCGGCCGGGCACGCCGCGTTCTTCGGCGCGGGCGGCTACGCGACCGTGCTGCTCTACCAGAAGGCCGGGCTGCCGCTGCCCGTCGCGGGCGCGATCGCGGTGCTGATCGTCGCGGTGCTGGCCACGCTGATCGGGCTGCCCGCGGTCGGCCGGTCGTCCGGCTTCTCGTTCGCGATCATCACCTTCGCGTTCGGCGAGCTGCTCATCCAGCTCATCGCCAACGTGCCGGGGTTCTTCGGCGGCTCGTCGGGCCTCACGATCGACTGGGGCGTCGGCTCGGACATGCCGTTCGACTTCTCGGTCTACCGCTACTTCACCCTCTGGCTCGTCGCGGTGCTGGTCGTCGTGATGCTGGTCGTCGTCCTCGTCCGCAACTCCCACCTCGGGCTGCGGATGAAGGCCGTGCGCGCCGACGAGAACGGCACCCGCGGCCTGGGCTTCAACCCCACGACGTACAAGGCGGTCGCGTTCGTCCTGGCCTCCACGCTCGCCGGGCTCGTCGGCGTGTTCTGGGCTCCGATGAACGGGTTCATCAGCCCCGACACGCTCGGCGTCAACCAGTCGATCCTGTTGCTGGGCATGCTCATCATCGGCGGGGTCGGGCGGATCACCGGTGCCCTCGTCGGTGTCGCGCTGCTGGCGTCGCTGCCCGCGATTGTGGAGATGGACCCGGTGCTGCGGACCGTGCTGGTCGGCGCGCTGCTCGCGGTCGTCGCGCTGCTGCAGCCCGCGGGCATCGTCGGCGGCCTGGCCACGCTGTGGGACCGCGCGCGCCGGCCGAAGGCGCCGCCGCCCGCCGACGGGCCGGTCGACGCCACGCCGGAACCGGCGGGGGTGGGGCGATGACCCAGGCGCGCAACGGAGCCGTGGTCGCGAACCCTGCCGTGCCGCTCGGCCCCGAACCGCTGCTCGACGTCGACGACGTGTCGTGCGTGCTCGGCGGGGTCCGGGCCCTGTCCGAGGTCACGATGCACATCGCACCGGGCGAGCTCGTCGGCATCATCGGGCCCAACGGCGCGGGCAAGACCACTCTGTTCAACGTCGTCACCGGGTTCGTACCGGCGACGTCGGGCGAGGTGCGATGGGGCGGCGCGCCCCTGCGCGGCGGGCGCGCGCACCGGGTCGCGCGCAGCGGCCTCGTCCGCACGTTCCAGAACGTCGGCGGCTTCACCGGCCTGACGGTCGCCGAGAACCTCGAACTGGCGACGCGCGGTCGCGACGGCGCTGCCGTCCGCCGCGTGGAGGACCTGCTGCACCTCGCCGACGTGCGGGACACGCTCGTCGAGGACTGCAGCCTGGCCACCCGCAAGCTCGTCGGGATCGCGATGGCATTGGTGCGCACGCCCCGGCTGCTGCTGCTCGACGAGCCGCTCGCGGGCCTCGACGACACCGACCGCGACCGCGTGACGTCGCTGATCGAGCAGGTCCACGACTCGGGAGTGACCGTGTGCATGGTGGAGCACGACATCGGCCGGACCCTGCGGCTGGCCGACCGGATCGTCGTCCTGGACGCCGGACGGCTCGTCGCGACGGGGACACCGGCCGACCTCGCACGTGACGACGTGCTCGCGCGGAACTACCTGAGCTCGTGACCGCGCAACTGGAGGTCCGCGACCTCGCCGTCCGCTACGGGCAGGCGCTGGCGGTGCGCGGCGTCTCGTTCGGGATCGAGCGCGGCGAGACGCTCGCCGTCGTCGGTGCCAACGGCGGCGGCAAGAGCTCGCTGGGCAAGGCCGTCGCCCGGCTCGTCGGCTCGACCGGCGACGTGCTGCTGGACGGCACGCCGGTGCCGCGGACGGCCGTCGCGGCGGTCGGAGCCGGGGTCGTCTACGTGCCCGAGGGCCGGATGGTGTTCACCCAGCTCTCGGTGGCCGACAACCTGCGGGCGGGTGCGTTCAGCGTGCGCCGCAAGCACGACTGGGAGGCGCGCCGGGCGACGCTGTACGAGCGGCTGCCCCGGCTCGCCGAACGCGCATCGGTGCGGGCGGGACTGCTGTCGGGGGGTGAGCAGCAGCTCCTCGCGATCGGTCGGGCGCTGATGGCGTTCCCGTCGGTGCTCGTCCTCGACGAGCCGTCGCTGGGGCTGTCGCCGTCGGCGGTCGTGACCGTGACCGACTTCCTGCGCGAGATCCAGCAGGAGTACGACATGACGGTCCTGCTGCTGGAGCAGAACGCGGCGTTCGCGGCCAAGCTCGCGCGCCGTGCGCTGGTGCTGGAGCTGGGCGTCGTGCGGGAGGTCGTCGACGCGGCGACCCTCGCGGAGCCGGCTCCCGTCCCCGCCGATGCCGAGTCCGCCGAGCGGCAGTGACGCGCGGGTCAGCCGATCACCCCCGCGGCGCGCAGCGTCGCGATCTCGGCGGCGTCGAGGCCCAGCTCGGTCAGCACCGCGTCGCCGTGCTCGCCGGGCCGCGGGCGCGGCGGCGGCAGCGTCGCGGGCGTCGCGTCGAAGCGCGGGGCGGGCGCGGGCTGGCGCAGCCCGTCGCGGGTGACGATCGTGCCGCGGGCCGCGAGGTGCGGGTCGGCGGCCGCCTCGTCGCGGCTCAGCACGGGGGCGAAGCAGGTCTCGGCACCGGCGAACACCGCGCACCACTCGTCACGGGTACGGGTGCGGAAGATCGCGCCGACGCGCTCGCGCAGCCGTGGCCACGCCTCCCGGTCCATCTGCTCGGGCAGCTCGGCGCCCGCGAGGCCGACGCGGTCGAGGAAGACGGCATAGAACTGGGGCTCGAGCGCACCGACGGCGACGTACCGGTCGTCGGCGGTGGCGTAGACGCCGTAGAAGTGGGCGCCGCCGTCGACCATGTTGGTGCCGCGCGGACCCCACTCGTCGCGCGCGAGGTAGGGCGCCATGAGCAGGGCCGCGCCGTCGACCATCGCGGCGTCGACGACCTGGCCACGCCCGGTGGCGCGGGCCGAGACGATGCCGCACACGAGCCCGAACGCGAGCAGCATGCCACCGCCGCCGAAGTCGCCCACGAGGTTGAGCGGCAGCACCGGGTCGCCGCCGCCCGCGGGGCCGATCGAGTCGAGCACCCCGGTGAGGGCGATGTAGTTGACGTCGTGGCCGACGGTGCGCGCGAGCGGGCCGGTCTGCCCCCAGCCCGTCATCCGGCCGTAGACGAGCGCGGGGTTGCGGGCCAGGCTCGGCGCCGGTCCGATCCCGAGCCGCTCCGCGACACCGGGCCGGAAGCCCTCCATGAGCGCGTCGGCCGTCGCGACCAGGTCGAGTACGACGCCGACGCCGCGCTCGTCCTTGAGGTTCACCGCGATGCTGCGCCGACCGCGCTCGATGACCTCGCTGAGCGCGGTCGACTCGGCGACCTCGTGGTCGCGGGTGACCCGGTCGACACGGATCACGTCCGCGCCCATGTCGGCCAGCATCATCCCGGCGAACGGCGCCGGCCCGAGGCCCGCCAGCTCCACGACGCGCACTCCGGACAGGGGTCCCGTCATGCCCGGAAGTCAATCTGGACTCGACGTCGACGTCAAGTTAGTTCGAAGTTGACGTCGAAATCAGAAAATCGTACGGTGGCGACGAAGGGGGGCGGACGATGACCGACACCGTGCTGGTCGAGACGCGCGGTCGCGTGCGGGTGGTGACGCTCAACCGGCCCGACCGATACAACGCGATGACCGACGAGCTGCTCGGCGGGCTGCTCGTCGCCCTCGAGGCGGCCGCGGCCGACGACGCGATCGGCGCCGTCGTCGTCACCGGGGCCGGGAAGGCGTTCTGCGCCGGGGGCGACCTCGCCGCGATCGACGACTTCCGACCCGACCTGCCGACGGCCGAGCGCACCGCGGCGCTGCAGAACCTGCACCGGTCCAGCCTGCTGCTGCACGACATGCCGAAGGCGACGATCGCGGCCGTCAACGGTCCGTGCGCCGGCGCCGGGCTGTCCCTCGCCTGCGCCGCCGACCTGCGGTTCGCCACCCGGAGCGCGGTGTTCAAGTCGTCCTTCCTCGGGGTGACGCTCACCGGCGACTTCGGCGGCACGTGGTCGCTGCCGCGGATCGTCGGCTGGGGCCGGGCGCGTGAGATGTACCTGCTCGACGAGCGGGTCGACGCCGAGCGCGCCGCGGCGATCGGGCTCGTCTCGTCCGTGCACGACGGCCCCGGGTTCCTCGACGCCGTCCTCGCCCGGGCCGCGGCGCTGGCCGCCGCACCGGCGGGCACGGTCGCGGGGATCAAGGCCAACTTCGCCGACGGCGAGACCTGCGACTTCGCCGCCGGGCTCGACGCGGAGGCCGTCCGTCAGGTGCAGGCGGTCGAGAGCGCGCTCGAACGCGCCCGAACCGACGTCGAACGGCCCGACGCATGAGCGCCGCTGTCGAGTACGCCGTCGACGCCGCCGAGCGCGACCCGGTCGAGCGGCTGCGGGCGCTGTGCGACACGGGCAGCCTGCGCGACGTCGTCGCCGTCGACGGGCTCGCGGCCGGGCGCGGCACGCTCGACGGCGTCGCCGCCCGGGTGTTCGCCACCGACCCGCGCGTGCAGGGTGGCGCGCTCGGGAGCGCCGGGTGCGCCCTCGTGGTCGCCGGCTACGAGTCGGCGCTGGCCGCGGGCGAACCGGTCGTCGGCATCTGGCAGTCGGGCGGGGCGCGGTTGCGCGAGGGCGCCCGCAGCCTCGACGCGATCGGCCGGGTCTTCCGGGTGATGACCCGGGCCAGCGGCCGGATCCCGCAGGTCAGCGTCGTGCTCGGGCCCTCGGCGGGCGGCGCCGCGTACGGCCCCGCGCTCACCGACGTCGTCGTGCTGGGGCCGGACGCCCGCGTCTTCGTCACCGGACCCGACGTCGTCCGCAGCGTGACCGGCGAGGACGTCGACGCGCTCTCGCTGGGCGGCCCCCAGGTGCACGCCCGGCAGTCCGGCGTCGCGCACGTGACCAGCCCGACGGTCGGCGCCGCGTTCGAGCGCGCCCGTGAGATCACCGCGCTGCTCGCGGACCGTCGGCGGCGCGGACCGGTGCTGCGCGGCGAGGTCGACCCGGGTGCGCTGCTGCCGTCGAACGTGCGCCGGGCCTATGACGTGCGACCCGTCGTCGACGCCCTGCTGGACGCGCCCGCCGTCGAGCTGGCCCCGGGGTGGGCGCCGAACGTCGTGACGGCACTCGGCCGCGTCGACGGCCGCTCGGTGGGGGTGCTCGCGAACAACCCGTTGCGGCTGGGTGGCTGCCTCACCGCGGCGTCCTCGGACAAGGCGGCGCGGTTCGTCCGGACCTGCGACGCGCTGGGCGTCCCGCTCGTCGTGCTCGTCGACGTGCCCGGCTACCTGCCCGGCGGCGCCCAGGAGCTCGACGGCGTGGTGCGCCGCGGCGCGAAACTGTTGCACGCCTTCGCCTGCGCCGAGGTGCCGCGGGTGACCGTGGTGACGCGCAAGGCCTATGGCGGCGCCTACATCGCGATGAACAGCGCCTCGCTGGGATCGACCAGGGTGTTCGCCTGGCCGGGTGCCGTCGTCGACGTGATGAGCCCCGTCGCCGCCGTCCGGATCCTGAACCGGCGCGACCTCGCCGGGCTGGAGGGAGCCGCGCGCGCGGAGGCCGAGACCGCTCTCGCCGCCCGGCACAGCGAGACCACGGGCGGGCTCGCCGAGGCCGTCGCCGACGGGTTCGTCGACGAGATCGTCGAGCCCGCGGCGACCCGCGCGGCGATCGTCCGCACGCTCGCCGCCGCGGGCGACGGTCGCGGCCGACCCGGGAACATCCCGCTGTGAGCAGCACCGACGCCGAGGCGACGGCCTCCCTGACCCCACGCGGGCGCCGTACCCGCCATGCGCTCGTCGACGCGGCCAAGGAGGTCTTCGAGCGCGACGGCTTCGCCGCCCGGATCACCGACATCGCCGAGCACGCGGGCGTCGCGCACGGCACCTTCTACACCTACTTCGAGTCGAAGGAGGAGATCTTCCTCGCGGTCAGCCAGGAGCTGCTCGAGGAGTTCTTCCCCGGACGCCCCCGCACGGACGCCCCGGCCCCGCGCGACGCCTACGCCGCCATCGAGTCCACCAACCGGCAGTACCTCGAGTCCTACCGGCGGCACGGGCGGCTGATGGTGCTGTGGGAGGAGATGCCCGGGGTCAGCCCAGGGCTCTCCGGCCTGATCGACGACGCGCGCGCCGCCGTCGTCGACCGCACGCGGCGGGCGATCCTGCGGCTGCAGTCCGCGGGCGCGGCGGACCCGGCCGTCGACGCCAGGTACGCCGCGCACGCGTTGGGCGGCATGGTCAACCGGTTCGCCTACGGCTGGGTCAGCCGTGACGAGGAGTTCGACCTCGACACCGCCGTGACCCAGCTGAGCCTGCTGTGGGCCAACGCGTTGCGCGTCCCGGTCCCGGTTCCCCAGCGGAGGAGCAGATGACGAGCACGATCGATGGCGCAGTGGGCGCGCCCGACCTCGACACCTTCGCCGAGACGGCCCGCTCCTGGCTGCTCGCCCACGCGGCCCCGCGGCGCGCCGACGAGGCCGAGCGGACCGACGTCTCGGTGTTCCACGATCTCCCGCCCGAGCGCGAGCGCGAGCTGCTCGGCCGCATCTGCGACTGGCAGCGGACCAAGTTCGACGCCGGGTACGGGGCGCTGACCTGGGCCGTCGAGGACGGCGGCGCGGGGCTGAGCGAGCGGCACGCGGAGGTGTTCGCCGAGCTGGAGGCGGGCGTCGAGACCCCGGGCCAGCACGAGCTGGCGTCGGTGAGCGTGTCGCTGATCGCCCCGACCGTCCGGATGTTCGGTACGCCCGCGCAGAAGAGCCGGCTGGTTCGCGGTCTGTTGCGCGGTGACGAGCTGGCCTGCCAGCTGTTCTCCGAGCCGTCGGCCGGGTCCGACCTCGCCGGACTGGCCACGCGTGCGGTCCGCGACGGCGACGGCTGGGTCGTGACCGGGCAGAAGGTGTGGAGCTCCGGCGCGCAGTTCGCCGGCTGGGGCGAGCTGATCGCCCGCACCGACCCCGATGTCGCGAAGCACAAGGGGCTCACCGCGTTCCTGCTGCCGCTGGACACCCCGGGCGTGGAGGTCCGGCCGCTGCGGCAGATGTCGGGCGGCTCGTCGTTCTGCGAGGTGTTCCTCGACGAGGTCCGAATCCCCGACTCGCTGCGGCTCGGCGACGTCGGCGCCGGCTGGACGGTCGCGCTCGCGACGCTGGGCTTCGAACGCGGCCACTCCGGGTCCGAGGCCCGCGTCGGCGGCGGCTTCGCGCAGCTCCTCGCGGCTGCGCGGAAGCTCGACCGCACCGGGGACCCCGACGTCCGCAGGTTGCTCGCCGACGTCTGGGTGCACGAGAAGCTGGCCGCGGTCGCCGCCCAGCGCGACCGGGAGGCCCGGCTCGCCGGCGTGGCACCGGGGCCGATCGGGTCGCTGCGCAAGCTCGTGTGGGCGCAGGGGTTGTCGCTGGTCTCCGAGGCCGCGACGACGATCCTGGGCAACCGGCTCGTCGCCGACACCGGGGACGAGCTCTTCGGCTGGACCGAGCACGTCCTTGGCGCACCCGGCTACCGGATCGCGGGTGGGTCCGACGAGGTCCAGCGCACGATCATCGGCGAGCGCCTGCTCGGCCTGCCCCCCGAGCCGCGCGGGGACCGCGGCGTGCCCTGGCGGGACATCCCGCGATGACGTCGTCGGAAGGGAGTGCGACGAGCCGACCGCAGCCCCGCAGCGTCGCCGACGCCGTCGCCGCCGCGCGTGCCGTCGAGAAGCCGCTCGCCGGGCGGACGGCGCTGGTCACCGGCGGCTCCCGCGGCCTCGGCCGGGAGATCGCCATCGCCTGCGCGGCCGCGGGCGCCGACGTCGCCGTCGTCAGCCGCAAGAAGGACGCCTGCGAGGCGCTGGCCGAGGAGCTGTCCGACGCCACCGGGCAGAAGGTCACCGCCCACGGCGCGCACGTCGCCGACTGGGAACGGGTCGGCACGCTGCTCGACGAGGTCGAGGCCGAGCTCGGCGTCGTCGACGTCCTGGTCAACAACGCCGGGATGGCCCCGATGTACCCCAGCCTCGACGAGGTCACCGAGCTGCTGTGGGACAAGGTGATCGGGGTGAACCTGAAGGGTCCCTTCCGGTTCATGGCCGCCGCGGGGAAGCGGATGGTCGCCGCGGGCGGCGGCGTCATGCTCAACATCAGCTCGATCGCCTCGATCCGCCCCACCGCGAACGACCTGCCCTACGCCGCCGCGAAGGCGGGCCTCAACGTCCTCACCAAGGGATTCGCGCAGGAGTACGGCCCGACCGTGCGCGTCAACACGATCCTCGCCGGACCGTTCTTCACCGACATCTCGGCCGGCTGGGACATGGACTACTTCGACCGCCTGACCGCCGACTGGCCGCAGAGCCGCGGCGGCGACCCGGCCGAGATCGTCGGCGCCGCGCTCTACCTCTGCGGTCCGACGGCCGGGTTCACCACCGGCACGCTGCTCGCCGTCGACGGCGGCGGGACGGCGGCCCCGTGACCCTCCAGGAGGTGCCCGTGCCGCGCACGGTCGACGACTCGCTGTTCACCGAGACCCCCGACGGAACCGCGCTGCTCGGCAGCCGCTGCGACGACTGCGGCGCCCACACGTTCCCCCGGCAGGGCGGCTGCCCCCGCTGCACCGGCACGGCGATGGCCGACGTGGCGCTCGCCCGCGAGGGCACGCTCTGGTCGTTCACCGTCCAGGGCTTCCGGCCGAAGACGCCCTACCGGGGGCCGGAGGAGTTCGCACCCTACGGCGTCGGCTACGTCGAGCTGCCGGGGCAGCTGATCGTCGAGGCCCGACTGACCGAGCACGACCCCGACCGGTTGGAGATCGGCATGCCCGTGCGGCTGGAGATGATCCCGTTCCGCGTCGACGAGGCGGGCGAGCCCGTCCTGACCTTCGCGTTCGCGCCGGCAGGTCGCTCGTGAACGCGCCCGCCCTCGCGATCATCGGCATCGGCATCCACCCCTTCGGCCGCACCGAGGGGGTGTCGGGGCGGGCCCAGGCCGTCCACGCCGTCCGCGCGGCGCTCGCCGACGCCGGTCTCGGCTTCGGGGACATGCAGTTCGGCTTCGGCGGCAGCTGGTCGGCGGGCGACCCGGACACGCTCGTGTCCGAGCTGGGCCTGACCAGCCTGCCGTTCATGAATGTCGCCAACGGCTGCGCGACCGGTGGCAGCGCGCTGATCAGCGCCGACGCCGCCATCCGGGCCGGCCTGCACGACGTCGGGCTCGTCGTCGGCTTCGACAAGCACCCCCGGGGAGCCTTCAACACCGACCCCGCTTCCCACGGCATCGGCGACTGGTACGGCGAGACCGGCCTGATGCTCACGACCCAGTTCTTCGGCCTGAAGATCCAGCGCTACCTGCACGTCCACGGCATCGGCGCCGACGTGCTCGCGGCGATCGCCGAGAAGGCGTTCCGCAACGGCGCGCTCAACCCGAACGCATGGCGGCGCAAGGAGATCAGTGCCGAGGAGATCGCGTCGGCGCCGATGATCAGCCATCCGCTCACCCAGTACATGTACTGCTCGCCGGGGGAGGGGGCCGTGGCGTTCGTCGTCTGCCGGGCCGACCGTGCGCCCGACTACACCGACAACCCGGTCTACCTCAGCGGGGCCGCGCTGCGGTCGCGGCGCTACGGGTCGTTCGAGGTGTTCAGCCCGTGGCTGGCGCTCGACGCCGCGCAGAGCCCCACCGTCGACGCCGCTGCCGCCGCGTTCGCCCAGGCCGGACTGACCCCGGCCGACGTCGACGTCGCCCAGGTCCAGGACACGGAGTCCGGCGCCGAGCTGATGCACATGGCCGAGACCGGGCTCTGCGAACACGGCGCGCAGGAGGAGCTGATCGCCTCCGGCGGCACCGCGCTCGACGGCCGGCTGCCGATCAACACCGACGGCGGCTGCATCGCCAACGGCGAACCGATCGGCGCCTCCGGGCTCCGGCAGGTCTACGAGACGGCCCTGCAGCTGCGCGGCGAGGCCGGCGACCACCAGGTCCCCGGCGGGCCGCGCGTCGGGTTCACCCACGTCTACGGTGCGCCGGGAATCTCCGCGTGCACCGTGCTCACCCGCTGAGAGGCACACACATGGGCTGGGACTTCGAGACCGACCCCGACGTCGCGCAGGAGCTGGACTGGGTCGACGAGTTCGTCCGTACCGAGGTGGAGCCGGTCGACGAGGTCGTCACGCACGCCTGGGACGTCCACGACCCGGTGCGCAACGCACTGATCAAGCCGCTGCAGCAGGTCGTGCGCGACAAGAACCTGTGGGCCTGCCACCTCGGGCCCGAGCTCGGCGGCAAGGGCTACGGCCAGCTGCGGCTCGCGCTGCTCAACGAGCGGCTCGGCCGCTCGCACTCGGCCCCGGTCGTGTTCGGCTGCCAGGCGCCCGATTCGGGCAATGCGGAAATCCTCGCCCACTACGGCACGGACCACCTGAAGAAGACCTTTCTCGAACCGCTGGTCGCGAACGAGATCGTGTCCTGCTTCTCGATGACCGAGCCGCACGGCGGGTCCGACCCCACGGGTTTCCGGACGACCGCGGTCCTCGACGGCGACGAGTGGGTCATCAACGGGGAGAAGTGGTTCTCCAGCCACGCGCTGTTCGCGGACTTCCTGATCGTCATGGCCGTCACCGAACCCGACGCGCCGCCCCACCGCAGCATGTCGATGTTCGTGGTGCCGGCCGACACCCCGGGCCTGGAGCGGGTCCGCGACGTCTCGGTCTGGGGCCACGAGGAGCCCGTCGGCACGCACCAGTACCTCCGCTACACCGATGTGCGGGTGCCCGCGGAGAACCTGCTGGGCGAGCGCGGCGCGGGGTTCGCCGTCGCGCAGACCCGGCTCGGCGGCGGTCGCATCCACCATGCGATGCGCACCGTCGGACTGGTCGGCTCGGCGTTCGAGATGATGAAGCGGCGCGCGGTCTCACGGACGACCAAGGGCGAACGGCTCGCCGACAAGCAGCTCGTCCAGGAGATGATCGCCGACACGTGGATCCAGCTCGAACAGTTCCGGCTGCTCGTGCTGCGCACCGCCTGGCGGATCGACCGCTACAACGACTACCGCAAGGTCCGCGCCGACATCTCCGCCGTCAAGGCCGCGATGCCGAAGGTGCTGCTCGACGCGTCGTCACGGGCCATCCAGATCCACGGCTCGCTGGGCATCTCCACGGAGCTGCCGTTCGGGAAATGGGTCATGGAGTCGTTCCACATGGGACTCGCCGACGGCGCGACCGAGATCCACAAGGTCAACCTCGCGCAAGCCCTGCTGCGCGGCACCGAGCCCGACGACGGTCTCTTCCCGCCCTACATCCGCCCGACGTTGCGCGCGCGGGCCCACGACCGGTTCGCCGAGGTCCTCGCCGCGGCCGCCGACGACGACTGACGGGAGCTCGCATGCGGTTCACCCCCGATCCCGACGCCGAGGACCTGCGCGCCGTCGTGCGCGCGTTCCTCGACCGGCACCTGCCCGTCGACGCGGTGTTCGCAGAGCTGCGCGGCGACCGCGGCTGGGACCCCGACGTCTGGCGACGGTTCGCCGCCGAGATCGGTGCCGTCGCTCTCGACGTCCCCGAGGACCTCGGCGGGGCGGGCGCGGGTGTGCGCGAGCTCGCGGTCGTCGCCGAGGAGCTCGGCCGGGTGCCGTCGAGGCTCCCGTGGTTCTCCACGGCGGTCCTCGGCGTCGGTGTGCTGACCGCGTGCGGCGACGCGCCCGACCTCCTGCCCGACCTGCTCAGCGGCGCCGCCACCGCCACCCTCGCCCACCTCGAGGACCCCTCGGGCTGGGACGCCGGAGCCGTCGCGACGCTCGCCGTGCCCGGTGCGGACGGCTGGTGGGTGACCGGCACGAAGACCCTCGTCGTCGAGGGCGCGACCGCGGACCTGCTGCTGGTCGTCGCGCGGGCCGGAGCCGAGCTGGGCCTGTTCGCCGTGCACGCCGTCGCCGACGGGCTGACCCGCACCCCGCTCGAGACCCTCGACCCCAACCGCCCGCTCGCCCGCGTCGACCTCGCCCGCGTTCCCGCCCGGCGCATCGGCGTGGGCCGCGACGCGGGCGACCTCGTCGCCCGGGTGCTCGACAGGGCCGTCGTCGCGCTCGCCGCCGAACAGCTCGGCGGGGCCGCCGCCGCGCTCGACGCCGCCGTCGCCTACGCGGGGGAGCGGCTGCAGTTCGGCCGCCCGATCGGCACGTTCCAGGCGATCAAACACCGCTGCGCCGACATGGCGGTCCAGGTGGAGGCGGCCCGCTCGGCCGTCGCGTGGGCGGTCGCGTGCGCCGCCGAGGACCCGGCCGAGCTGCCCGCGGCCGTCGCGGCCGCCGCCATGACGTGCGGGCAGGCCTACCGCTACGTCGCTGCCGAGAACATCCAGGTGCACGGTGGCATCGGGTTCACCTGGGAACATCCCGCCCACCTGCACTTCCGGCGGGCCGCGACCGACGCCGTGCTCTTCGGCGACCGGGACGCCCACCGCGAACGGCTACTGACGGCGATCGGCCTGTGAGTGGCGTCGCCGCGCCGGCCAGTGCCATGGCCGATATCGCCACTCGCCGGCGTCAGACGACCGCCCCGTCCGACCGGCGGTCCGGCCGGGTCCGCGGCGGGCCGGTCCTGCCCGAGGGCCGGTTGCCGGGCCGCGCGCGGTCGTGGTCGCCGAAGCGGCGCTGCAGGACGATCGCCAGCGGCACCGCGACCGTCACCGTCGAGACCGTCCCGGCGACGATGCCCAGGATCAGCGCCAGCGCGAAGTCGGCGAGCGTCTCGCCGCCCAGCACCAGCAGCGCGCCCAGGATGACCAGCGTCGACAGGCCGGTGTTGACGGTGCGCGGCAACGTGGACAGCACCGCCGAGCCGGCCACCCGGTGGAACGGCTCGCGGCGGCGCCCGGCGCGCTCGGCGCGGATCCGGTCGAACACGACCACCGAGTCGTTCACCGTGTACCCGATGACCGTGAGCAGCGCCGCGACGAAGACGCCGTCGATCGTGCGCCCGGTCCACGCGAACCACCCGACGACGATCGAGACGTTGGTGGCCAGCGCCGCGACCGCACCCGCGCCGAACGTCCAGCGGAACCGGATCGCCAGGTAGACGAGCTGGGCGAGCAGCGCCACGCCCAGCGCGATCAGCGCGCCGCGGGCCAGCTCGGCGCCCAGGCTCGGCCCGATCAGCTCGTCCTGCTCGACCTGCGCACCCCCGCCCGCCGCGGCCAACGAGGCCCGCAGGGCGGCCACGTCGGCGTCGTCGATGTCGTTGCCGCGCACGGCGATGCCGCCGTCGCCCGTGGTCTGCACCGGCAGCCCGCCCAGCCCCGCCTCGGCCACCGCGGCGCGGGCGACGTCGGCGTCGACGGGGTTCGTCGTCGAGAACTCGACGGAGCGGCCGCCGGTGAACTCCACCCCGAGGTCGAGCCCGCGTAGCGCGATCCCTGCGAGCGCCACGACCACGACGACCGCCGAGCAGGCCAGCAGCCGGCCCGCGGGCCGGAGGATGTCCGGGCTGACCCGCTCCAGGCGGCGGCGCACCGGGCCGATCGTCGCGAGGCCCGTCCACCCGGGCCGGCGGCGGACCGCACCCCGGCGCAGCAGCCAGATCGTCAGCAGGCGGGACAGGACGAGCGCGGAGAACAGCGACACGACGACGCCGAGGGTCAGCGTCACCCCGAACCCGCGGACCGGTCCGGAGGCCAGCCAGAACAGCAGGGCGCCCGCGAGCAGCGTCGTCACCGCCGAGTCGACGACAGCGGTGAAGGCGCCCCGGTACCCCAGCTCGGACGCCCGTTCCAGCCGCGGCCGGCGTGCGTACTCCTCGCGAGCCCGTTCGGCGACGAGCACGTTCGCGTCGACGGCCATCCCGATCGCCAGCACGAACCCGGCCAGGCCCGGCAGCGTCAACGTGGCACCCAGCGCGATCAGCCCGGCGTACGCGACGACGGCGTAGCCGGCCAGCGCGACCACCGCGACGAGCCCGGCCAGCCGGTAGGCGACCAGCAGGAACAGCGCCGTCAGCGCCGTGCCGACGAGGGCCGCCAGCGTGCTCGCCTCGATCGCCGACGCACCCAGCGTCGGACCCACCGTCCGCTGCTCGATGATCTCGACCGGTACCGGCAGCGCCCCGCCCTGGATCAGCACCGCCAGCTCCGACGCCCGCTCCTGACTGAACGAGCCGCTGATCTGCGTGCTCCCGCCGTACATCCCGACACCGCAGCCGATCGACGGGTCGACCTGCGGTGAGGAGATGACCTGCGAGTCGAGGACGATGGCGATCCGCCGCGCAGGGTCGCCCGGCGCCGCGCACGCGGTCTGCGCGGTCAGGGCCTGCCAGCGGTCGCCGCCCTCGGCGGAGAAGCTGACGTCGACGACGGAGCCCAGCACCCCCTGCACGCCCGACGTGGCGCGCGCCGAATCGACGTCCTCGCCGACCAACGCGGCCGGTCCGACGACGATCGGGGCGCCGGTCTCGTCGACGGTGGCCTCGCCCGCGGTGGTCGCGAGCACCGGGTGGATGGTCAGCTGGGCGGTGCGTCCCAGGACGTCGGCGGCCTCGGCCGGGTCCTGCAGGCCCGGCAGCTCGACGACGATCCGGTCCTCGCCGGACCTCGTCAATGACGGTTCGGCGACACCGAGACCGTCGACGCGGCCGCGCAGGACCTCCAGCACCCGGTCGGTCGCGGCGGCGTCCGCGACGACGTCGGGGGCGTCGCGGGTCTCGAGGACGATCTGGGTTCCGCCGCGCAGGTCGAGACCGAGCGTGGGGGAGCCGGTGAGGGCGAGGGCGGTGGCACCGCCGACGATGCCGAGCGCGGCGAGGGCGCGCCACAGCAGGGGACGACTTGTTCTGGACACGGGGAGACCTCGGGAGGAGCCCGCCGCGACGCGCGGCGGGATGACGGGCGGGACGGCTCAGGCCGCCGCTCCCGGAGGTGCGCGCGAGTCGACGGACGAGATCGCGTCGACGGCCGCGGGTGCGGGCGACGCGGGTGCCGTCGTCCCCGACCGCAGGTGCCCGGATACCGCGGCCCCCGGCGCGGGGGCCAGGTCGACGTGCCAGCTCGTCGCCGCCGCCGATGAAGCGCGCTTCGGGCCGGTGTCGACGACGGCGCGGCGGCCGTGGTCGGCGCGCGCGGGTGTCCCGGCGGCCGCGGCGCCGTACCGCTCGGCGGGCGTCGGCGCCGGGGCCGACGTCCGGCCGACGATGCCGAGCGTGACCAGGACCGCGAGCAACAGCGCCACGGCGAGCGGGCGCCGCGCGGCGTCACGGATCACGGCACTCCTCGGTCGGGTTCTCGGCGCCACCGTACAGGGGATTACGTACCCGATGACCGGTTCGACTGGGCCTTTCGGCCGTGCCATATCTGCCGAACAGCGCAGGAGGTGCTTGCGGTCGCGTTTCTGCGCCGCCGGCCCGCGGATTCGGCGACATTTTCTCGCTGATCACCGTCCGTGTTTCCCGGGATCCGGACCGTATCGACGGGACGCGCTGTGACGTGCGGGACCGCCCGGGGTTGCGTCGATCTCCGACCAATCTCGGAGGCCGTACGGCGCAACCTGCACAGCGTTGGTAACGGGCTCACAAAGGGCAACGATCGACCCGATACGGAGATACTGCTCCCCCTTTCGTGTCTCCCACACCTGTGCAAGCAGACGTCCGGCAGTTGATCGGCCGTCCGTGTTTGGAAGGACCAGAGGTGAACAAGAACCTGCTCCGTGGCGCCTATGTCGCTGCCATGTCGGGCGGCTTGCTCCTGCTCGCGAACACCGCCGCCCAGGCCGACGAGGATCACGACCACGACCACAAGCCGGTGACCGGCGACAAGATCGCCAGTACCGCGACCGTGGACCCCAAGGACCCGCGGTTCACCCACCAGGGCGCGACGCGGCGCGGTGACAACCCGAAGCCGACCGACCGCAGCTGGACTGACTCGAGGGCGCACGACACGGCGGGCAAGGACACGCCCGGCGACCGGAACGCCGACCGGGGCGGGAAGGGCCCGGGGTCGGCGCAGTCCGGACCCGTCTCGAAGGACGACGGCCGGAACGACAGGGGCCACGACCGCGACGGTC
Organism: Pseudonocardia sp. D17; assembly: GCF_036984265.1. Taxonomy (NCBI): domain Bacteria; kingdom Bacillati; phylum Actinomycetota; class Actinomycetes; order Pseudonocardiales; family Pseudonocardiaceae; genus Pseudonocardia; species Pseudonocardia sp. D17. Next base: position 7,758 of record NZ_BPRG01000079.1, on the reverse strand, counting down.
GGGACGGCCGGGACCGCGACGGTCGTTCCCACGAGGGCCGGGACCGCGACGGTCGCTCCCACGAGGGCCGGGACCGCGACGGCCGCTCCCACGACGGCCGGGACCGCGACGGCCGTGACAGCGGTCGGGGCGGCTGGGACCGGCACGACGGCGGCTGGGACCGGCACGACGGCGGCTGGGACCGGCACGACGGCGACCGGGACCGTGGTCATGGCGACCGCACCCGCGACGGCCGCGGGGACCCGCGCGGCGGGGACAGCCGCTCGGACTCCCGGGACCGTGACGGGCGCTGGGACGGCCGGGACCGTGACGGACGCTGGGACGGGCGTGACCGCGCCGGCGACCACCGGGGTCACCACCACGCTCGTCACCACCACGCTCACCACCGCGGCCACGTGCACCAGCAGCACCGCGACTGGCAGTGGGTCAGTTGGAACGGCGGTTGGGACCGTTGGAGCGACGACGACTCCGACGGCGGCCCGTGGAACCACGGCCGCTGGGACGACGACCAGTGGAACCGCGGCGGTCACCAGCAGTCCGACCGGCATCGAGGCGGCTGCGGGAACGACGATCGCGCTGCCCGCTGGGATGACCGCGGCGGCCGTTCCGATGACCGCCGTGGTGGCGACGACCGCCGTGGTGGCGACGACCGGGGTCGCGGGAACGACGACCGGGGCCGGGGCGACGACGACCGGGGCCGGGGCAACGACGACCGCGGGCGGGGCAACGACGACAGGGGTCGCGGGAACGACGGCCGCAGCCCGGGCAGCGACCACCGCAACGGCGGCGACCGGGACCGCGACGGCAACCACGGCAACGGCAACGGCAGCGGCAACGGCAACGGCAACGCCGACCGGCGCGGTCACCAGACTCCGGCGTCGAACCTCGGCCGTCCGGTGGCCAGCGCTCAGCAGATCGTCCAGCAGGTCGGCGCGCTGGCGAACGGCATCGCCACCGCACTCTGACGCCCGACCGGCCGAGCGGCCCCGCCTCCTCGGGGAGGCGGGGCCGTCGCACGTCCGGGACCCAGGGCGTCAGCGCACCACGCGGTATCGCAGGTGCGTGGCCCAGGGTGAGACCCGGACGTCGATGCGCTCGAGGTCGAGGTCCCCGGTGAACCCCTCGAACAACCGGGTCCCGCCCCCGAGCACGAGCGGTGCGACGGAGATGCCGAGCTCGTCGACGTGTCCGCCGGCCAGGGCCTGCCGGATCGTCGCGGCCCCGCCCATGACGTTGATCGCGCGGTTGCCCGCCGACTCCCGGGCCCGCGCGAGCGCTGCGTCGAACCCGTCGACGAACACGAACCCGGCGTCGGGGTCCGGCTGGTCCTCGACACGGTGGGTGACGACGTACAGCGGCCCGTCCGGCCACGGGTTCCGGCCACCCCACGCACCGGCGGAGTCATAGGTGTTGCGCCCGCAGATCACGGCGCCCAGGTCGGCCATGGCGTCGTCGAGGTAGCTCTTGTCGACCGGATCCGGCGCGCCCGTCGGCTCGTTCTCATAGGTCCACGGGCCGCCGAACACCCAGTAGTGCAGGCGCTCCCCGCCGACGCCCAGCCCGCGGTCGGGACCGGCGTCCGGGCCGGTGACGTATCCGTCGACCGACGTGGTGATGCTCGCGAGGACCCTGCCCATGGTCGGCTCCTTCCGGTCGTCCGTCCTTTCGACACGTGACCGTCCCGGGCGCCCGAACTCATCGCCGGTCGGCGAGCAGGGCCCGGACGTCGTGATGGTTGAGGTAGACGAGGACCTGGAGGCCGGCGGGCTCGCGGCGCAGCAGGTAGGTGGCGTCGAGGCGCAGCGACGACGCCTGCCAGCTCGTCGCGACGAGGAGGTGCCGGTCGTCGAGCACGATCTGCCGCGCCTCGTCGAGCCGCAGCGGCCCGACCCCGGCCCGGGCGAACAGCTGCGCCCGCGCGGGCAGGGCGGCGGCGAGCGCCTCCCGGGTGACCACGGTCGCGCCGACCGGGTCGGTGCTGAGGAATGTCGGGGCGAACGCGTCGGCAGCGCCCTCGGAAAGGTGATGGAGGAAGGCCACGACATCGGGATCGGCCGCGGACCAGGAATCTGTCGGCATACCGTCGACGATAACCCGGAGAATTGCAACCATATCATATTCGAACGATTTCTGCAATTGTCCGGGACTGACATGTGTCATGGTCGTTCAGTGACGGCCGGCCCCCACGGTGCGTCGCCGACCGCCCGATGATCGAGCCAGACAGAGCCGGTGGACACCCTCTCCCGACTGTGGCGCGTCATCACACTCCTGCTGGTCGACCTCGCGCTCTCGGCGGTGCTCGCCGCGCTGTTATCGCGTTCCGCCAGAGCCTGGTCGACTACCAGCTCGCCCGGATGGACCTGCCGTCCGGCGCGGACCTCGCCGGCATCCGGGACGGGCTGAGCGCGGGTCCGTGGTCGCGCGCGGTCGTCGTGGTGATCGTCGCCGTCGTCCACACGTTCCTGATCAGGCGTCTTCGCCTCGGGCTGCTGTGGGCGGCGACGCGGCCCGCCGTCCGCGCGTTGTTCGCCCGCCCCGCCGTGTCCGCGGCATGAGGCGCACCCCGGGTGGGGTTGTCCCCCGCTCGGAAAGGGGGGTCACGGGCACGGGGTCGTAGGGGCTGCTCGGTCGAACCGGCTGCGTCCCGGAGGCATTCTTCTTGCACCGGACGAACACCGATCCGGCCCCACACTCCGGAAAGAAGGCCCGCAATGTTCAAGAGCCACTGTTCCTCCTCGTACAGCAGCCACAAGAACCACGACTGGGACTACAACAAGCACTGCAGCGACGACTACAAGCACGACTGGGACTACAACAAGCACTGCCACGACGACTACAGCAAGTGCGACGACTACGACGACAAGTGCTACGACGACTACAGCAAGTGCCACGACAACCGCGACGACTCGTGCCACAGCTACGACCACTCGAGCAGCTACCACCACAGCTGATCGAAGACCGGCCACAGAGCCTGCCGCCACCGTGGGTCATGGGGGCATCCACGGCGGCGGCGACCCGACGGGCCGCTCACCGGACGACGACCGGTGAGCGGCCCGTTCACGTGCGCAGCGGGTCAGCAGCAGTCGCAGTCGTCGGCGGCCGCTCGACCTGCCGTCGGCGCGCAGCACAGCTCCCCGCGCCAGGCGTTGCGCGCCTCGCGCAGGGCGAGCACGGCGATCACGAGGCCCGCCACCGGATCGGCCCACCACCAGCCGAGCGTCGCGTTGAGCAGCAGACCGGCGAGCACCGCCGCCGACAGGTAGGTGCACAGCAGCGTCTGCCGCGAGTCGGCGACCGCGCTCGACGAGCCGAGCTCCCGGCCCGCCCGGCGTTGCGCCCAGGACAGGAACGGCATCACCAGCACGCTCAGCGCGACGAGTGCGATGCCGACCGGCGAGCGCTCCGGCTCGGCCGCGCCGGCGAGCCCACGGATCGACTCGACGGACACGTAGCAGGCCAGCGCGACGAACGAGCCCGCGATCAGGCGCAGTGCGACCCGCTCCCGGCGCTGCGGGTCCGGACCCGCGAACTGCCAGGCGACGGCTGCCGCCGAACTGACCTCGATCACCGAGTCCAGCCCGAACCCGACCAGAGCGATCGACGACGCGACCGTCCCCGCCGCGATCGCGACGACCGCCTCGACGACGTTGTAGGTGATCGTCGTGGCGACGAGCAGGCGGATCCGGCGGGTCAGGACGTCGCGCCGGTGGCCGGGCAGGACGGTCACGACGCCGCCTCGTCGGCGCGCCCGTCGGTGTCGCGCCCATCCTTGCCGCGCCCATCCTCGCCGCGCCCCTCGTCGCCCCAGACCGGGCACAGCGCGACCGCGGCGCCCGTCGCGGCGAGCAGGCCCTCGGCACTGCGCAGCAGCTCGACGAGCTCCGGTCGGCTCAGCGAGTAGAACGACTGCCGTCCCTGGGTCCGGTACGTGATGAGCCGGCAGTCGCGCAGGCACGCCAGGTGCGACGACACCGTCGACTGCGGGAGCCCGAGCAGCCTCGTCAGATCGACGACCCGGGCCTCGCCCGCCGCCAGGCGCGTCACGATGGCCAGCCGCGTCGGGTCGCCGAGGGACCGGAACAACGCGACGGCGGAGCCGAGGTCGGGCGTCTGCACCAGATTGATCGGCATCAGTCGATGTTAGCGGCCGCATCCGATGCCCGGAACCTCTCGACGATCACGCACGATGGGCTCATGACCGACGAGCCGGCCACCCCGTACCTCGCCGTCGATCTCGACGTCCTGACCCGCAACCTGGACCGCGCCGCCGAGCACGCCCGCGCGGCCGGGCTGCGGCTACGGCCGCACGTCAAGACGCACAAGAGCCCCGAGATCGCGCGTCGCCAGGTCGAGGCCGGCGCGGTGGGCCTGACGGTCGCGACCGTCTCCGAGGCGGAGATCTTCTGCCGCGCCGGGGCGACGGACCTCTTCGTCGCCTATCCGGTCTGGGCCGCAGGCCCTCGCGGCGCGCGGCTGCGGGCACTCGCGCAGCGGGTGGACCTCCGGGTGGGCGTCGACTCGCCGGAGGCCGCCCGGCATCTGGGCCTCGCCCTGGCGGGGACCGGCGCATCGGTGCTGGTCGAGATCGACAGCGGGATGCGACGCAGCGGAGTCGCGCCCGAGCGCGCGCCCGAGGTCGCCCGTGCGGCCGACCGCGCCGGGCTGCGCGTCGCGGGGGTCTTCACCTTCCCCGGCCACGGCTATGCACCGGGTGCTGCCGCCGGTGCGGCCGCCGACGAGTCCGCGGCCCTCGCGAAGGCGGCCGAGCTGTTGCGGGGCAACGGCTTCGACGTGCTCGAGGTCAGCGGCGGCTCGACGCCGACGCTCGCCGCGAGCGACCCGACCGTGCTCACCGAGGTCCGCCCGGGCGTCTACGTGTTCAACGACGCGCAGCAGGTCGAGCTCGGCACCTGCGGCTGGGACGACGTGGCCCTCACCGCGGTCGGGACCGTCGTGTCCCGCGAGGCCGGCCGGGTCGTGCTCGATGCGGGCGGCAAGGTCCTCGGCGCCGATCGGCCAGTGTGGGCGACGGGCGCGGGCCGGGTGCCGTCGGTACCGGAGGCGCGCGTCGTGCTGCTCTCGGAGCACCACGCCGTCGTCGCGTTCCCCGAGGGCGTCGCGCTGCCGGAGCTGGGTGAGCGGCTCGCGATGGCGCCCAACCACGTCTGCGCCGCGGCCAACCTCGCGCGCGAGTACGTCGTGTCGGCAGGTGGCGCGATCGTCGGCCGGTGGCCGATCACCGCCGCGGGGGCCAACGTCTGACCCCGACTGTCTGACCCCGACTGCCTGATCCCGACGGGATTCAGGCCCGGTCGCCGACGACCAGCCGGACGACGTTGGGCACCTCGGCGAGGTCCCGCGATCCCGCGCCGACGCCGATGGCCCGCGGAACCATCCGCGGCAGCTGCCCCCAGGTGGTCACGGCCGCCGCGAGCAGTGCCGCGCCCGTCGGGGTGCACATCTCGCGCGGCGACGGACCTGCGTAGCAGGGCGCCTGCGCCGCGCGCAGGATCTCCAGCGTCGCGGGGGCCGGAACGGGGATCAGCCCGTGGCTGCCCCGGCTCGTCCCGCTGCCGAGCGCGACCGGGCTCGCGTGCAGCTCGTCGAGCTCGAGCAGGTGCAACGCCGACGCCACCCCCACGACGTCGGCGAGCGCGTCGAGGGCCCCGACCTCGTGGAAGTGCACGTCCTGCGGGTCGATGCGGTGGACGCGGCCCTCCGCCGCGGCGAGCCGGGCGAACGCGTCGTGCGCCAGCGCGGCGACGGGCCCGGGCAGGTCCGCCGCGTCGAGCAGCGCGCGGACGCCCTTCCAGGTCCGGTGCTCGGCATCGGCCGGGGCGAGGACGTCGATCTTCACCGCGCCGATGGCGTGCCGCTCGACGAGCGTGCGACGCAACGTCATCGGCTCGACACCGAGCCTTCCGACGTGCTCGGCCACCACGTCGAGATCGGCGCCCGCGTCGACGAGAGCGGCGAGCAGCATGTCCCCGGCCGCCCCTGCCGCGCAGTCGAACCAGCCGACGCGCCCGGTGCCGGCCGTCGCCGCGCCCCTGCCCGTGGCGCTCAGGAGACGAGCCGGACGGTCAGCGGGTAGCGGTACTCCTCGCCGTTCGACGCCCTGACCGTCGCGATCACGACGCAGACGAGGTAGAAGACGCCGTAGACCGGCAGCAGGATGAAGCCGACGAGCACGAACATCAGCAGCGCGAACACGATAGTGAGGACGAACGCGTTGATCTGGAAGTTCAGCGACTCGACGGCGTGCCGCCGGACGAACGGCGAGGCGTCGCCCCGGAGCAGGAGCACGACCAGCGGCGCGATGAGGCCGAGGGCGAACCACGCCGTCACGATGCTGCCGACGTGTGCGGCCATCGCCCAGTTCCGGTCCTCGGAGGTGAGTGGACCCGGTCGGCCGCCGGGATCCCACGATCCGGACGGCGGGGGCGGAGCGGTCATGGCTCCATTGAAACAGTTCTCGCCGGTCCGGAGGGGTGGATCCGTCCGGAGCCGTCGAAGGGGTGGCGCGACGCGAGCCGCCACGCCAGTCTGTGAGGACAAGATCGCCGGTGCGGTCGCCGGGCGGTCACGACGCTCACGGGCAGGAGATCGATGACGGTGTCGGACGGCCCTGTCGTGGTGGTGACGGGCGCGGGTTCGGGGATCGGGCGGGTCGTGGCGCGGGCGTTCCGCGACGCGGGGTACCGGCTGGCACTCGCCGGGCGTCGCGAAGGGCCCCTCGTCGAGACGCTCGACGGTGCCGACGGCCTCACCGTCGTCACCGACGTCGGGGACCCGGGATCCGTCGACGCCCTGTTCGACGCCGTCCGGGAGCGCTGGGGCCGCGTCGACGTCCTGTTCAACAACGCCGGCACCTTCGGGACCTCCGCGACGCCCGACGAGCTGCCGGTCGAGGCCTGGCTCGAGACGGTGCGCACCAACCTCACCGGCTCCTTCCTCTGTGCCAGGGCCGCGTTCGCGCAGATGCGGGCGCAGTCGCCGCAGGGCGGCCGCATCATCAACAACGGGTCCATCTCCGCGCAGGTGCCACGGCCGTGGAGCGCCGCGTACACCGCCACGAAGCACGGGGTCACCGGCCTGACCAAGAGCCTGTCCCTCGACGGCAGGCCCTTCGGCATCGCCTGCGGCCAGATCGACATCGGCAACGCCGCGACGGACATGACGGCCGGCTTCTCCACCGGGGCGCGCCAGGCCGACGGGTCGGTCGCCGCCGAGGCGACGTTCGACGTCCAGCACGTCGCCGGGGCGGTGCTCTACATGGCGGGCCTGCCCCTCGAGGCGAATGTCCAGTTCATGACGATTGCCGCCCGCACGATGCCCTACATCGGGCGCGGCTGAACTTTTTTTCGACGATCACCGCCCCGCTGACCTGCGACGATCGGCCGAGCGTCGCGTCGCGACCCCGGGAGATCGACAATCACGGACGTGACCTGGGTCATGAGAGGCCCCGAATCGGCCCGATTTCGGGCCTGTTCTCGCAGGTCAGAGTGTGTTGAGGGGGGCGATTTGCAGGGCCCTCACGGGCTCCTGTAACTTTCTCTTCGTCAGCGAGACGCCGGACAGAACGGGCCCCGAGGGGAACGGTCACCAGGCCCGCTGACCACCTCCCGCAAGGCGGCTCTCTTCGGAGAGTATGTTGTTGCGGGCGCCCCGGGACTCCGGCCCTTTCGAGGGTTGGTCGATGGTGTGCGGGTGTCTTTTGAGAACTCAACAGTGTGTCGAGCTTGTTTTTCGGATTGG